>JBAQMG010000077.1:0-25923 GCA_049302575.1 Desulfitobacteriaceae bacterium | reverse complement strand
GAGAGATTAGAGTGTAAGAGAGTTTTAATCCAAGCAAGTACCTATCCAGACAACTTAATATAAACGACGGGCACCAGATCTTGGATTTGGAGCGTCAAAGTGTAAAAGAGAGCCCTTATTAATTATTAAAATAAGGGCTCTCTTTGTTTTTTATTAAAGGAGGTGATGCTACAGAAGAGACGCTACCCAAACAGTTTAGCTGAACAAAACTCAAACTATTTTACTGAAAATAATGAAAGGGGAAATTAGTATGAAAATGATTAGAGCAATTATTAGACCGGAGAAAACCGAGATTGTGGCCGAGGCTTTGGCAGACGCGGGATTCCCTTCCCTAACCAAAATGCATGTTTTTGGTCGTGGTAGAACCAAGGGTATCCGCATTGGAGATGTAAATTATGATGAGTTCCCCAAAACCATTTTGCTTTCGGTGGTTGAAGACGACCTTGTGGAAAAAGCGATCAATGTTATTATCGATAACGCTCAAACCGGAACCATGGGAGATGGAAAAATCTTCGTGACGGAAGTTGAAGCGGTCTATACCGTGAGCAGCGGGACAAGGGGGTTATAGAGCATGAAAGAAATTATTGCCGTGATCAGACGTCACCAAGTACCTATCACTAAAAAGTCTTTAGAAGATGCTGGGTTTCCTGCTTTAACGATCCAAAGTGTTGAGGGCAGAGGTAAACAGGGTGGCATTGGCGGCTGGGCCTCAGAAATTGATCCGGAATTGAACTTAGTCATTAGTAACTCCCATGCCCAAGAGACTGTGATCAGCTGGATTCCCAAACGTTTATTGACCTTAGTAGTTCAAGATGAGCAAGTGGATTTAGCCGTTCAGACGTTCATCACAGCCAATCAAACCGGTCACATGGGTGATGGCAAGATTTTTGTTTGTTCTTTGACGGAAGTTGTCCGTATACGCACCAAAGAAATTGGACCTAAGGCAGTCCTGTAAGAAACATTAAGAACATTAAAAAGCATTGAAGGGGTGGAAACTGAAATGAGACAAATCGCAATCTATGGCAAAGGTGGCATCGGAAAATCGACGACAACCCAAAACACGGTCGTCGCTCTCGCTGAAATGGGAAGGAAAGTGACTATAGTCGGTTGTGACCCTAAAGCCGATTCCACACGCTTGATCCTGCACAGTAAAGCCCAAACAACTGTCATGGACTTAGCCCGTGAAAGAGGGACAGTCGAAGATTTAGAATTGGCTGATGTTTTGGTGGAAGGCTATTTGGGCGTTAAATGCGCTGAATCTGGCGGCCCAGAACCAGGGGTCGGTTGTGCCGGTCGAGGGGTAATCACAGCCATTAACTTTCTCGAAGAAAACGGTGCTTATACCTCGGAAACAGATTATGTCTTCTACGATGTCTTAGGGGACGTTGTCTGCGGGGGGTTTGCCATGCCAATCCGTGAGAATAAAGCCAAGGAAATCTATATCGTAACCTCGGGCGAAATGATGGCCATGTATGCTGCCAATAACATCTCTAAAGGAATCTTAAAATACGCGACAACTGGGACCGTACGTCTGGGTGGTTTGATCTGTAACAGCCGTCAAACAGACAAAGAACATGAATTAATTGAAGCCTTGGCCAAATCCTTAAATACCCAAATGATTCACTTCATTCCCCGGGATAACGAGGTGCAACGGGCTGAAGTCCGTAAGATGACCGTTATTGAATATAATAGCACCCATATTCAGGCAGATCAGTATCGAGAGTTGGCTAAAAAAATCGAGAATAACACCATGATGACCATCCCAACTCCGCTTTCCATGGATGCCTTAGAAGATTTAATGATGGAATTCGGGATCATGGATATGTAGTATCCGTCAGCTATAGAGACCTATAGTGAACTATAGACAAATTAGGGAGGTCAACATTATGAGCATAAGGCAAACTAAGGATTCCGCAGAACAAGCTGTGGAAGAAGTTCTGGAGATTTATCCGGAAAAGGCTCAAAAGAATCGGAAACAACATCTGGCGGTCAAAGATGACGCGTGTGAAGGATGCGCAGTCAAATCTAATGCTAAAACGGTGCCGGGGGTCATGACCGCACGGGGATGTGCCTACGCAGGAGCTAAAGGGGTAGTATGGGGTCCAGTCAAGGATATCGTGCATATTTCTCATGGTCCCGTCGGGTGTGGCTTTTATTCTTGGGGCAATCGCCGAAATTTGGCAGATGGTGAAATTGGCGTTGACAACTTTGTACCTTTTCTTTTCACCTCGGATTTCCAAGAAAGCGATATTATCTACGGTGGGGACAAAAAACTGGAGACAATCATCAACGAGGCTGTTGGGCTTTTCCCGAACGCCAAAGGAGTTTCTGTTCTTTCAGAATGTCCTGTCGGACTGATTGGCGATGACATTGAAAGTGTCGCACGTCGCACGAGCTTAGCACTTGATCTCCCTGTCATCCCTGTTCGTTGTGAAGGGTTTAGGGGCATAAGCCAGTCCCTTGGTCATCATATTGCCAATGATGCTATTCGGGATCATCTCTTGGGTAAGGGGTCAGGTCGAGAAGTAGGCCCGTACGACATTGGAATTATCGGCGATTATAATATTGGCGGAGATGCCTGGGTCAGTAAGAAACTTCTCGAAGAAATTGGTTTAACCGTCGTGAATATTTGGACAGGCGACTCGACGATGGAAATGCTGCAAAACGGACATCTGGTCAAACTTAATTTAATCCACTGTACCAGAAGCATGAATTACATCGTCAAACACATGGAAGACACTTACGGAACCCCTTGGTTGGAATTCAACTTCTTCGGACCTACCAAAGTCAGAGAATCGCTCCTTAAGATTGCCGAGAAATTTGACGCCAGCATCATGGAAAAAGCCTTGAAAGTCATTGAAAAATATGAAGTAGAGATGGCGAAAGTGATCGAGTCCTACCGTCCGCGCCTGGCTGGAAAAACTGTGATGCTTTATATCGGCGGTCTTCGCCCGAGACATATGATCGGAGCGTATGAAGATTTAGGCATGGAGGTCATTGGTACTGGCTACGAATTTGCTCATAAGGAAGATTATGAGGTAACCATTCCCGATTTAAAAGAAGGAACGTTGATTTATGACGACGTGAACGCTTATGAGCTCGAAGAGTTTGTTCAAAAACTAAAACCTGATTTAGTAGGATCCGGTATCAAAGAGAAGTATGTCTTCGAGAAAATGGGTCTTCCCTTCCGTCAAATGCATTCTTGGGATTATTCCGGTCCGTATCAAGGCTACGAAGGCTTCCCGATCTTTGCTAAAGACATGGATATGGCCATTAACAGCCCTACTTGGAAATCAATCAAGGCCCCTTGGACAAAATAAATTGGGCAGAAAGGATGTTCCACATGGAAAATCGTACTAAAGCAACAACAGCTTGGCTAAATACTGTAGAATACAAAGAATTGAATTTTGCCCGTAAAAAGTTGGTCATCAATCCGGCCAAAGCCTGCCAACCCCTTGGCGCCTTGCTTTGTGCCTTAGGGGTTGAAGGCTGCCTACCGTTTACACATGGTTCGCAAGGTTGCACGGCTTATTTCCGCAGCACGTTATCCCGCCATTTCAGGGAGCCCATAGCATCTGTCTCGGATTCTATGACCGAGGACTCAGCGGTATTTGGCGGACAGACTAATCTTATCGAAGGGTTGACGAACGCCCATGCGCTCTACAAACCAAAGGTGATCGCAATCTATACGAGCTGTATGGCTGAAGTTATTGGGGACGATATTAAGGCTTATTTAGGGAATGCCAAGCAAGCAGACGCCATACCTAAAGATTTTCCGGTCGCCTTGGCCAACACCCCGAGTTTTAAGGGGTCCCATATAACAGGGTACGACACGATGCTCAAGGGTCTCATTGAATGCTTAGCAACGCCTAGGCAAGAGGATAAAATCAACGACAGACTTTATGTTGTGCCGGGTTTTGACACTTATCCGGCTAATCTCCGAGAATATAAACGTGTCCTCAAACTGATTAAAGCGCCGTTCACACTTTTACCCGACAATAGTGATGTTTTTGATGCTCCAAATTTGGGTACTTACCAATTGTACCCAGGAGGAACACCTCTTATAGAAATGAATGATGCTTTAAACGCTGCAAAATTTTTATTCCTCCAAACCTTCTCAACTCCAACCACCAGTAAATATCTCGAAAGTCTGGAAGTTCCCGTCGAAACAATTTCAATGCCCATCGGGATCGCTGGCATGGACAAATTCATTGAGTCCGTGGCCCAATTCACAGGAGCGGATGTTCCGAACGAAATAACCTTTGAACGGGGACTTGCCGTCGATGCCATGACTGATGCTCATCCCTATATCCATGGTAAGAAATTTGCACTGTTTGGTGATCCGGATCTCTTAATCGGGCTTGTCACCTTTCTGCTTGAAATGGGAGGAATGCCGGTCCATATCGTTTGCACAAATTCCACGACAACCTTTAAAAAAGCCCTGGAAAGTTTACTGGCGTCGAGTCCTTACGGTCAAGAAGCCACACTCTATGCCGGCAAAGACCTTTGGCACCTCCGTTCCCTGCTGGTGACAGAACCCGTTGATATGTTACTCGGCGACTCTCATGGAAAGTGGGCTGCACGTGACGCTAAGATCCCGCTTGTCAGAATCGGGTTCCCGATCACGGATCGGGTGAATCTCCATCGTTCTCCGATCATTGGGTATTCCGGAGTGATAAACCTAATTAGCATGATTACCAATACGTTTTTAGAGGAAGTCGACAGGAACTCCACTGAGCCACACTTTGAAATGCTACGTTAAAGAACGGAGGGCTGCTTCATGTTCACCAATCTTACAAAGCTAGATCTTAAAGATAAAAAATGTATGTCAGAGGCTGGTTCACCTAAATTATGCATGAGGGCCCTCCCCGGTGAAGGTGCAGAGCGAAGTTGCGCTTATGATGGAGCTCGAGTTGTGCTGATGCCCATTACGGATGTTGCTCACCTGGTTCATGGACCGATTGCTTGTGCAGGGAACTCATGGGATAACCGAGGAGCTCGCTCCTCAGGTTCCCAGCTTTTCCGACGGGGGCTGACCACAGACATCATGGAAAATGATGTAATCTACGGCGGAGAGAAAAAGCTGAAAGAAGCTATCTTGGAAATCGCTGTTCGACACAACCCAAAAGCAATCTTTGTCTATGCAACCTGTGTCTCCTCACTCATCGGAGATGACATGAACAAGATTTGCGAGGAAGCGGAAAAAGAACTGAGCATTCCGATCATTCCCGTCAATTGCCCAGGCTTTTTGGGAGACAAAAATATTGGAAATCGTATTGCAGGAGAAGTTTTATTTGATCGGGTTATAGGCACGGCGGGGGGTTCGGATGAGAAAATACCTCTTTCCATTAACCTAATCGGAGAGTATAACATCGCCGGAGATCTTTGGGGAATTATCCCTGACTTGAACAACTTAGGGATCACCCTGCAAACCGCTATTACCGGGGATGCCAAATTCGATGACTTGCGTTACGCTCACAGAGCAAGCCTCAATGTGCTGATCTGTTCCAAAAGCCTGACGAATTTAGTCCGCAAAATGGAAATCCGCTATGGTATACCCTTTATAGAGGGGTCGTTTTACGGGATTCATGACACCTCTGAAACGCTGATCAAGATCGCCAAAGCACTGGGTGATCCTGATTTGTTGGAGAGAACCCTCGTCTATGTTCAAAAGAGGGAAGACGAAACACGCAAGCTCATTGCAGGCTACAAAGAGTTACTGCAGAATAAACAGGCCATCTTGTTTACGGGCGGGGTTAAAACCTGGTCTATGGTATCTACCTTGGCCGAATTAGGGGTTAATATCTTAGCCGGAGGAACGCAAAACTCCACCCCGGAGGATTTCCAGCGCATGAAAGAACTGATGGATCCCTCCGCTCAGATTATCGAAGACACCAGTTCAGCAGGCTTTTTAAAGATTATTGCCGAGAAAAAACCAGATCTGATCGTCGCTGGAGGCAAGACAAAATATCTAGCGCATAAAACGAGAACCCCTTTTCTGGATATTAACCACGGACGAAAACTACCTTATGCCGGTTATCAGGGGATGATTACGTTTGCTAAAGCCCTAACGCGTACGGTGCTGAGTCCTGTTTGGGGGCTTTTGAAAGAGGAATTTCCCCCTAAGGAGGGTGATCAAGATGACTAATACGACTGATACGAGACATTATCAGGGGAATCCGCAGAAAAACAGTCCGGCGCTGGGGGCGACTCTAGCGTATCTCGGTGTCAATGGACTTTTAGCCTTACTCCATGGTTCGCAGGGGTGTTCCTCGTTCATTCGGTTACAGCTTTCGAGGCACTTTAAGGAACCGATTCCTCTTAATTCAACTGCCCTTTTAGAAGACTCGGTCATTTTTGGTGGCTGGGAGCATCTTAAAAAAGGGATTGCCGTGGCAGCCGATAAATATAAACCTCAAATTATCGGAGTGATGAGTACCGGGTTAACCGAAACCTTTGGCGACGACATGGTAAGCGCCCTGTCTAGCCTTCGTTCAGAAAGACCGGATTTAGACGATATGCCTGTGGTCCTAGCCAGTACGCCGGACTATATCGGTTCAATGCAAGAAGGTTATCAGCGGACGGTAGAGGCTCTGCTTACGACGTTGGTCGGTCATCCAAACAAGACGTTTGAACAATCCGTCTCTAACTCTAACTCTAACTCTAGTTCTAGTTCTAGTTCTAGTTCTAGTTCTAGTTCTAGTTCTAGCTCAAGCTCTAATGAGGATCCTACTCTGTCCATCGCTTTATTGCCTGGTTGTCATTTAACCCCAGGCGATGTAGACGAACTTAAAGAAATTGTTAGGAACTTTGGTTTTAGACCTATTACAATTCCTGATCTTTCAATTTCTCTGGATGGGCACGCCGAACTGGAAGCTGCCCCAGTGGTTCAGGGCGGAACCTTACTCGCAGATTTTCAGCATTTAGCCAAATGCAGTGCTTGTTTATCGTTTGGACTTAGTATGGAAAAAGCGGGAGAAATCCTTCAGCAAACGTATGAAATTCCCCATTTCAACTTTCCTTCACTAACTGGTCTCAAAGCGACAGATGCCTTTATTTTAACGTTAGCTAAGCTATCGGGTAAGCCGATATCAGAGAAACTGCTCCGTCAAAGAAGCCGCTTGCTGGATACGCTGGCCGACTATCATGACCAACTTGGCGGTCAAAAGATCGCTATCGCCTTGGAAATGGATTTACTGTATAGTCTAGCCTCTTGCCTGGTTGAGGTAGGTTCCGAAATTTCTGTGGTCTTGGCAGCATCCCAGGCGGGCATCCATAAGCTATCCTTACCGCTCCCGATCGAAGTGGGTGATTTGGAAACACTCGAAGAACGAGCGGCACATAGTAATCTGATCATCGCCAATTCAAACGGTCGTCAAGCTGCAGGGTTGCTTAAGCTCCCACATTTAAGAGCTGGATTGCCTGTCTTTGACCGTGCCGGCTATCCGCAAAAACGCTGGATTGGCTATGAAGGGACTCAACAATTTCTCTTTGACACCTTAAATTCAGTAAGTTAGGGAGGGTACAGATATGCTTATAGCCTTTGCCAGCAGCGATGGATTAACCATTGACTCGCATTTTGCCTCTGCTCCAGCGTTTGAAATGTATAAGTTTACAGGGTATGAGAAGGACGTTATCCATACATCTCATGTTGCGGAAGACATGGCTGAATCCGAAGATAGAGTCGATGCACGAATCAACCTGCTCAAAGAGTGTGCCATTGTCTATTGCACCCAGATTGGCGGTCCTGCGGCAGCTCGTTTAGTTCAAAGTGGTATTCATCCTTTGAAAGTGCCAGAAGGAACGCTGATCTCCGATGAACTTGAGAGAATGAACAAATTGCTGCTTTCCAAAAAATTACCACCATGGCTGAAAAAGAACTTGGGGAACGTAGAAGTTTAAAGAGGGTGTCAACTGTTTGCAACCTCTTATAAAGGAGGAAGATGAAAATTGAGTGAATTCGTAATTTACCAAACCTTCGGCGGATTACCCTGGACTCCTTTATACGTTGAAGCGATAGATGTTAGCAAATGCCTTGGATGTGGGCGATGTGTGAAATTATGCGTCCAAAAATGCTTAGGCCTGGAAAGTCACGAGGATGATGAGGGGACAGGGCGGCACGTAGCAATCATTGCGAATAAAGACCAATGCATCGGTTGCCAGGCTTGCGGCAGCATCTGTATCCGCCACTGTCATACGTTTAAGGAAAAATCAGCTTGATTCACTCCACTGCAAAAAGTATCAAGCAACAACTGCAAAGAGAGCATATAGCAAATGTAGCGTTTGCGAACACATAAGTCTCCAGTGGAGACTTATGCCTAAGGCGCTAGCCCATATAAGAACTTCCGCCGAAGGATGCAATTTTGCTGGACTTGAACAAAATAAATGATTGGAGAGATTATGATGCATAAAGAATGTACGCAAAGAAATATGAATTCTCCACACCTGAATCTAGGTCATCCCTGTTTTTCAACTGGAGGGCATGGTAATACCGGACGTATTCACTTGGCTGTGGCACCTGGATGTAACATTTCTTGTAATTATTGTGTGCGAAAATTCGATTGTGCCAATGAATCCCGTCCGGGTGTAACAAGTAGGGTACAAAATTCAGAAGAAGCGCTTGAAACCGTTATGAAGGCTAAAGCATCAGCTATTGGATCAAAACTGACCGTTGTTGGAATTGCAGGACCTGGAGAACCCTTAGCCAATAAAGCGACGTTTGAAACTTTAAGAGAGGTAAAAAGACACTTTCCTGAGATGATCCTGTGTTTAAGCACCAATGGCCTGCTCTTGCCAGAAAAAATTGCTGAATTGGTTGAGATTGGAGTGTCACACGTTACAGTTACAATTAATACCTTAGACGAGCAAGTCGGCGCCAAAATTTACAGTTACGTTCTCTGGAAAGGCAAAACTTTAATAGGCCCAGAGGGTGCAAGGATATTGATTAAAAACCAATTAGAAGGGCTTGAGTTAGCTTCAAAAGCAGGGATGACGTTAAAAGTTAACACTGTGCTTATTCCTTGTGTGAACGACCAGCTTTTATATAGCTTGGGTATGGAAATCAAGCAAAGAGGTGCGCACATTCACAACATAATGCCTTTGATACCGCAAGGGAAACTTGCGCACATCTCAGCTCCGACTAAAGAGCAATTAACAAATTGCCGTGGCAGTGTTGGCTCACTTCTACCCCAGATGACTCACTGTCAACAATGCCGTGCAGATGCTATTGGCGTGCTCTAATATGTTAGAAACGCCTTCGTTAGGAGTGGCAGGACAGTGACTGGTCAAAGCTTGAACTACATTATCAGAAGGGCTAACCACCCTGACATCAGCAGTATGATTAAGCTGCTGAGAATTTTGTTTTCCATAGAAACCGATTTTACCTTCGATGGGTTAACTCAACAAAGTGGCCTGGAAACGCTGCTAGGCGATTGTACTAATCGGTGCATCATGGTCGCAGAGCTTAATCAACAAATCGTAGGCATGTGCACTGCCCAGCTTTTGGTTTCCACTGCTGAAGGCGGACTAATTGCCTTAATCGAAGATCTGGTAGTCGAAGACTCCTATAGGGGTCAAGGCATAGGAAAGGGACTAATATTTTCCATAGAAGATTGGGCGATTACCCGAGACGCAAAGCGCTTAGAGTTATTAGCTGATCGGAACAACACACCGGCTTTGGATTTCTACAAAAAGCTGAATTGGAAGTCTACCCAACTAATATGTTTACACAAAAAGTAACTAAAATAATGTTATACAACCTATCCATTTTGGAGGAATACTATGACTATAAAAGTGGCTGTGGTCAGTAGTGATGGCAAATATATTAACGAGCATTTCGGACGGACCAAGCAGTTTCTAGTTTTTGAAATCAAAGATGATAATTATGAGTTTTATGAACTTCGCAAAAATGCCCCACCTTGTTATGGACAGGGCCACAATGAGGACCTGATGCTCACGACAATTGAAATGCTTTCTGACTGCCAAGCCATTCTGGTAAGTCAAATTGGTCAGGGGGCAATCGAGAGATTAGCCTTACATGGGATAAAAGCCTATGTAATACCTGATTTTATTGACGATGCTTTAAAGAGGCTAATTACGATCATGAAAACTGAAAAGCACACTGTCAACAAGCCGAGTTGATGCCCTTAGCTTAGTTTATAAGGTGGTTATGTAGAGAGGAATGGAACTTATTATGGAAGAAAACGTTTTATTATGTGACACCACTTTAAGGGATGGTGAACAAGCACCGGGAATTGCCCTCAGTTTTCCAGAAAAAGAACTTATTGCTCGAGCCCTAACTGACGCCGGAATTGATGAACTGGAAGTTGGGGTTCCGGCCATGGGATCTGATGAAGTAGCCGCCATTAAACAACTGGTAGCTCTACACCTCCCCGTTCGCCTAATAACCTGGAATCGGGCTGTCCCCTCTGATCTAGCGGCCAGTTTTTTGACCGGTATAGAGGGAGTTGCGATTTCTATTCCAGTTTCCGACCAACAAATCGTCCGCAAATTAAAAAAGAGCCGTTCCTGGGTCCTTGACAAAATGGGAGAGTCTATTGTTCAAGCCAAAAAAGAAGTTGAGTATATTTGTTTAGGCCTTGAAGATGCCAGCAGAGCCGATAAAGACTTTTTGTTACAAATTTGCTTAGAGGCCCAGAAACTTGGCGTCAATCGAATAAGATTTGCTGACACACTAGGAATTATGAATCCGTTGGATATACACACCCGCTTAAGTGATTTACCTAAATCCGTCAATATTCCTCTGGAATTTCACGCTCATAATGATCTTGGTATGGCTACTGCTAATGCAATTACTGCCATACAAACCGGGTTTCGAGCTGTAAGTGTTACGGTTGGTGGACTAGGTGAAAGAGCTGGCAACGCCTGTCTAGAAGAAGTTGTCATTGCTCTTAAATACGGCCTTAATCAAAATATTCGATTTGACCATTATCGTTTAAGTGCCATCTGTTTAGTCGTAAGTTTAGCCATGCATCGGGAAATACAAAGGAACAAACCTATTGTCGGTCGCGACGTTTTCTCTCACACTTCCTCTATTCATCTTGACGGAATGTATAAAGATATTGCCAATTATGAGGCTTTTCCGCCAGAAAGCGTGTCTCGGAAGCATTCCTCTATTTTTGGGAAATACTCCGGTCGCAAAGCTATTATCCGTTTACTTGAATCTAAGGGAATGGCAATTACTAATCAGGAAATGGCCGAACTATTATTGAAAGTCCGCCACCAGAGTACTATCCTGAAAAGACCCCTTCAAGCCAAAGACATTCTCGACCTTATCTCGTTTGCTCCACTTAGCGCTCTCCAAAGTAACCTTTAATAGAAGTTCATATTGTTGTTAGCAATAATGGAAATCGCTATTTTATTACTAAATTTCTTCTTTTGCAAAACACAATGCGTTCGATATATTCACTATATAACAATACCGCGTGATGTAAAAGTGGTGCACTCGTCCAGCTTTAGCTGAACGAGTTTACTTTATATTTATTGGCTGAACTCTCAAAATTCTGATATAATTCAGGTGTAACTATTGATACAGGGAGCGTTTTAATATGCTGAAGATTAGACCGATTTCTGATTTGAGAAACCATGCCAATGACATTTCAGAGTTTTGCCATAACTCACGAGAGCCGATTTTTATTACTAAAAACGGTGTCGGCGATATGGTTGTGATGAGCGTGGTAACCTACGAGCGGTAACAGGCACTTATAAACCTATATACAAAGCTTGCTGAGGCGGAGGAAGAAATTGCAAACGTTTCTGAGTGTGAGGACTTTTTTGAGGGTGCAAGGCAATTGAGGAACAGCGTACATGGGCAAGTATAAAATCAAGCTATATTCCAATGCCAAAATGAACCTGAAGGATATTGTCAGCTACCTCAATATACTGTCGCCACAGTCCGCTATCAAATATTACGATACGCTGCAGATACGCCGCATTCTTTACGGCAAACGCAGTTATGAAGGGCTACTGTGAGAGAAATTTCCGCATGTGTCCTATGAATATTTATTAGAAAAGTTATACTGTGAAGAAAAACAGCTAAGACTAATCTAAAGGGAGGTATATTAATGAGTCTCGACCGACGCACCTCAATTATCGTTCAAATCTCTGCTGCGGCAGCGGCTAACGCTCTTCCAACCTTACGCGCGGCTATTACCACGGCAGTCGAAGACGGTTTAACTAAACAGGAAATCCAAGCTATTTTGGATTTAGTGATTGAAATACAGCAGCAACCCGTCTCCCACACTCAGAACTTAACAAAACAACTACTGCGTGAACCTAGTAAAAAACAAGCGGATCATGCAACAAGTTGCTCCTGTGATCATTGTTAGGCCTTAATTTATCCCCTGCTGCTTTTTATCAGTCAATCCAAGCAATACATACTCCCCTTCTTGACTATTTTTTTATTTTCATAAGTTTTCTAGGTAGCGAACCTATTTATATCCTGTTACTAAGTACGATTTTTTGGAATTTGAATAAACGTTTTGGCATACGCTTAGCCACGCTTTTTCTTTGTTCTATGGGCTTAAACAGCATTTTAAAAAACTTCTTTTTGATCCCTAGACCAATCGGGCAACCCGGCATCCGTTCAATCAATCCATCTTCAGTGGGTGGTTATTCCTTCCCAAGCGGCCATAGCCAAGGGGCAGCTACCTTCTATCCCTATCTTTGGCAACTCCGACCTAAGCTTGTCTGGAAAATCTGCGGGATCTTGCTTATTCTAAGCATAGGCTTTTCACGACTTTATTTAGGTGTTCATTGGCCAGCCGATGTCTTGGGTGGCTATGTTTTAGGTTGGGGAAGTGTCTTGATTTTTAAAGTCTTGGACAAACAACTATTTAAAATACCAATTTCCCTTCCAGCTAAGCTAGCCCTAGCTATTATTCTACCTCTGCTCTTTTTGCCAATTTACCATTCTAAAGAAGGTTTATTAATGATTGGTTTTATTCTCGGCTTGACTGCTGGGTATTTTCTTGAAGACCATTTCCTAGATTACCGAGAACGAACAACATTATTTATTTCTCTGTTCAAAACCCTCTTAGGTTTGGGAGTTCTAGGACTTTGGTTTCTCTGCTGGTATGGGTTGACTTCTGCTTTTTCCTGGCTTTATCTCCCGGTCTCAGTCGTTGGGGGGGTCTGGACAGCGCTAGGAGCACCCTATATTTTTCGATTATTGGGATGGGAAGCTAGTTATCAACTCCAGAAATGATAGAGTTCATAGAAATATCGTGACGTGATGCCCATAAAATGGTATAATGAGTCTCGTATGAGACAAGCTGATCTAACGTTAGAAGAGTTAATGAAAATGCTTTAAAAAATAGTTGTTTTCGAAAGGTGGGCAACCAATGGAGGATATAGAACTAAGACAAATTTTTGGAAGGCTTTTTGAAAAAGTTGATGCGTTGGATGTAAAGTTTAATGCGTTAGATGGAAAGTTCAATGTGTTAGATGGAAAGTTTAATGCGTTGGATCAAAAAGTTAGCTCGTTAGATGGAAAGTTTAATGCGTTGGATCAAAAAGTAACGAAAAATACGATTCAGATTGAATCCATTCAATCTGATATTAAAATTATTGTTGAAGTTCAAAAAGCGCATATGGAACAGAACGAACGAGATTACAAAAATATATTGGAACATATAGGCAACAAAACTGATTTAATTGAAACTGTTTTAAAAAGACACAGCGAAGAAATAACCACTCTTAAAAGAAAAATAGGCTGAGTCAAATTCTAAAGATTCGCCTCGAACATCGAATTTGGCCTCAGAGTTCTGATGTAGCACACGCGACACAGAGAGCTCCTGTGGATTTATCAAAGATTTTCTTGCCACACCTGCTACAAAATTGGGGATAGCCTTCATGCAGTAATTGTTTCCCAACAAGTTGATGCCCTAAGAAGAAGTGGGGCTTAATACTTAGAGCCTTTGGTCTACATATTTCCACGCAACGCTTACATTGCACACATTTCCAAGGTTCAAGCCACAAGGCGAGCTTACCGTCTTTTTCCTGTTTTTCTAGCGCGGCTTCTGGACAAATGACCACACAAACCCCACAATTTGTGCAATTTTCTGCTACCTCCAAAGTTAGGAAGGTCACCACAACCTCTGGTAAGGAATGTAAAGCTTCCACTAACCAGTTCCTCGTCAAGGACTGATTCAACCCCGAAGTCGTTGCTGTCCTCATGCTGGGAAGAAACCGTTCAACCGATTCTAGGCTATTTCTACGCAATGAACCAAGAACATCTCTTAAGGAATTCTTTGAAGTAGAGACTTCGGGATTCGACGAAAGGGACTGATTAGGCAAAGAGGACTGATTAAGCAATTTATCCTCACTATCTGGGCAAACCACAATCTGAACTGGGGAATGCTCTACCCAATCGACGTGCAACCTTATAAAGGTTTGCACACTAATCGCACAAGCCTGTTTATCGGGACATTCAGCACAGTTTCCAGTCAAAATACTTACAGGTTTGCTCCCAGCCAAGATAATTAGTAAACTCCAAAAATCCCTGTTCAGAATCCCTAAACAAGCTATTTCAAAGCCTTGAGGAGCTGCCAAAGGGCAATTTAAGACCACTGGATCAGCAGTAAACAAATAATCATGAAGCTTATCTAACGTCCGATCTACAAAGGCTCCACTTGGACAAACTGCCATACAAGCACCGCACTCCGTACATTTCCCTGAGTCTAATTTCCAATTTTCACTGATTGCCTGATGTGGACAGGCCTCTATACAAAGCCGACAAGCCTGAGCAAAGGGTTTCTTGGTATTAAGACACTTCTCTGGCTGATATTTTATCTGACAAATATTCATAGATATTTTTCCTCACATTTTGGCGCGATTAATGAAAGGATCTTTGTTCTAACACCTTTATTTCTTGTTGATAAGCTTGACTAAATCTATAGAGTACCCGTTCTAAATCTAAACGATGAATATTAACACTATCAGGACTCAAAAACTCAATTTTGCGAAATTCTGGTCTTAAAAGTAAAGGAAGTAACTCCTCAATATTTTCCAAGCGAAGGGTTAATAATATAGGTGCATATGCTACATCCCGCAGTCTACGTCCTATCGTTTCATTCACACAATAGACTTCTAAACTTAAATCTACATCTTCAAGGGTAAGTCCCTGTAAAGGCACATTCCGTAACATTGCAACCTGTTGCTCTCTTGCTAATTCTGCAACCTGTTCTTTAGTCTTTCCTCCAAAAAAGAACCGACCGTTTCGCTGCTCCCCACGATAATCAAGCCTTATACGTACTCTAAGGTGCTCAGTAAGCAACTCATCGCCAATTCTAATCTTCATCCCTACTCATCCCACTCTTCCTCTTACATACCTCAACTTTTCAAAAAGATAATTCTGTTTATGCTTATGTTTATACTTTTCTTTTTTCAATGATAATGTTAATTCTCCAAAAAATAGACTTTTCCTGCTGTGAACTAGGGTAAGAGACTAATTTACGGACATACTATATAAAAAATTTCTCGGGAGCAGAAATAAATCTTGATAAGTTCAATGCTTGGCTAGTTCAAGCACCACCTATTCAAGTCCCCAACTTAGGAGAAGTTGTAGTAGCTGGATCGTTGGCCTATGATTTAATGCATCGTCCTCATGGGCAAGGCTTAGCTGAAGCCTTACTTAGCTATGGCTTGTCCGAAGAGCGCGCCCACCATTATGAACACGAGGTTCGTACTGGACACTATTTTGTTTGTATTGAGACAGAGCACGAGAAAGTCAACTCGCTAGCCAATTGCCTACAATGTTACGGCGGCCGAGATATTGAGAAATGGAAAAAAGAAAGGCGCGAGTCGACGTTCGGTCTCGAACATCTAATCATAAACATCGAACATCGAACATCGCGCCTCGAACTTCGGCATCGAACTTCGCATCTGACCTATGACCTTGGTTTGGGCTTACTCTTCACATTTACCTTCTGACCTCGCGCTTCGAACCTCGAACCACGCATCTGTCCTCCGTCTTTTGTCCTCTGACCTCTGAATTGGCTTCTGACCTCTAGTTTCTGACCACTGGCTTCTGACTTGGCCTCGAACCTCGAATCCCCCCGATTCTTGTCCTGAACTGCGGTTCTAGGATTGCGAACTGGGGGCTTCTTAGTTAATCCCACCCTTGGAGTTAAGCCATCTTGAGTTGGCTTCTGATTTGGTTTCGCGTTTTTCTCCTCGCGTATCGCGCTTCTTACTAGCCCCACTTGACTATAAAGCTCTTGGATCTCACTCAGAGAAAGATGCCTATGTTGACCATACTTTAAATTGGGATCCGTCAACGGACCAAAACGTATCCTTTCTAATTTGTCTAACGGAAAACCGATAGCATCACACATTCGCCGAATCTGGCGATTCCTTCCTTCATGAATAGTTATCTCTAGAACTTCCAGATCACTTCCTGTTAAAAACTTAGCCTTGTGTACTTCCGCCGGAGCAGTTTTTCCATCCTCTAATAAAACTCCCTGCCGTAGAATCACCATTGCTTTGGAATCAACTGGTCCTTTTAACCATATCCTATAAGTCTTAGCTACTCCAAAACTGGGATGCATTAAGCGATGGGCTAATTCTCCATCATTTGTTAAAAGTAAAAGTCCACTAGTATCACTATCTAATCTTCCCACAGGATACACCCGCACTGGGAGACCTTGCAGAAGGTTTAAAACTGTCTTTCTGCCCCTTGGATCACTGGTACTGGTGATGACTCCTGTAGGTTTATGTAGCAAGTAATAATGAAACGCTTCGTGTTGAAGGATAGGTTTCCCGTCAATTTCAATCCGATCTTTCGGACCAACTTTGGTCCCCATCGTCAAGATCTTTATTCCATTAACATTGACTCTTCCATCAAGGATCATTTGCTCTGCATGACGTCTAGAAGCAACCCCTGCCCTAGCTAAAAATTTCTGTAAACGCTCCTCTTCAAGCGGCCTATTTTCAGAGCCCACAGGGCTTTG
Organism: Desulfitobacteriaceae bacterium; assembly: GCA_049302575.1. Lineage (GTDB taxonomy): Bacteria > Bacillota > Desulfitobacteriia > Desulfitobacteriales > Desulfitobacteriaceae > JBAQMG01. The sequence goes on along the minus strand of JBAQMG010000077.1, from coordinate 8,953 downwards.
ATTTTTCAAATACCTCGGAGCAATGGTTTTCTTGATAAATTTTTTAGGATAATCTACCACAAGCTATAATCACCTCATTTCTTAAAGTAATGCTACTCCCCCAGCCAATAAACGCCTGGTCCGATTTCTGGATAACTCTTCTTAATATTTTCCCAAAATTCTAACTTGCGTTCACTCTTAGGTAAATGAACAAGATATTGACCCGATAATACTTTTAATTGAGTAAGTGCCCTCTGATCATCAGACTCGGTTAAACGGAAACCAACTCGCCACGCATAATAAAAGGTCATCGGTGGAGGATCACTTAAAATTATAACACTCTGGGAAGGGGTATTCTGCTTCAGCCACTCGGCTTGGACTAAATATTGACTATCCCAAGCATATTTTAGGTTGAACGTCTGAACAGTGCCGAAGCAAAGTAAACAAACAACCACGATCCCCCCCACTGTGCCTGGAACATCCTCAATTATATCCAAAGCCAAAGCACTTAATAAGGCTACTAGCGGTAATATTGGTACCAAATAATAGTCCAGTGGGATACGGCTACAGACAATCCCAACATAAAGAAGACAGACCATCAACCAAACAGCCATCCCTACACGAGCTATGGAAGGAAAAATTATCAGCCTCAATCCCCCTATCAAGGTGAGTAGAAGGACAAACAAGGATACTCCACTTCTACTGAGGTTTTTCCTGAGTTCCTCCCAATGAAACACTCCAGCTTGGCCGACTTGGCCTGAAACTATACCTGAGACAAACTGCGAAGTATGCTCAGCTCCAAAATGAACCCATGTATAGTATACCACAGGTAGAAACAGGGCTAGAAGAGAATATACCACAAGATTGCGTAATTCCGAACGTCGCAGAGGCCAAAATCCCATAAATAAGGCCACGGGAAATAGCATTAACTGCGGAAGTTTAGCTAAAATAGCTGTGGAAATCAAGCACCCTGCCCCACATAGTTTTCCAAAGCTTGGAGCGCAACGCCAGCGCCAAAGTAGGTTAATCGCCCAGACACTCAGAAACTGAGCTACTGGTTCCGGCATGATCACCCTACCATAATAAACAGCCAGAGGCATAACTGCGTAAATTGCAGCTGCCAAAAGAGCAACTCGTTCAGAAAATATTCTGCGGGCTAGATCATAAATCCCCCAAACAGTTAATATGGAAAGTAGGACTGACCAAAGACGCCCCCAAACATCCGCCCAGCCTAAGATCGACCAGGTACAAGCTAGAAGATACGGCAAAAACGGAAACTCTAATTCGACTTTTTGAGGTACTACTGCATCATAATTTAAGTGTGGAAAAAATACTCTTGGAAAATCCGCTAAATGCCCTAACATATGTGTGGCCATCGTTGCAGTATCGGCTTGTCTCCAGGCTTGGTCATCTAAAAGGGGATTGACAATTCCTTTTAGACGTAGCAACAAGGCTAATATTACTATACTAATGAAGCTACTACGACTTATTCCTCTGCCCATTTAATCGATCCCCCGGACTGACGTTTAAGTCGATAGATCACTTGCCCATATCCCCAAATTGTAGTCCAAATTTTCATCTTGCTGACTCCTTCTTTACGTTCATAATGAAGTTGCAAGGGCACCTCGGAAATTTTGCTGCATAGTGGAGCTAGCTTTAATAATAATTCTACCATTCCCGCAAAACTACAATTTTCAATCAGCTTTTCACCATAAACACGAAAACCTTTCTGAAGAAGGTTAATTCGATAAGCTCTATAACCACAAGAATAATCCTGAACACCGTCAAGTGGAAAAAAGAACCGCATTACTTTTCCCGCTCCCCAAGAAAGAAGCTTACGCCCAAATTTAAGGCCAAATTGTTCACCGCCAGACGCATAACGAGAAGCAACGACTAAATCTGCTCCAGCCTCAATCTGAGCACAGAGGAGTGGGATTCTATCGGTCGGATGAGTATTATCTGCATCCATTGTAATCACTACATCGGAAAAGGCTTTATCGTCCACCATCTGTTCTCCAAAATCTCCTGCTCTGAAAGCAAGGATTCGCTGAAACCCACTTTTCAAGGCTTGACTTAAACCTAAATTATGTCTATGTTCAACAATCTCCACGTTTTTACACTGGCTCGCAAATCCCTTAAGCACTCGTAAGGTGCCATCTGTGCTTCCATCATCAACTACAACGATGCGATGGGCTAGCTTGGCACAAGTAGTTTCAAGCTCTGCCAATAAGATTGGGAGTGCTCGTTCTTCGTTATAAGCCGGTAATAGTACAAAAAGCATACTACTCATGCCCCCTCTCGGTTCATGAGTAGTATGCCCAAATGCACAATGCACAATGTACATTGCTCAATTCATAATGAATTATTAATTGAGTGGTATGGGGACGTTTTGTTTGCCAGATTAGCCTGTATCTGCACTTTTGACAACTTTTGCTATTGTTTGGTTCATGATTCTATTTTCCGAGGCAATTTCTGAACAATCTGAGCGCAATACATACCTTCATATACATACCTTCATATACATACCAAACAAAACGTCCCTCCGGCTGCTCCCGATGTGTGATGTACGAACTTCGAACTTCGCATCTAACCTCCGACTTCTGATCTCTGACCTCTGACCTCTGGCATCTGACCTCCGGCTTCTGGTTTAGAACGTTCTGCTGACGATCCAAATAGAAGCAACTAAACCAATGAAATCCGCCAGAAGACCTAATTTTATAGCATAGCGATATTTTCGAATCCCTACAGACCCAAAATAAACAGTTAAAACAAAAAATGTTGTATCGGTACTTCCTTGGAGAGTAGACGCTAAACGTCCAATAAAGGAATCCGGGCCATATTGGTTGATAAGTTGTGTAGCTACTCCGAGTGCCCCCGACCCACTCAAAGGGCGCATAATTGCCAAAGGGATAATAGCTGAAAAATTAGGGTCTAGGCCAAAACGAGAAAACACAGGTTGCAGGAAGTGAGAGATAATATTTAAAGCACCGGAATCTACAAAAACTTGTATCGCAACTAACATTCCAATTAAAAAAGGCAGAATACGCACTCCCGTCTTAAATCCTTCCTCTGCTCCCGTCACAAAAGCTTCATAGACCGGAACCTTACGTAAATAAGCTAAAACAGGAATAATTAATAAGAGCAGTGGAATAGCCCAACGAGATATCTCAGCAATGACCTTCATGCGTCCCTCCTCAAACGAATCAGAAAATCGACGATAATGGCAACCGTCATTGCACAACCCGTCGCAAAGATTGTAGTACCAATAATCTCAGTCGGGTTAGCCGAATGTGCCTTAAGCCGCACCCCAATAATCGTGGCCGGTATTAAGGTTATACAAGAAGTATTTAAGGCTAAAAAGGTAATCATGGCTGGGCTGGCCACTTCTGGATTGGGATTTTCCTTTTGCAACTCTTGCATTGCCTTAAGTCCAAAAGGAGTAGCGGCATTACCTAGACCCAAGATATTAGCACTTAAATTCATAATAATGGCACCTAAAGCTGGGCTCCCTCCTTTAAGGGTAGGAAACAAAAGTCGGATCAAAGGACCAAACATCCGAGCAATTCCACGGATAAGCCCGGCATCCTCGGCAAGCTTCATAAGTCCTAACCAGAAACTCATGACTCCGATCAATTCGATGGCCACCTCTACCCCAAGCTCCGCAGCTTTTAGGGCCGAGGTGGTAACCACTTCTATCCGACCAGTCACGGCAGCTACACATATGCCGCAAACTAACATTAAAAGCCAAATAAGATTAACCATGGTTTATCCCCCTTGTCCCATATGTATGTATACCTATTGGACAATAGACCACGGGTTAAAGTAATAGCCTATGACAGTCTCCTGCTTAGTGTAAATCTGATAAAAAGCTGTTGCTAAATTTTAGCAACAGCTTTTTTACAGACCTTATTGTTCAGCGACAGCCTCAACAACTTCTTCATGAGTACATTTTTTCTTAAACAAATTAGTTATCTTATCAAATACATCCGGAACTAGATCAATAATTCGTTCAGCAACAGCATTACTGTCTACCGGAAGTAATCTCACCTGACCATTTCCAACCACGAGAAACCCTACTGGTTGGACGGAAACTCCCGCCCCACTTCCACCACCGAAGGGTAAGGCAGGTGACTCTTTACCCGAAGTTTGTCCGAAATTTGCCGAGTCGTCTTTCTGTCCCTCTGGCGGAGGAAACTCACTTCCCCCAGCAGCAAAGCCGCAAGCAACTCTAGATATAGGAATGATTACCGAACCGTCTGGGGTTTCTACTGCATCTCCAACTATGGTGTTCACATCAACTATCTGTTGAATGCTTTCCATAGCTGTTTTCATGAGCGCTTCAATTGGGTGATTCCCCATCTGCCTACCCCCTTCTCGCTTGTCTAAATATCAACAATAATTTTAATCCAGTGATAATAATATGACCCAGACGCAGCTTAAATATACAGTGAATTTCACAAGAAATACCTGGTTTTTGAAATTGTGGAATGATTTGAACTTGAGGGTGATCTGTGTCCATCGTGACCTGCCGATAGAACCGCGCTAAGGAAGTGCCCAAAATTGCCCAAAGGCTTCCCACCACCAAGGCTGTCTGAACCGGATCACGAAAACCGATCTCACAATGACACCTTAAAAAGGTACAATGAATACCACGATTAAATTTTAGATTGACTTTTTGTAGTTCTGACAAAATTCCAGGAGTTTTAGGCAAGAGCCGAAGAAAGAATCCCGCTCGCCAAAAACGAAAACGAACCCGATGTTTAGCTTTATGGATTGAACCTGTTCCCGATTTAGTTTTTTGATCAACTTCAAGTAGGGGGCCTTCAGCCCAGTTTAATTGAAAGGTAGGTAAAATTATACTAAACTTCCATAGGCCATAGAGAGCCTTAATTGATATAACCAGGTGATCCTGTTCATCACTTCTGGTATATCTAAAATCCACTACTGCCTTGATAACCAGACTAATTAACAGGCAAATCAGTCCAGCTAGGAAAAGCGCCAAGATACGCACTCTAAATCACCCCGAACTAAACTCATCAAGCATCGCGCATCACATACGTGCCTCGAACTTCGAAAATATCTTCTGCCTAAAAAGATAAGGTTCCCGAAATGTTCATACTCTATACATTTCAGAAGTCAGAAGTCAGAAGTCAAACATCGTGCATTAAGCAACGAAATTCGCAATTCATACCTAAGTATTATGAATTGCGAATCATAAATTGTGCATTATGCATTATTCATTGCGTTCCAGCGTCGGCAAATCTTTGAGAGAGGATAATCCAAAATGTGTTAGAAATTGTTCAGTCGTTGCATAGAGAATAGGACGCCCTGGTCCATCCTTACGACCTACCTCTTTAACTAGTTTTCTGTCAACTAAGGTTGCTAACGCCCGGTCAGATTGTACACCCCGCAAAAAATCTACTTCCCCGCGGGTTACAGGCTGCTTATAAGCAATAATTGACAAAACTTCTAAGGCAGCCGCTGAAAGTATTTGGACAGGTTGTTTATAGAGTGTCTCGATATAACGAGACAGCTCTGATTTTGTGCCTAGTTTATAACCCCCATTTAAAGCGATTAGAGTTATTCCACAGGACGTCAGAGCATAACGCTCCCTCAAATCCTCCAATATTTCGTTGATATCCTCTGGGGATAGTTCCAGAATCTCCGCCAAACGCTCTATCGTCAATGGATCTTTGGCTACAAACAACAGGGCCTCTAAGGCAGCCGTTTCTGTTTCACGAAACAGCATTCTATCTACTCCTCTTCGCTAAATTCCCAGGCTTTTTGCGTAGGAAATATAACTATATCCGCTTGTATCCCCGCTTGTTCAGCCTTCACCTTACCACGTTTGAGTAGCTCTAAGAGGGCTAAGAAAACCATTACGGCCTCTATTCGAGAAGCCAGACGCATTAATTGCGTAAAACGTATACCCCGGGGTTGAAGGAGCACTCTGCGCAGGACGTCATTAGCCATCGCTTCAAGAGAAATCTCTTCCAGTTGAATATGCCTAATTTCTTCTCCCTGTTCAGCCCGTTCAAGCACCTTGAAAAAGGCTTGCCAAAGATCCTCAAAAGAAACGCCTAGCATAGGGTCAGGCGGCTGAACATCAGCAAGCAAAGCTTCAATATCTACTTCACGGAAATAACGCTGGTCCGAGGAAGTTTCGATGGCTCCCAAGACTTGAGCCGCATATTTATACGTCTTGTAAGCTAAAAGACGTTCAACCAGTTCTTGTCGTGGATCCTCGTCTGCTTGTTCAGCCTCTTGCAGTGAGACAGTTTTGGGCAACAGAAGACGCGATTTAAGATAGAGTAGTTGGGCGGCCATTACCAAAAATTCAGTGGTCACTTCCATATCCAAGGCTTCCATCTTTTGCACTACCTCGATAAATTGACCGGTAATTTTAGCAATGGGAATATCATAAATATTAATCTTTTCTTGTTGTATTAGCAGAAGGAGAAGATCTAGCGGACCCTGGAAAGCCGGGACATTGAAGTGTGGAGTATTTCTCGCTTTCTCCTGCTCCATTTACAAACCCATGACTCGACGCACTTCTTTCATAGTTACGGCTACAGTATCCCTAGCTCTCTCTACGCCGTTTTGCAAGACTTGTTCCACTTTACCAGGCTCTGCCCAATAGGCACGACGTTCCCGAAAGGGCGCGAGCAACTTATCCAAGTTACCTGCCAAATGCCTCTTACAAGCCACACAGCCGATTTTTCCGCCTCTACAGTTTTCCTCAACTTCTGTGACTTCAGGAGAGTATATCTGATGAAATTTAAAGACGATGCAAACCTCGGGATGTCCTAAATCATCCTTGCGTAGGCGAGCTGGGTCGGTGATCATTTCTTGAACCCGGTTGCTAATTTCTACAGGAGAGGCTGTTAGCGAAATAGCATTGTTGTAACTTTTGCTCATTTTTCGCCCATCTACTCCTGGTAAGAGGGGCACCTTGCCTACTAAAGACTTCGGTTCCGGGAAAACCGGTCCATACATGTGATTAAAACGACGGGCAACTTCTCGACAAAGTTCAATATGAGGCAGTTGGTCCTCACCCACTGGAACAGCATTAGCTTTATAGACTAGAATATCGGCAGCCTGCAAGAGAGGATAACCCAAGAAGCCATAGGTCGCCAGATCTTTCCCGCCTTCCTTACCCAATTGCTGAAGTTGGTCTTTATAAGTAGGAACCCGCTCTAGCCAGGAAAGGGGAGTGAACATGGAAAAAAGCAGATGCAATTCAGCGTGTTCCTTCACTTGAGACTGCACTAAAATAGAACATTTATCAGGATCCAAACCCACACTTAACCAATCTAACGCCATATCCTTAATCAAAGCAGGTAAATCCAAGCGATCTTCATAGCCAGTCGTTAAGGCATGCCAATCAACAATCCCAAAATAACATTCATACTGATCCTGTAAGGCGATCCAATTTTGCAGAACACTTAAGTGCCCTATATGTAAGGAACCCGTTGGACGCATACCACTAAAAATTCTTTCCACTCAATCAGCCCTTTCCAATTCAATGTCGTCAATCTAAGCATCCAATAATTCACAATGCAGATTTCTTATTCATAAAGAAGCGTTTCTTTCTAGGGATTTTGCGTTCAAATTGCCTGTCTGGTCGTATAGGCGTACGATTTCTGGAGATTTCAGCAAGCACCTTTTGTAGAGCACGATCTCTCTTTTTAGGATTGGGTTCTAGCATCACAAGAACGAGGTTGTCCTTCAGTTTGCCGATCAAGATATTCACATTGGTTTTATACTCATAATCCAAATTTTTATCAGCATTATCCTTTTGGATTTCAGCATCCGTCACGTATTTCGCAAAGGTCGCCATATTAGAAAGAAACATACTTGCGTAAAAATCCTGAAAAACCGATAACACCGTTTTCCCTGTGAAGTTTTCAAGCTGCAGCTTGATTTTTAAGGTATCATAACGTGTTTCAATAGGCCATCTTTTGAAATACAACGTCTGAAAGTCGCTTGTTTCAAAGGTGTCTTGTGGTAAATCCGTAATAAGTGTTTCAATATCGCCCGACGGTAGAGGAAATTTAACCACCCTGACACGATAGACTTTTTGCTCATGGGTAATCTCAACAAAACCCTCTGATGAAGCTAAGTCGTCGATTTCTTTATTGAATTTACGTCGGACACGCATCAGGAAATGAATACCTGACTCAAAGAGCTGTGCAATAAGTTTCGCCGACGCATATCCTCTATCAAAAATAATCAGATCGTTTGAAACACCCATCTCCTGCAACCTCAGAATATGTTGCGAAGCCATTTCTCTTTCGCCACAGGAAAACCGATCAATACATGCATCAAGCAAGACCTCATTCAAAACATCGTATAAAGCTGAAGCTCTTGCCGTTGCGGCAGTGGCACCTGCACCTGCACCTGAACACCCAAAATAGTTGACTAATTCAGGCATATTTTCTAAGGCTAGGGTTGTACCGTCTATGGCACTTACCCGAAAACCCTTGAAGGTATCCATATCGTCTTCAGAACGTGCCAATTGTGTCGTGGTGTTAAACAATACCTTGAATGGTTCATAGGATATTTTCTGTCTCGCCTGAGAAAAAGCTTGCTTGGTAATGGAGACATCGGAATTGATCAGTTCGAAAAAGGAATCCAGCTCAAGCTGCAATGATTTCTTAACGAAGTTCAATGTAAAAGCAATTAAATCCACAAAACCAATCTTCCCTTTTCTAGTAAAATAGTTTGGATCATTCCTTGAAAAACATAGAAAGCCATAGTCTCGAATTGTTGTACTCACTACATCAATTGCCTTTGATAATAAGTTGAGTTTACTCATTTCAGCACATCCGCAATCAAAGATATACCATTAAAAGGTATTCAATTTGATTTTTGGATGAATTTTGAAATGTCAAGGGATTTTGAGTACTTAATAAAAATTATTTTCTATTCGATACAGGGTGGTATTTTATGGTTACTTAGATTGACGACATTG
>JBAQMG010000076.1:0-44188 GCA_049302575.1 Desulfitobacteriaceae bacterium | reverse complement strand
CACTTAGCACTTAGCGCTTAGCACTTAGCACTTAGCGCTTAGCACTTAGCACTTAGCGCTTAGAATATGTGGCGTTTTGTCATCGGATAAAAGTCATGCAGAAATTTTAGCAGATTGAAACTATGACAAAGACAATAACCTTAGAGTGTTAAGGGTTAGAATTCTTGTCATAGTTAAGTTTAAATAGGTATGTACTCTATGTCAATTATTACTTGGCCTAAGACACTATTTAATTTTCCTTGATGATTAGCTATACGCTAGGGTTATGTACAGAAAGGGCTCTCCGAGAACGAAGGTTATGCTATAATTAAGGTGAGAAGTGAGGTGGGACAAGAGTATGTATCGCTTGGAAGACTTGAATCCTGTACAACAGGAAGCCGTGGCACATAAAGAGGGGTCTCTCTTGATTTTGGCGGGAGCAGGTTCTGGAAAGACTAGGGTACTTACGTATAGAATAGCTCATTTAATAGCCCAAGGTGTTGAGCCATGGGCGATCTTAGCTATTACCTTCACTAATAAAGCAGCCCAAGAGATGCGTGAAAGAGCTGGAACTTTAGTGGGCAGTGAAGGACGCGGGCTTTGGGTAACAACCTTTCACTCTGCTTGTGTACGTATACTACGACAAGAAATTGGCAATCTTTCGGGTTATACTCGGGATTTTGTGATATACGATACTGGTGACCAACAATCAGTCATAAAAACCTGTTTAAAAGAGCTTAACCTCGATGATAAAAAATTTCCAGCTAGGGCAGTAGGGGCTGTGATTAGTGAAGCTAAAAATAAACTGCTGGATCAGGACACTTTTGAGCAACAGTCTGGTGATTATTTTCAAATACAAGTTGCTAAAATATACCGAGCCTACCAAAAGAGATTAAAAAATAGTAACGCTCTGGATTTTGATGATTTAATCATGCATACAGTTTCTATTTTTCGTCGAAACCCGGAAGTCCTAAGGCGCTATCAAGAAAGGTTTCGATATATCCTTGTTGACGAATATCAAGATACAAATCATGCGCAGTATTGTCTGGTGAAATTGTTAGCTGAGCGTTACCGCAATCTCTGCGTCGTTGGCGACGACGACCAGTCAGTCTATGGCTGGCGAGGAGCAGATGTTCAAAATATCTTGGACTTTGAGCGGGATTATCCTGAGGCTAAAGTTCTTAAACTCGAACAAAATTATCGTTCAACTCAGTCGATATTAGAAGCAGCAAACTCTGTCGTTGGTAACAATACTGAACGAAAGGAGAAGTCGCTTTGGACTGAAAACCCCAAAGGACAACCTCTGATCTTTTATGTTGCTGATGATGAGCAGGATGAGTCGCGTTATGTAGCCGAGCGTATAAAACGCTTGCGTAATTTGGAAGGTCGTCCTTTAAATGACTTTGCAATTCTTTATCGCACAAATGCTCAATCTCGTGTCTTAGAAGAGAGACTTATGAAAGAAGGTATCCCTTACCGCATTTTTTCCGGGCATAAGTTTTATGAGCGTCTGGAGATCAAGGATATCTTGGCTTACTTGAGAGTCTTATCGAATCCTGCAGATATAGTGAATTTTGTCCGTATTTTAAATGTTCCTAAAAGAGGACTAGGAGGGACTTCTTTAGCTAAAGTTCTGGAATATACCGAGGAACAGAAGATGCCGATTCTTGAAGCTATTTTAGAGGCGGATTATATTCCGGATTTGCAACCCAAAGCCCGAAAATCTATCCTGGCTTTTGCTCAACTTATGCAGAATTTAAAAGAACTTGTGCAAAATGAGAAGTCAGTTACCAAAATAGTTGAAGAAATTTTAGACAGAACAGGCTACAAGGATCCGTTGAACGCAGAAAATACTCGCGAGGCTCAAGCACGTTTGGAAAACATTGCTGAATTTATTTCCGTTACTACTGAATATGATCTAAAAGCCTCTCTAAGTAAACCCGTTGCCGCGGATGAGCTTGGTGTGGAATTAACTCCTGGGCTTAGTGGTTTTCTGGAACAAGTCTCTTTAGTTGCAGCGCTTGATCAGCTTGATCAGCAAGAGGCTGCTGTTGTATTAATGACGATGCATAGTGCTAAAGGGTTAGAATTCCCAGTTGTCTTTATTGTCGGTTTAGAGGAAGGGATTTTTCCAAGTAGCCGTTCTGATCTAGAACCAGGGTTAATCCAAGAGGAAAGACGATTATGCTATGTAGCACTCACAAGAGCTCGTGAAAAAATTTACCTTTGTCATGCAAGTCAAAGAATGCTTTATGGCAAAAGGCAGTATAATTCGCGCTCCCGTTTTTTAGAAGAGATTCCGTATACCCTCTTGGCGGAAATTGATCCCATAGATCCACCTGCTCGACAACTCAAGAAGCCAAAACCTACAGAATTCAGCAGTCGTGGATCTTCAACGGGGTCAAATTCATCGCCTTTTGGGTCACCAGCTCGTAAATTAGGTACGCCACTCGTGGATAAAGTTCAAGAAGAATATAAATTAAATGACAAAGTTGAGCATAACAAATTTGGTCAGGGGATTATCATGGGGGTCAAAGGGGAAGGTCAGCAGGCGGTATTAACAATAAATTTCCAGGGACAACTTAAACAACTTGTAGCGGAATATGCTAAATTAACTAGGTGCTAAGCACAATTAATAATGCACATATTATGTTAGAAGGAAGTGAACGTTGTTTGAATTCAGACCGAGAACGTTTACAAAGGTTACGCCAAGAAATTGAGCAGGCAAACCTAAGTTATTATGGCTTGGATCAACCGAGGATTACCGATACCGACTATGATAACTTACTAAGAGAACTCTTAGAACTCGAAGCTAAGTACCCAGAGTTGGTTACTTCTGATTCTCCAACACAAAGAGTTGGGGGTATTGTAGCCAAAGAGTTCTCCAAAGTACGCCATTCTGAACCACTCTTAAGTTTAGATAATGCCTTCGATGAGGGGGATTTACGAGAGTTCGATCGTCGTGTGCGAACGGTGGTTCCACAAGTTGAATATGTTGTAGAATTGAAAATTGATGGTCTTACAGTGGCTTTAACCTATGAACAAGGGGTTTTATTCAGGGGAGCAACTAGGGGTGATGGGGAAGTTGGAGAGGAGATAACTGCCAATGTTCGCACAATAGTTTCAATCCCCTTGCGTTTAAAACAACCTATCAAACGGTTGGATGTACGAGGGGAAGGCTATCTGCCCAAGGCCTCGTTCGCTAGGCTTAATCAAGAGCGCGAGGAGGAAGGACAAACTTCTTTTGCTAATCCGCGTAATGCGGCAGCTGGCTCTTTACGACAACTTAATTCTCGAATAACTGCACAGCGAAAATTGGAGTTTTTTGCCTATCAAATATCCGAAACAACTGAAGTAAATAGCGGATCCCAGACGGATGTTTTAGAGTATTTAATAGAACAGGGTTTTTCAGTTAATCTAAATTTTAAGGTATGTAAAGATATTGAGGAGGTTATTTCTTATTGTCAGGAAATGACCTCAGAACGACACGGCTTTCCTTATGAAATTGATGGCTTAGTGATAAAAGTTAATGATCTAAGTCAGCAAAGGGAATTAGGCTTTACTGCCAAGAGTCCCCGCTGGGCTATTGCTTATAAATTTCCCGCTGAACAAGTGGAAACAATAGTTCAGGATATTCTCATAAGTGTTGGCCGTACTGGAGTTCTCACCCCGACGGCTCTACTTTCCCCTGTGATAGTTGCTGGTTCTACCGTGAGTAGGGCAACACTGCATAATCTTGATTATATACGTGAGAAGGATATTCGGATAGGTGATCATGTACTTTTGCAAAAGGCTGGGGATGTTATCCCGGAAGTTGTTCGGGTCTTACTAGAAAAACGTACCGATCAAGAAAAGCTTTTTGAAATGCCCTTTAATTGTCCTGAGTGTGGGAGTCCGACAGAACGTAAAGAGGGTGAGGTTGCTCAGCGTTGTACAAATATTGCTTGCTCCGCTAAGCTCAGGGAGGCTATTATTCATTTTATTTCCCGTGACGCGATGAATATTGACGGCCTAGGACCAGCGGTTGTGCAACAAATGCTTGAAGTAGGGCTGATAAAAGATGCGGCTGATTTGTACACTTTAGAGTTTAAACAACTCAAAAAGTTAGAACGGTTTGGTCAGAAGTCCAGTGAAAACTTACTTCAGGCCATTAATGCCAGTAAAAGCAGAGGTTTAGCGGCTCTGATCTTTGCTTTGGGAATTCCGCATGTGGGAGAGAAAGCGGGTAAGATCCTAGCCCGCAACTATTCATCAATGAGTAATTTGAGAAGGGCAACCTCTGAGGAATTACAAGTAATACCAGATATTGGTCCAACAATTGCTGCTAGTATTGTCCACCACTTTAACCAAAAAAGCATGCAGAATCTTCTGATCAGACTAGAGGCTTCAGGGGTGAAAATGACTGCAGTCGAGCTATCTCGACCTCAATTATTTCTTGGTAAAAGTATTGTTGTTACTGGAACGTTACAGCGTTGGGATCGGCGACAGATTGAAACGTTTATTGAAGAACGTGGTGGAAAGGCGGCAAGTAGTGTCAGTAAGAAAACAGCCTTTGTGGTAGCCGGCGAAAAGGCAGGCTCTAAGCTGACTAAAGCTCAAGAATTTGGAATTTTCATCTTAACTGAGGATGAATTTGAGAGAGAATACTTAATTTAATTCATAATTACGAATAAGGAATTACGAATTATTTTTTTCGGAAAGGAAGCTAAGTTTTGAACGGCTAATTATGTATCTGATCGGAATGTCGAATATTCGGGATGTGATAGCTTTCCCCAGAAAGGTTAAAACAGCAGAGTTTTAACTAAAATAATCAGAAATGATTTTTCTGGATGAAGTTCTTCATTATGCTGGCCCTCATTGTAAAAGTGAGGGCCAGCATTTTAATAGCCATAAATAAGTGTTTAATTTTTATGGAATTGTACAATAATTTATTTATCTACTAAAATTCCACAAAATATTAACAAAATATTAACAGTTATGCTTTATAATAAAATAGCAAAGCTATCTACATTTATTGAAGCAAGTGGATTAGTGTAAATTTTTTGAATGTCTTCAAATTTGCAGAATAGAAAGGAAAAAAACAATGCGGCATTTTAATTACCTATCTAAACAAAATGAAAAAGAAAACTTTTACCTGCTTCCCGAAGCTATCGATAAAAAAACTGACCGTTCTATACTGTCACATGCTCTCGGAGCGACACTCTATATGCCAGGAACAAGAATAAGTATTGCTGAAGATATTATTTCGGGAAAATATCCCGGTTTGGCTTCCACGATTCTATGCTTGGAGGATTCTATAGGCGAAGCTGAAGTAGCTTTTGCCGAGGAAAACTTAGTGCAACTAGTAAAACAACTAAAAATGGCCATTGACAATAAAACGCTTTTACCTGAAAAATTACCACTTATATTTATCCGTGTACGAAATCCGGAGCAAATGCTACGGATGATTGAGTGTATAGGGGAGGATGCTCAAGTACTTACGGGTTTTGTTTTTCCCAAGTTTATGGCGGACAGTAGAGGGTACAAGTATTTTAAAATACTTAAAAAGTACAGCAATAGTTCAATTGGTCCCTTATTTGGGATGCCTATCTTAGAAAACCACGAAGTAATTTATTGCGAGTCTAGACTTGAGAAAATGTTAGAGATTAAGACTCTCCTAAGTGATTATCGTGAGCTGGTATTAAATATAAGAATGGGCGCCACTGATTTTTCTGGCTTATTTGGATTAAGAAGAGGTCCCGACGTGACGATTTATGACATCATTGCTATTCGAGATTGTATTGCAGATATTGTAAACATATTTGGTAGGATCGAAAGTGATTACGTGGTGTCAGGGTCAGTTTGGGAATACTTTTCTAATGCTGAACGTATCTTAAAACCGCAGCTTCGTAAAAGTCCATTTGAAGAGCATTATGGAGCAGCTGGGATTAAAATCAGGAGTCAATTACTCAATAAGTATATTGATGGTTTGGTTCGGGAAGTCATTCTAGACAAAGAGAATGGAATCATCGGGAAAACGATTATCCACCCGAGCCATATCATTCCTGTTCAGTCTTTATATGTGGTTACTCATGAGGAATATTTAGACGCTTTAGATATTTTAGAAAACAGTGAGAATCAACTAGGAGTGATTAAGAGTCTGTATACCAATAAAATGAACGAAGTTAAACCGCATTACAACTGGGCAAAAAAGATCCTACTTAGAGCAAAAGTATATGGAGTGTTTAATGAAAAGCATAACTTCACAAGTCTGCTTACCGAAGAAGTACACGTATAGTATCTTAGGAGATCAAACAGTTAGCCTAGAAATTGTGGACAACCCCTTTAATATTCCCCTAGAAACATTAGTCTCCATGGCGGCAAGAAGAAATGAAAAACGAGGGTTTCTATTTGTCAGCAAAATCCTCGGCAAACATATTCCGATTGATCCGTATATTGGTTTACTAGGAGGGGCTGCTTTAGGGGCTAAATTCATCAAGGATATTTATAACTTGAGTTATGAACATACAGAACGAATTTTTGACGCTCTAATCACTAAAGGCAATACTAAAGATGTCTATGAAAGGGTTGAAGGTGAACCTTTTGTTTTGCCTAAACACACGCTGTTTATTGGTTTTGCAGAAACAGCAACGGCTTTAGGGCATTCGATGTTTAGCTTCTTTCGTAATGCTGACTTTATTCATACAACAAGAGAGTGGATTCCCGCGTGGGAGTCTCAACTCAACTTTGATGAAGAACACTCTCATGCTGTTGAACATAGGTGTTACCCTTTAGATCGGAAAATGATCGAAAACGCTGAAATGGTCGTTTTGATTGATGACGAATTGACCACAGGAAAAACTGCCTTGAATTTTATTAAGGAGATCCAGAAGAAGTTCCCTAAAAAAATCTATATCGTTGTGGCACTGCTTGACTGGAGAAATAAAAGAGATAGAGAAAGATTTAACGTGTTAGAGCAGGAACTTAATATTAGGATTCAGACGGTTTCACTATTAGCAGGTAAGGCTGAGATCTCTGGTAAAGCCTTAGGAAATGCTAATCCACCATCTATGGTGAGTCGAGCTGGAAAGAAACGTGTGAGATATACTTCAAAGAATTTAGAGATTCCCAACGTTGTTAAAGCTAGCTCGGAAGATTTAGAGGGCTTTGAAAACAAGTCTCCTTTCCTGAAATTAACCGGTCGTTTTGGGATTTCTGAACGAGAGAATGAACAGAATGTAAGTTTAGCCAAAGAAATTGGTCTGGAACTTAAAGAAGATCGACAAGGGCAAAAAACCTGTTGTTTAGGCACTGGAGAATTTATGTTTTTCCCGATGCTGGTTTCCGCTTACATGGGAGATGGGGTAGACTATCACTCTACCACTAGAAGTCCAATCTATATTTCTAGCACTTTGGACTATGCGGTTAAGTGTGGGTACTCGTATCCCAGCCTCGAGGAGCCTTGTATTTCTACCTATCTATATAATGTCCCTTCGGATTATTATGACGAAGTCTATGTCTTTTTGGAACGAAAAGTTATCGCCAAACGCTTAGAACCAATGCTAGAGGTTTTAAACAACCTTGGCATTCCCCGCATAGTATTTGTAGTTAGTAGTTAGTAGTTAAATGAATTGTAAAATGAGGGGAAGGGAATTTCAAAATATTGTCAAAGCAAGCATTAACGAACTTATTAACGGAATTAACTAAAGTAGGGTTAACTCCTACTCCCATGGGAAGCGGGAGCTATAGTCCCAACGAGGTTGTTTTTTTATTAAAGGATCTCAAAGGGTTAATTGAGGAGACGGATCTTCAACAAAGAGAAGAAAATATCCAATCTGGTGGCCACTATTCGGAAATGCTGCCCCTTGAATATCAGCCGACGTCAGAGTATATGAAGCTATTTTATCAAACCTTGAATGAAAGTGCCGCAAAGGTGGCTCTTGCTGTCGGGAAGGTTTCGGAACTTATCTTAAAAAGAAATGGCTCTAACGTGATTCTTGTCTCTTTAGCTAGAGCTGGTACACCCATCGGCGTCTTAATTAAACGCTATATTCTTCAATGTTATGACCTAGATTTAGCCCATTATAGTATTTCCATTATTCGAGACAAGGGTATTGATGAGAATGCTCTACACTATATTCTGCAGAAGCATCCTGGAGTCAAGTTGCAATTCATTGATGGCTGGACTGGTAAAGGCACGATTACCAGTGTTTTAAGCCAAGCCTGTCAGACGTTTGAAGGTAAATACGGCCACCGATTGGATGATGATTTAGCGGTGCTGGCCGACCCTGGTCATTGTGTTCAAACCTATGGGACTAGAGAAGATTTTTTAATCCCCAGTGCCTGTTTGAATTCAACCGTATCCGGATTAATCAGTCGAACAGTGTGTAGAGCTGACCTTATTGGAGAAAATGACTTTCACGGTGCGAAATTTTATCAGGAACTTAGGGAAGCTGACGTTTCTAATATATTTATTAATAGGATTACTACTGAATTTGAAACGATCAGGGAAAAAGCTCAAAAAGAAGCAGACAAGCATTCTAAAAACGACCCTTCAGTGACTTGGCAAGGCTTAAAAGCTATCAAGCTAATTCAAGAACGCTTGGGAATCGAGGATATTAATTTTATTAAACCAGGTGTCGGGGAAACCACAAGGGTTTTATTGAGAAGGCTACCTTGGAAAATCCTTGTGGATAAACGTTCGAATCCCAATCTAAGACATATTTTGGTGTTGGCCTTAGATAAAGGAGTACCAGTTGAAGAATACCCTCAGCTTAGTTATTCCTGTTGTGGGATTGTTAAAAACTTAAAGGAGAGTTAAATGCTATTTGCGAGTGATTTGGATAGAACCTTGATCTATTCTCCACGCACGTTTGAAGGAGAGGAATGGAAGGAAAAAGTTTGTTCTGTCGAGATTTATGAGAACAAACCTATTTCATTTATGACCAAAAATGCGCTAAGGATGTTGAAAGAACTCCCCAAGCGGCTTCTTTTTGTACCGGTTACGACGCGAACCAAACTCCAGTATAGACGAATACACCTTTTCCAAAATGAAATCATTCCTAAGTATGCGGTAACTGGCAATGGTGGAACAATTTTTATCAATAATCAAGAAGATGAAGGCTGGAATAGCCATATTAAGAGTTTATGTAGTGATGCTATGCTGCTTGAAGATATTATAAACAGATTTAACGAAATTAGGAATGACAGTTGGGTAGCAACTACTTCTGGTAAGATTGCGGACGGACTTTTTTACTACTGCATAGTTGATCGTGAAAAGATTCCCGATAGAGAGTTGCAGGATTTCACTGAATGGGCAAAGCAGCAAAATTGGGACGTCTCGCTCCAAGGCAGGAAGTTGTATTTAGTGCCAAACTATGTCAGTAAACGGAATGCTGTTGCCTATATCAAGGAAAACGAGGGTGACAGTAGAGTCATTGCTGCTGGGGATTCCTTACTAGACTTAAGTATGTTAAAATATGCTAATCAAGGTATAGTTCCTCAGCATGGTGAGCTTCATTCACTTTATGTACATGGGCTGATCGATTTAAGCTTTTTGCACATTACTAATTCCAGCGGAATTGTTTCAGCTGAAGAAATATTGACTATAATGCTCAAGCTATGTGATTTAAATGTGGAAAACTGTGGAAATACTATAATCAGTGCATAAACAAGGGAACACTTTGGAAAGGGTTAAGTAATTGTGCACTGTGTTTATAAATTCTAATTTTTTACCAGTTTAAAGCAAGGTTCAATTAAACTGAAAAATCATAAGTAGGTAGCTTGATTCTCTTGATCCATAATAAAGGAGGAAAATAATAATGATCAGTTTACAAAAAGGGCAAAAAATTGACTTAACCAAAGGGAATCCTGGTTTAACTAAAATTCTGGTGGGTTTAGGCTGGGATGAAGCGCAAAAACCAGGTAAAACAGGTAAAGGTTTTCTCGGAGGACTACTAAGTGGCGGAACCTCGCAAGCGATTGACTGTGATGCTTCTGCGGTAATGCTTGATCAAAAGGAAAAGCTTACGCGAAAAGAACGTTTAGTTTATTTCGGCAATCTTCAGAGCCCTGACGGAAGCGTGAAGCATAGCGGAGATAATCGTACGGGGGACGGCGAGGGCGATGACGAGCAAATTCAACTTGATTTGAGTAAAGTGCCCAGCGATGTTTTTAAAATCGTTTTTGTAGTTAACATTTATGATTGTATAAAACGCAAACAAGATTTTGGGCTGATTACTAACGCCTTTATACGTGTGGTTAATCCTGCGAATGGAAATGAACTCTGCCGCTTTAATTTGAGCGAGAATTATACCGGAAAAACTGGTCTGATTATTGCTGAGGTTTATCGACATAATACGGAGTGGAAATTTGCTGCTATTGGCGAAGGCACGCTGGATGGTTCACTTAGTGAATTAATTCGTCGTTACCAATAATACAATAATTAAAGGAGGACTAGTAAAATGGCAATCAGTTTACAAAAAGGTCAAAAAGTAGATCTTACAAAAACTAATCCAGGGCTTACAAAAGTAATCGTTGGTCTCGGTTGGGATGTCAACAAATACGATGGTGGAAAAGATTTTGATTTAGATTCTTCAGCCTTTCTCTTGAATGCGCAGGGTAAAACTATTAATGAAACAGATTTTGTTTTTTATAACAATCCTAAGAGTAGTGATGGCTCGGTTATGCATACAGGTGATAATTTAACAGGCGCTGGTGATGGGGATGATGAACAAATCAAGGTTGATTTAAGCCTAGTAGCTGCTGGAATTGAGAAAATTGCTTTTACAATTACAATTAATGATGCTCAAGCACGCAATCAAAATTTTGGTCAGGTATCCAATGCCTATGTGCGTGTGTTAAATGAAGCTACTGGGGTAGAACTTATCCGCTATGATCTTGGAGAAGATTTTTCTGTCGAAACCGCGATCGTGGTTGGAGAGTTTTATCGTAATAACAGCGAATGGAAGTTTAATGCCAATGGGAGTGGCTACCAAAATGGTCTTGCTGGACTTTGCAAGGATTTTGGTCTAAACGTCTAATAACATAAGAAGAAGAGCGGAGTGTTAGTAAGACACTCCGCTCTTCTAAAAATTCAAATTAATAATGAAAGAGGTGGGCTCTTAATTTCTCAATTAAGAGTTACTATTCGGAAAGATTCCTTGAATTGCTTTCGTTAGAAGTTTTATCAATTCACTAAAGAGCACAACACTAAAGGTGAAGCCAACAATCTTAAGCCACAGATCCGCTTCGAGAGGAACTGTTTTAAAGACATTTCCACCATACTGTGTGACTAAGATCTGAACGAGGAAAGTCAATAATACGACCCCAACCATAACTTTATTTCTATAAATATTGGGGAAAATGCTTACGACTCCAAACTCCCTACTATTAAAGGCATTCCATAACTGGAACAAAACAAACGAAGTAAACACAATGGTCGATTGTTGTGCCTCAGTACCACCTAGGAATGGCGTTTTCATAAGCAACAGTAAGGCAGTTACAATAAATAAACCATTTGTAATTATTTTAAACAGCATGTCCTTAGTAACGATTGAAGCATTTCTCTTGATGGGCTGTTTTTCAAGCAAATGCTCTCTCGGAGGTTCTAGACCCAAAGTTAAGGCTGGCGGTCCATCCATGATAATATTGACCCATAACAACTGTATAGTCGTAAAGGGCATTTTATACCCCATGAGTTCTGCCAAGATAACCGTGACAAAGGCGACAACATTCACGGTAAGTTGGAACTGAATAAAGCGCTGGAAGTTTTCATAAATACCTCGGCCCCACTTAATAGCCTGAACTATTGTGGAGAAAGAGTCATCTAATAAGACGATATCCGCGGCTTCCTTGGACACTTCCGTGCCCGCGATCCCCATAGCAACCCCGACATCCGCTGCCTTCAAGGCAGGAGCGTCATTAATCCCATCCCCAGTTACAACCACTGAGTTATTGTTTTCCTTTAAAAGTTTGACAACTCTCATTTTAGCGGTAGGATTTGATCGAGCAATGACCACTATTTTATCGAGCTTGCTCTTTAACTCTTGATCACTCATCGCTTCGATATCCGTGACTTCAAGGACTAAAGAGTCTTCTTTGACGATTCCGAGTTGATTGGCGATGGCTCTGGCGGTATTGATATTATCTCCGGTCAATATTTTGACGGTTATACCGGCTTGTCGACAATGATCAATGGCCCCTTTAACGTCCGAACGCAGAGGATCTTCGATGCCTATAAAGCCTGTGTAGATAAGATCTTTTTCCACGTTATAGATATCTTCCCATTGAGGCTCATCTGTAAAATCATTATAGGCGAACCCTAATACTCGTCTGGCTTTATCCTGAAGTTTCGTGATACTTTCTTCAATGACATTTTTGTGTTCTTGCGTCATCGGGATAACAGTTCCATTATAAAGTATCCGATTACAAATGTTTAAAACTTTTTCAGGAGAACCCTTGGTATACATTCTAAAGCCGTTTTCTGTTTGATAGGCTGTTGACATCATTTTCCTAGCCGACGTGAAATTAATATCAGCTACAGGCTCGCTGAACTCTTTGCGAAAATGCAGATAGTTGATGTTATTCTTATCGGCACAGACGAGTAGGGAGCACTCGGTCGGATTTCCTAGGAATTCGTACTTATCCTCTTTTTTTGAAATATCGGCCGTCGAGTTTAAGCAAAAATTCTGCAGCATTTCCATACAGGGTATTTTATCGATCGGAACGACTTTCCCATCACACCAAACATCCACCACGGTCATCTTGTTTTCTGTCAAAGTCCCTGTTTTATCAGAACAGATAACATTCACAGAGCCAATGGTTTCACAGGCAATCAGCTTAC
This sequence comes from Desulfitobacteriaceae bacterium, assembly GCA_049302575.1. GTDB lineage: Bacteria > Bacillota > Desulfitobacteriia > Desulfitobacteriales > Desulfitobacteriaceae > JBAQMG01. The sequence continues at coordinate 31,386 of JBAQMG010000076.1, read as the reverse complement.
GAACTAAGGCATTATTTTTAGCCATTTTCTGCATGTTAAAGGCCAGGGTAATGGCCACCATAGTTGGCAAGCCCTCAGGTACTGCCGCCACGATCAAGGCTACGGAAGTAACAAAGGCATCTTTTATACCAGGCAGAGCAGCACTGATATTGTCCAGCACCAGAATTCCTTGTCGATACATAGTAAACACTTCGAAGAGAAAGATCCCTGCAGCCGCGATTGAACCGATGATAGAAATTCTTTTTCCCAGATCCGCTAATTTTTGTTGAAGCGGAGTTTGAGAAGTTGTTTCTTCTTTTAGTTCGTTGGCAATTTTGCCCATTTCAGTCTCGTCCCCAATGGAAGTGACAAGGGCAATTACCCTACCTTCAAGCACCATAGTCCCTGAGTAGAGCATATTTTTTCGTTCAGCCAGCGGACAGTTTTCTCTATCAATTTTTGCGGAACTCTTAGAAGCGGCGTCAGCCTCACCGGTAAGCATCGATTCGTCTATGCCGAGGCTAGACGAATGCACTACTCTCGCGTCTGCAGGAACTTTATCTCCCGTTTCCAAATGTATAATATCCCCTAGGGTAAGGTCGCTCTGGGATATATAGACTATTTTACTATCTCGTACTACTTTCACATGAACGTCTTCACTCAGCTTCGATAAGGCATCAAAGGCTTTATCCGATTTACCCTCTTGAATGATGGCAATGGATGTGGCAATTAAAACAGCGACGAAGATTCCTAATCCATCGGCTAGGTGACCCATAGCTAGGGATATTAACCCAGAAATCAAAAGAATTATGATCAAAGGTTCTTTTAAACTATCAAATATTTTTTCAAAAATACTTCCCTTCTCTTTAGGGGTAAAAGCATTTTTCCCATAACGCAGAAGTCTTGCTTCAACTTCAGCTGTTGATAATCCCATTTCTTCATTACTCTTTAATTCATCGATAACTTCTTGTACTTCTTTTTGAAAAAAATCCACGATTTAGTATCCTCCTTAAATTTTCAATTTGATCCTTTCACGCCTTGGCATTAGCCAAATTTTCTTTATCTAGTTTTAACAACCACCCCTTACTTATACGCTGATCAAGACTCGAACAAGGATGTTCGAGATTAGAACACTTGGCCATGAATGGCCAAGTGTTCCTGTAGCCAAGGATAGTTAGAAGGAACCGCCGCCTAGAAAGTAACAAAAAAGACTTTTGACACAGCCTAAATAGGCCATGTCAAAAGTCTCGTCACCTTCAAGGTTTACAAAGTCAGGTAAGCTTCCTTACCGGGTATGTTGCCTTTGTAATTAAACTACTCCCTCTTAACAATTGAAGTGTACTTCAATTGTTATAGCTTGTCAAGCAAACTGTGAAACTCCAGAGAGTTTAATGTAATATATCTTGGATGAAAGTAAAGAATAAAACAAAGGTAGATTAAGGAGGAACAATGTGCAGTTATCTAGAATAATTAAAAGAGGAAACTATTCGACAAAATATTGGGAATAAATCTCAACTTTTCGTTATTAAGACTTGAAGGACAGGGATTTTACGGAGACGAGGAAAGAAATGGGAACTACCCTGAAACAATCAGACAACATTTTCAAAGATATTCTGTCTCCTCTGAGTGAAAGAGGGGCTAGTTCCTGTGTTTATTTTTACCGCATTATGGGGTGCGATGATGAGCGACAGTATAAATCTGAAATCCTTGATTTAGATGAAAAGTTAAGCTCACTTGGCAATTATATTTGGTTTGACAAAGTAATACAGCTACGATCTAACTCCCCCTTGCTTGATAAAGCCAAAAAATTGTTTGAGCAAGTTCCATTTAAAGATTTTAGCAATGGGGCGCTCATCAACGTTTTAGACTCCCAGGGTTATTTTACAAGAACTTCAGACCTCCAAGCTAATCAAAAAATAAAAAATGCTTTTCACACCATGCTTAATCTTTATCTAACGAATGAATCAACTGCTAATTTAAGTATGATTGACAATTTCGTGACTAAAGTTTTACTGTGGTTAGAATATTATAGTCAACAAATCAATCTGGAAGCTCTTTATAACCCTAAAATAATTTATTGGGGAAGTCCAAAAACACACGAAATTTATTTCCTGATCCTTATGTCCCTAATGGGGTGCGATGTACTTGTACTTAACCCCTCGTTTGAAGACAAGTTTGCTAAAGTAGACAAGCAAAATATTTTTTCTCGGGTAATTAAAAAATCCAACGAATTAGCAATCGGCGCTTTTCCAGTAAGACAAGCCGTAGAAAACTTGTCAAATAACCAACGTGATATTCTGTTTAATGAGCACATTGTTGTTGTGAAACTAAAGAGATCGGATCATATTTTCGAGGAAATAAACGTTCCTTTGAACAAACGGAGTGGCTATATTGGTGAGCCCTATCCGATAATCCCAACTTATTTTGTACGTTATATTGGAGCACCCAGCACCTCTGATGATTGGGAAGCTGAATATTACAACAGTCTTTATAACCTTGATAAGGTGTTCTTGAGGTCTGGTTTTTATCTCAGGTTTCTAGAGGGCATCCCGACACCAACGGCAGTGGAGGGTGCCATAATTCCCGATAGTCTGATTAATCAACATTACAACGATATCTTTGAGATTTTAGAACAAATTCTGCAGGCGAAGCTGCTTATTCGAACCGATGATGGGCTTTTAAACAACACCGTTAGAAAAGCTCTGGTGGATATGGTGAAGTTGTTTTCTGAGCAACAGAGTACTAATAATCTTTCGATAGTGCTTAACTTTTCTCTAAAGCTTGTAATGTGGTTAAATAGATACTTGCCCAAGCTTTTTACTATTAAAAGTAAGCCTAATCAAACCTCTAGCTTGGGAAGTTTTGATTACGAACATAATCCCAAAATTCTTTTCTATGGAACGATTAAATCTCATGAAATCTATTTGTTGAACGTCTTCCATAAGCTGGGCTGTGATGTGCTTTTTGTTCATTCCCAGGAAGAGGGAGATCAACCCTTCCAAAGCTTTGACAAGGACAAGTTATTGACGCAGCTAATTAGAAATGAAAATAACTTACCCTTGGCTTCCTTTCCAGAGGGAGAGCAATTGATTCGAAAAAGCACAATAACCTACAAGGCCACCAAAGAAATTGAGGAAGTGATCTATAGTGAAGAGGTGGGTCTTTATAAACCGTGGCAGTTTGAAAGTTACTCTACCCAACCTATAACGCTTAAAACTACCTATGATGAACTGAAGCTTCTTTGGCAGGAACCAGCTAAACTTCGCCCAGAGTTTAAAGTCCAAAACAAAAAGGTTTATATCCCTAATTTATTTGCCAAGGTTAACGGAGTTAACGAGACAATGGAGGCTTATTGGCAAGACCTCAAAACACTGGCCTTAGCGCCTAATACGAAACTTATTGAGGACGTGCCTTTTAGTAAAATAAGTTACACCAAGCAAGAGCTTTATCGGACTGCCTATTTACTGAACGAACAGGGTATCTTCGATGAACTCAAAGTGTTAAAAAGTCAGCACTTCAAATTTGGTTATCTCAAAGCTGATTTACAGCATTTCCTGATTGTTAAAATTAATGAACTTCTAGTCTCTGAAATGTTCATGACCCCTGTCGATGAAAAGTTTAAGCTTAAGATTTTGTTGACCATTCTCACCATGGAAGATACTTTAATCAAGCTTATTGAAGTCTTTGATTATCCGCAAGCGATTCCCAAGCTGATAGTGTATGATAATCAAAAAGAAACTTTTAGTGAAGATGATGCTATCTTACTTGCCTATTTTAATCTGATCGGTTTGGATGTAGTTATATTTACACCAACCAATTACAATACCATAGAACAGCAGCTTAAGCCCAGTCTATTTGATGTTTATCAGCTGCCCTTCGTAAAATTTGATTTAGTTATGCCGGCATTAAGCAGCATTGGAGCATCTACAGCTAAACCTAGTTTTTTGTCTCGGTTTTTGAAGCCTACTAAAAATATATTTCGAGAAAAAGGGGAGTAAAAATGGAAATTAATAACTTAGTGCCGACGATTATTCCGGAGTTTGATCTCGAACAGAAGAAAAACGAAATCCTGGTTAAAGTGCAGGAAAGCCCTGAGGTTCGTAGTATTGTTCGCCAGATTAACGTCGAAGATGTGAGTTCTATTATGACCTTTGGTAAGAACACCGCAGAAGAAGTGTCACGATTTTCTGATGCCATCCTTCATTCGATGCAATCGACTAAGGTTGAGGATTCGGGCGAACTTTTAATTCAACTGAATAAAATCATGGATAAGTTTGATATTAAAGATTTTGAGGATAAAAAACCTGGCTTTTTGGAAAAGATGTTTACTAAAGCTAAGAATTCGGTCGATGTACTTTTCCAAAAATACAACTCGATGGGTGATGAAGTCGATCAAGTATTTGTGACGCTGAAGAAGTATGAAGCAGAAATTAATCTCGCCAATAAGCATTTGGACGAGATGTTTGGTAAGAACACGGAATATTACGAGCAGTTAGGGCAATATATCTACGCAGGTCAAGTTGTACTTGCAGAACTGAAGAATAATATCATCCCTACAGCTCAAGCTAAAGCCAGTCAGACGGCCAATAGATTAGATCAGCTTAAGGTCAACAACCTCTTGCAGGTGCAAGAAGTTATGGAACAACGAATTTATGATTTACAGCTCGCTGAAAATGTAGCAGTGCAAAGTATGCCGACCATCAAGGCCATTGAATATGGTAATTATAACTTGGTACGCAAGATTAATTCCGCTTTTGTGATTACGATGCCGATTTTTAAACAATGTCTGGTGCAAGCCATTATGTTAAAGCGTCAAGCGGTCCAAGCCAAAGCAATGAGTGCTTTAGATGAAAAAACAAATGAACTTTTATTAAGAAACGCCGAAAATACGGCACTTCAATCAAAACTAGTGGCTAAACTTGCCAGCGGGAGTTCTGTTAGTATTGAGACCTTAGAGAAATCCTGGCAAACCATCGTCAATGGCATTGAGGAAACAAAAGCTATCCAGGAGGAAATGAGACAAAAACGTCTGGATGGAACGCGGAGATTAGAGGTTCTCAAACAAGATTTTATTAATCGTGGGATAGTAAGATAGGAAGTAGGCGAGACAATGGCTGTAAGACTAAGTAAGGGGCAAAAGGTTGATCTCACGAAAACTAATCCTGACTCCATGGAAATTATTGTCGGATTGGGTTGGGTCTCAAATCAAGTGGGGAGTAGTCAAAGCTTTGACATAGATGCCTCGGCTTTTTTAATAGGTGCTAACGGGAAAGTAAAAGATGAAAACGATCTTGTCTTTTATAATAATCCATCTGGTGGTCAGGGTTCGGTGAGACATAGTGGGGACAATAAAAGGGGTTCCGGCGAGGGAGATGACGAACAGATTCGCATTAATCTGTCGGCAGTGCCCGCCTATATCGAGAAAATTGCGTTTACGATTACGATCAATGATGCCCAAACAAAACGGCAAAGTTTTGGAGATCTCAAAAGCTCTTACGTTCGGATTCTTAATGCTCAGACGAACGAATTAATACTTAAATATGAACTGGGTCAGGAGTTTTCCGTCGAAACTGCCATTGTTGCGGCCGAACTTTATCGTCATGCAGGAGAGTGGAAATTCAATGCGATTGCTAGCGGGTTCCAAGGTGGTCTCGCGGCACTCTGTCGCAATTATGGGTTAGAGGTAGAGGAAGACCAACCTTCTGCGAGTCGCAGTACATCTAATTCTTATTCTCAGCCTAACGGGCAGAATAGGCCCCTGAATACACAAAATAGTCCCCAACCCTATCGACAACCCCAGAATGTTGGGTATCAGCCTGATCAAGGGGGTATGGTCTGTCCAAAATGTCACTCGACTAGCGTTACAGCCGGTAAGAAAGGGTTTGGGCTGGGCAAAGCTGCTTTGGGAGGTATTTTGCTGGGTCCGATAGGGATATTGGCCGGATTTATTGGCAGCAAAAACATGGAATTTGCCTGCTTGAGTTGCCGAGAGCGTTGGAGTGCGGCGGGTAATAATAATACTACCGAGTGGTTGAAGCAGCAGGCGGATAATGCTCGTAATATTGTCACTAAATATATGGGAAAAGATCTTACGGAAGCCCTGGTCGCCGGTAGTGCCTTGGTCTCTATGGCGGATGGAATTATTCAACCTTCGGAAAAGGACAAACTTATAGATTATTTCCGCACCAGTCAGGAAATGCGTGGGATTAATAGTAATGAAGTGACTTCACGGTTTAATTATTTTGTGCAGCGAATCCAGGCTGATCCAAGTATGGGTAAAGCGGAAGCCTTACGGGCAATCGGTAAACTAGCCCCTAAGCCAGAGGCTGCTCGCCTGGTAGTGCGGTTATGCTGTGCGATAGGCTATGCAGACGGGGAATTTGTCCCGCAGGAAAAGCAGATCGTAGAGGAGATTTGTCGCGAGGTTAACTTGAACCCTAGGGAATTCTTAGAGTAAGCGGAGTTTGCTAGCGTGATAGCAAACTATGTTAAATAGTCGAAGGAGGGTGACGAGCGTGAAGATTTCACGTCAAGAGGTTGAACATGTAGCTCTGTTAGCTCGTCTTGAGTTAACTGCCTTAGAAACAGAAGAGTATACCAAGCAATTAAATTCTATACTAGACTATGCGGCAATCTTAGACAAGTTGGATACCTCTCAGGTTATACCAACTGCCCACGCAGTACCCTTATATAATGTTATGCGTGAAGATGTAGTGAAGCCTTCGATGAATGTCGAAAGGGTGCTTGCTAATGCACCGGATGCCGAAAATGGCTTTTTCAGGGTGCCTAAAATTGTTTAGAAACAGATTGGGAAGGGGATTGGGGCTTCATGGATATCACTGCAAGATCAGCGGCTGAATTACATTCAATGCTTGAGAAAAAAACAATTAGCGCTACTGAATTAGTTCAGGCATTTTTGCAACGCATCGATAAGGTGGAAGGAAAAATCAAGGCTTTCGTGACTTTAACTGTTGATTTGGCGCTGAGCCAGGCTGCGGAAGTAGACAAGCAAATTGCACGTGGCGAAAAACTAAGTCCCTTGGCAGGCATACCAATGGCTTTGAAAGATAATATGTGTTCAGAGGGTGTAAGGACAACTTGTTCTTCAAAGATGTTGGAGAGTTTTATTCCTCCCTATGATGCAACTGTCGTAGAGAGGCTTCGGGAGTCTGGAACGATTATTTTAGGCAAACTCAATATGGATGAATTTGCTATGGGTTCTTCAACAGAAAACTCCGCCTTTTTTCCAACGCATAATCCCTGGGATTTATCATGTGTCACCGGGGGTTCTTCGGGTGGATCGGTCGCTGCCGTTGCTTCTGATGAAGCCGTTTATTCTTTGGGTTCTGATACAGGCGGCTCGATTAGACAACCTGCGGCTTTTTGTGGGGTTGTAGGAATGAAGCCTACGTACGGAGCAGTTTCCCGTTATGGGCTGATTGCCTATGCTTCATCACTTGATCAAATCGGTCCAGTGACTAAAACAGTTAGGGATAACGCTTTAGTCTTGAATGCTATTGCTGGTTATGATCCTAAGGATTCAACCTCTGTGCCTTACGACAAACCTGACTACACTAAGTTCCTGATCAATGATGTCAAGGGTATCAAGATTGGGATTCCTAGAGAATACTTCGGTCCAGGAATTGACCGCGAAGTTGCCCAAGTTTTACAGCAAGCAATTGAGACATTACAGGGTTTAGGTGCGGAAGTAGCTGAATGTTCTTTGCCACATACGGAGTATGCGATGCCAGCCTATTATTTGATAGCTCCGGCAGAATGCAGTTCAAACCTTGCTCGCTATGACGGAGTTCGCTATGGTCACCGTTCTGAAAACAATGAGGATATCATCAGTATGTTTAAAAGAACAAGGGCTGAGGGCTTTGGAGACGAGGTCAAACGCAGAATTATGCTGGGGACTTACGCCTTAAGTTCCGGCTATTATGATGCTTATTATTTGAAAGCTCAGAAGGTGCGGACCTTAATTAAACAAGATTTTGATCAAGCCTTTGAGTCGTTCGACATTTTACTTTCGCCGACTACACCCACAACCGCGTTTAAATTTGGGGAAAAATCGACGGATCCATTGGCGATGTATATGTCCGATATCTGTACGGTTCCCCTCAATTTAGCGGGTTTGCCAAGCATCTCTATCCCGGCAGGGTTTGTTAAGGGGTTACCTGTTGGCTTACAACTTATGGGAAAAGCGTTTGCCGAGGGTATGTTGTATCGTGTTGCCTATACATTTGAGCAAAATACTGATTTTCACAAGGCAAAGCCAAGTTTGACAGCGGAGGTGCTCTCTTAATGGCTGTGAACGAGTATGAAATGGTCTGTGGAGTTGAAGTTCATACTGAATTAGCAACTAAGACTAAGATTTTCTGTAGTTGCAGTACAGAATTTGGTGGGGAACAGAATACTCATGTTTGCCCGGTTTGTTCTGGGCTACCAGGGGTACTGCCGGTACTGAACAGTAAAGTAGTTGAGCTAGCGATTAAGGCCGGTCTAGCCATGAATTGTGAGATTGCCGATTTCTCTAAGTTTGATCGTAAAAACTATTATTACCCTGATCTTCCCAAGAACTATCAGACCTCACAATTTGATCTTCCTATTTGCAAAGGTGGTTGGCTCGACATAGTGGTGGATGACCAGGTGCGAAGGATTGGGATAACGCGCGCGCATATGGAAGAAGATGCGGGAAAGCTTGTTCACAGTGGGGAAACGATTTCTTCTTCTCTTGAATCTTATGTTGACTATAATCGTACTGGGGTTCCTCTTTTAGAAATCGTGTCTGAGCCAGATCTGAGATCGATCCCCGAAGTGCTAGCTTATTTGGAACAATTGGTGCAAATTCTGGAGTATACAGAAGTTTCTGATTGTAAGCTAGAGCAAGGGTCTGTTCGATTTGATGTGAATGTTTCTTTACGCCCTTTAGGAAGTTTGGAGTTGGGCACACGTACAGAAACCAAAAACTTGAATTCCTATACTTCTGTACGACGCTGCATGGAATACGAAATCGAACGCCAAGCAAGCCTACTCGACGATGGGGAGCGGATCCTCCAAGAAACCCGTACTTGGGATGAAGGGAAAGGTATTACGTTATCCTTGCGCTCTAAAGAAGAAGCTCATGATTATCGTTACTTTCCAGAGCCTGATTTAGTCCCTCTTGTCATTGATCGGGAATGGGTGGAGAGAATACGTCAAACCTTGCCGGAGCTGCCTGTAGCACGCCAAGCACGTTTTCAGACTTTAGGACTTTCCGACTATGATGCTGGTGTCCTTACGGCCTCTAAAGCCTTGGGAGACTTCTTTGATCAAGCTCTAACTCAGTATAGTGATGCCAAAAGTTTGGCTAATTGGGTGATGGGAGATCTCACACGTCTACTCAATGCTCAACAGTGTGCAGTCCAAGATTCGCCAATCTCGCCTGATCAATTAGCAGAACTATTAAAGCTGATTGATCAGGGTACTATTAGCGGTAAAATTGCCAAAAGTGTTCTTGAAGAGATGTACACTACAGGTAAAGCTGCTAGCTTAATCATCCAGGATAAGGGCTTAGCCCAAATCAGTGATGAAGGAGCCTTATCAGCTATCCTTGATCAAGTGTTGGCTGCTAACCCGCAATCAGTTGAGGACTATCGTGCTGGCAAAGAACGAGCCCTCGGTTTCTTGGTTGGTCAAATCATGAAAGCAACTAAGGGACAAGCTAATCCAGGATTAGTCAATCAACTTCTAAAGGAAAAATTAGCTTAAGCAAGTTTCAAATTGATGTATTGGAGGAGAAAAATATTATTATGTTTGAAAAAATTACGATTCTTAATGGTAAGCTTAATGTCCCGGATTGTCCGATTATCCCTTATATCGAAGGGGATGGAACTGGTGCTGATATATGGCGAGCAACTCGGAAGGTTGTAGATGCTGCAGTTGAGAAAGCTTACAATCAGCGGCGAGTTATTCAATGGAAAGAGGTACTTGCTGGGGAAAAGGCCTTTGAAAAAACTTCTGAATGGTTACCTAAGGAGACCCTCAAGGAAATCAAGGAGCATATCGTGGCGATTAAGGGTCCATTGACAACTCCGATTGGTGGAGGTATGCGAAGTTTAAATGTTACAATCCGCCAGGAATTAGATCTATTTGCTTGTGTTCGGCCAGTACGCTGGTTTGAAGGAGTGGCTAGCCCGGTAAAACATCCCGAAAAAGTAAATATGGTTATTTTTCGAGAGAATACCGAAGATATTTATACTGGAATTGAGTGGAGTTATGATTCAGCCGAAGGAGCTAAGGTTCGAAAGTTTCTAAATACTGAAATGGGTTGCCAGATTGTAGAAGACGCTGGTCTGGGGATAAAACCAATCAGTAAAACTGGTTCAGAACGTATTGTTCGTAAAGCTATGAACCATGCAATAGAGAATAATCGCCAAACGGTTACCTTGGTTCACAAGGGAAATATCATGAAGTATACAGAAGGCGCTTTTAAGAACTGGTGTTATGATCTAGTAAAAAGTGAATTCCGTGATAAGATCGTTACAGAAGAGGAAGTGTACGCAGGCGCTTCACGTGAGGGCAAAATTCTAGTTAATGATCGGATCGCGGATAATATGTTTCAACAAATCCTGATTAGGCCTGATGAATATGAAGTATTAGTGGCCACAAATTTAAATGGTGATTATCTTTCTGACGCAGTTGCGGCACAAGTCGGTGGTCTGGGGATGGCTCCAGGAGCAAATATAGGAGATTTTATCGGTGTTTTTGAGGCTACTCATGGAACTGCACCTAAGTATGCTGGCTTAGATAAAGTTAATCCTGGCTCGCTGATCCTTTCGGCTGTCATGATGTTAGACTACTTAGGTTGGCACGAGGCTGCACGGTTGATCGAAGCAGCTATAGAAAAAACAATTGGGAATAAAATTGTTACGTATGATATAGCTAGACAGATGGAAGGAGCACAAGAGGTTAAAACGTCCGGCTTTGCTGCAGCTATTGTGGCTAATATGCGTTAGGGGTTTTAAATGAGTATTGAAAGAGTTCCCCCACGTCGCCCAGCTTGGAATGTTTGGCAAGCTCTTTTCCTCATTGGTATGGTTAACTTACTTGAATTTTCTTTTGGTTGGCTTTCAACACAGCAGAATCTGAACTCTCTCCCAGGGTTTATACGGTTTGTGGGAATCGGGTTAGGCGAGAGTATTTTATATTTGGTAGCTATTTTATTTCTTCTGCGTGTGATGAAGCAATCTTACAAAGTCTTAGGCTTGGGAGCTGTTCGTTGGGTTTACTTGCTAATAAGTATTTTAGTAGGGTTGCTCTTGTTTCTCGGGATAGGGTTCTTAGGGAAATTGCTTACCTATTTATGGGGTACGCCTGCTCCGCAAAGTTTTACGCTCGTATTACAGGGTGCAAAGTATTCTTGGCAATTGCCCATTCTTTTAGTTTTAGGAGGGATTATAGCTCCTCTAAAAGAAGAGGTACTCTTCCGAGGCTTGTTATATCCTCCGCTACGTCTTGCTTACGGTCGAGGTATGGGGATTATATTAACGGGAATTTTCTTTGCGTTTTTACATTTTGATTTAGTAAGGTTTCTTCCCTTGTTAATCGGAGGAATTGTCTTAACCTGGCTGTATGAGCGTTCCTCAAGTTTGTGGCCTTCCATTGTAGCGCATGGTACTTGGAATGTTTTAATGGCGTTAGCACTCTGGATTCAGCGTTAAAAGTCATTGTAAATCTACCTGATTAGGATAAAATAATAGTAACTAGGGAGAGAAAGGAGCGGTTTTATGACGGATGAAGAATTTCAAAGATTAGTCTTAAATGAATTTAAAGCTTTGCGTCGTGAACAACAAGTACAACAAGTACAAGCAAATTCTGTAAAAGAAGAGTTTGAGTCCATACATAAGGAGCTTGTAGCTACCCGACAGGAAATGCGGGAAAGGTTTGATCAGAGTGATAAACGTCTTGAACAGATGGAAGCACGTCTGGATCAGATGGAAGCACGTTCTGATCAGAGTGACAAACGTCTTGAACAGATGGAAGTACGTCTTGATCAGAGTGACAAACGTTTCGAACGGCTGGAAAGACATAGGGAAAAAACCGAACAGGTATCACTTACTGTGATTCACGACAAAGTATGCGATATCGAGGATACATTGTCATCTGTTTCAGGGGTTTTGGGTGATCACGAACTACGCCTTAGAAAGCTTGTTCGGCGGCTTGTTTAGCTTGTCAACAGACAAATTTTCTAGGCATATACAGTCAAAGAAGCTTTTGTCCCAAATTTATTAAATCACTAGGAAACTTAGCCCGAAGCACAAGCTGCTGACCAGTTGCTGGATGTTTTAAGACGTACATAAAGGAATGTAAGGCCTGGCGATTGATTAAGGAAATATCTCCACCGTATAAGTCATCGCCAAGTAAAGGATGACCCAAGGACTGGCAGTGAACACGTATCTGGTGAGTTCGTCCTGTAGCAAGTTCAAACTCCAAGAGATCTGCCTGAGCATAATGACGAAGGATACGGAAACGAGTCAGTGCTGGGAGCCCGTCTATTTGAACTTGGCGTTTAATAAAACTACCTGGGGCAAAGCCGATAGCACCGTTTAATTCGCCGGTTAATACAGGGACCTTACCGCTGACAAAACCTAAATAACGTTTAAGGATTTGTCCATGTTCAAGTTGCCAAGCAAGTTGTTGGTGAGCAAATTTGTTTTTGGCAATGACGACGACACCGGAAGTGTTACGGTCTATACGGTGGATAGGGCGGAAAGTGTGAGCTTCACCTTTCGTCTGCCAATGACTAGTTACGGCATTTCCCAAGGTGCTGGTTGAATAACGTGGGTTGGGGTGAACAACTTGTCCAGCGGGTTTATTGACCGCTAATAAGTAGTCGTCTTCGTAAAGGATTTCAAGTGGGAGTGACTCAGCAGCAAGATTTAAGACTTCAGGAGTCTTGAAATTTATGCTTAGGGTTTCTCCTGCTTGCCCTCTGGTGGTTAAATAGGTAAATTTACCGTTGACCCAGACTTTTTCTCCTTGTTTAAGGGTTTGTAACAATTTGTTAGAGAAATGGAATTTACGCTTAAGGATTTCTAGATATTTTTTAGTTGTATCCTCCGCTTGTAAAGTATATCTCCATAAACCATCAGGGGACATTGGCGTTCTCCTTTAAACTACTTATAATTCTAAATTATCAAGAAAATTTGTGCATAAAACTAGTCTTAAAAAGGTAAATTACGGAAGGTGAAGAATTAATAAGAATGACATTATTTTCTGCGAAAGGTGTGGACACTTATTAAAGATTTACGAATAGAAAAATTAGCTGACAGTTTAATTAATTATTCTCTTGCCCTAAAAAAAGGCGAAAAGCTTCTAATAGAAGTTATGGGCTTGGAAATTCCTTTAGCTCAAGCCTTAGTGAGGCATACTTATTTGGCTGGAGGGGTACCATTTTTATCTGTTTCTAATCATACCTTACTGCGAGAACTATTAAAAGGAATGACAATCGAACAAGCTGAAGCAATGGCCCGTTGGGATCGAGGACGAATGAGCGAGATGCAAGCCTATATAGGCTTAAGATCTGGTGAAAACGTGAATGAATGGTCAGATTTACCTAGCGAGAAATTGAAAATTTACATGTCTCATTATTCTAAACCAGTACATTCTGACCAGCGAGTTCCCCATACCCGTTGGTGTGTTCTACGTTATCCAAGTGCTTCCATGGCTCAGCTTTCGGACATGAGCATCGAAGGGTTTGAAGATTTTTACTTTAATGTTTGCAACTTAGATTACGCTAAAATGTCTAAAGCAATGGATCCGCTTGTTCAGTTAATGGAACGTACAAGTCAGGTTCAGATCCTCGGACAAGGTACGGATTTGAAGTTTTCTATCGAGGGGATGCCAGCTATTAAATGTGCTGGACACTTGAATATCCCAGACGGGGAAGTATTTACAGCGCCCCTTAAAGAATCTGTTAATGGTAAGCTAAGTTATAATACACCTGCAATTTATCAAGGCTTCACTTTCAATTCGATCGTTTTGGAATTTGAGAAGGGTAAAATTATCAAGGCTACGGCTAACGATACGGAAAGGATAAATGATATTCTTGATACGGATGAAGGAGCTCGTTATGTCGGTGAATTTGCAATCGGAGTCAATCCCTATATACTTAAACCAATGAAAGATACACTTTTTGATGAAAAAATTGACGGCAGTTTTCACTTTACACCGGGATCTTGTTATGATGAGTGTAATAATGGCAATAAATCCGCGATTCATTGGGATTTAGTGAATATTCAACGTTCGGAATATGGCGGAGGTGAACTATATTTTGATAACAAGCTAATCCGGAAAGATGGTCGTTTTATTTCGTCAGACTTACTAGGGTTAAATCCTGAGAATCTCAAGTAATATGAAAGCTAAACGAATGCGTTTAATTCTCACGAAAGAATCGAACGCTATGGAGGTATTCCATGATAGGCACGCCCTTTCAACAAGAAGTTTTGACAAAAATCAACCAGCTTGGACAAACTTATATTGTTGGGGGAGCAGTAAGAGATGCTAAACTGGAAGTGGATTGTCGGGATATTGATGCTGTGGTTGCCTTATCCCTTGATGAAATGGAAGCTGCGTTGAGTGCTTGGGGTTATCATTCGCACAGAATAGGAGCTAAATATCAAACAATAAGTGTCTTTGATAATGAAAAACGCTTAGACCTAGCCGAATTTTCCGGAAATATGCGAGAAGATGCCTTAAGAAGAGATTTTACGATCAATGCCTTATATTTGAACGTAGGTACTGAACAGGTGGAAGACCCATTATTGGGTATATTAGACTTAGAGTCTAAGGTGTTAAGAGCTTGTGGTGATGCTCAGCAGAGGTTTGCTGAAGATCCTATACGTGTATTACGAATGGTTAGACTAGCAGCCCAATTTAAGCTTCAAGTTGAACCATTGACTTGGCAAGCAGGAATTAATACTTTACCTAGTTTGGCCAAAACTGCTCCTGAGCGTATTACAGATGAATTCAATAAGATTCTGTTACTAGATGATGTGTTACGAGGGCTTAACTTACTTGATAAATTAGGTTTTTTCAAACTTTATCTTCCAGAATTAGCGAGACTAAATGGGTTGGTTCAGAACCGTTATCATACTAAAGATGCCTGGCAACATACTATGCAAGTCGTTGGTAATACCCCTCCCCTATTATTCAGCAGATTAGCAGGACTTTTTCATGACCTTGGTAAATGGGAGACGGCAAGCCGTGAGTGCTATGCAAGGGATCGATTAGTATTTCATGAAAATGAATATAAATTAGGGGAGTTCCGGATATTGGGGAAGGGCCTAGAACGTTTTGAGAATAAATTTGTGGAAGTACATGGTGCTCGGTTAGATAATTACCCTGGAACAATTCAAGTAAAACACATTAAAACTATAATTCCTGGCAGAAAAGAATTTGAGTGGGTTCCCGAGGGTAAACGTCATTTTTTAGGACATGAGCGAGAAAGTGGTCGCCTAGTCAAAGAAATTCTACCACGTTTCCGCTGGTCGATGTTTCTTAAGCTTCCCCGGAGAAAATTTGAAGCCGAATTAGTCTATTTAATTGAACACCATATGAGTGGAACCTTAACTTTTATGAATGAGTTAAAAGGGAATCAATCCAAATCCTTGAAGAGGAAAGTTAGAAAGTTTACCTGGGAATTAGGTTGGGATGGCAGGAATTTTATTTACGAGAGGGTTGAAGAGCTTTTAACCCTATGGCAGGCTGATTTTTTTGGTGATAAACAACGAAATACAGAAGATAATCAAAGGTTTGAACTCCTCCAATCAGAAATTAAAGAGGCACAAGGTAAAATTATTGAACGCTTAGAAAAATTAGATTGGACTATTTTTTATATTTTTGTCGCGCAAAAAGGTCTTAGTGGCGAGTCGTTAGGTAGGTTTAAAGAACGACTACGCTGCCAATTAATTTTAGAGGATAAGACTCTCGAATTGACCAATATTTTCTTGGAAAAACAATATAAACTATTTTTAGATCAGGACTCGTTTAAACAAGGAAATAGACAAACTTAATTATTAATTCAGGGAGGTGTTCTAATGGCTAAAAAATGGCGCTGTACAGTATGTGGTTATGTTCACACCGGGGAAACTCCGCCAGATATTTGTCCGGTTTGTGGAGTAGGGCCTGAACGTTTTGAACTAATTAATGAAGAAGGGGAAAAATCAACCTATGCCCAACAAGCTGTTTCAATGGATAAGGTAGAGACAAGTAAGAATGATGCTATTCGCATAGCTCTTTTTGGAATTTCTTATGGTCTCTATATTATTACGGCAAGTGCAGCTGGAAGGGACAACGGACAATGTGCTAATACCTGTTTTCAGGTTACTTCTGAACCAGCCACAATTGCTTTAGGAATCAATAAACAGAATTTTACTCGTGAATTAATTGAGAAAAGTGGTAAGTTAGGGGTTTCTATCCTTAATCAAAGCGGACAAGAATATGCTCGCCGTTTTGGTTATAGCTCGGGAAGGGACTCTGATAAGTTTTCCGACATAGCTGTTCATCGAGGAAATTCAGGGGTTTTACTACTGGATGATGTTCTTTCCACTATGGAAGCGACCGTGATCAATCAACTTGATGCTGGTACACATACTCTATACCTAGCTAAGGTTACAGTTGCCGAGTTACTTCAAAAAGGTGATCCAATGACCTACGCTTATTTTAGAGCAACAAAGTAGTCAATTCGAGATTTGTTGAATTTAATTTTACAGGATTTAAATGTGTAATTAGCTAGGGCACCCTCAAAAGGGGTGTTTTTAGTTTAATAGCCCAATCATAAAACCTATACAATGATTGAGGAAAGTTGTGAATACGTACCAGATGCTATAATATTAGAAGGACTGTTGTAACCTAGGGGGCACAACAGTTAAGGAGGTAGAACCGCGTGTTTGAAAAAAATGATCAATATAAAGCTAAAATTGATTTTTTTCGTCCATTTGAGGGAAATTCACTTAAGCAAATCAAGGACTACTATAAAATTGGGTTAACTTACTCAAGTAACGCGCTCGAGGGCAATTCTTTGACTGAAACAGAAACTAAAATACTACTTGAAGATGGCTTAACTGTCGGAGGGAAGCCTATTCGCGATTACTACGAAGCGACAGGTCATGCTAAAGCGTATGATTATATTTATACGATTTCCCAGGGTATGATGTTTGGTGAGGAACATATCAAAATGATACATCGATTATTTTATTCCTTAATTGATCCTGAAAAAGCAGGAATTTATCGCCAAGAGCGTGTAATTATCACGGGATCAGCTTACCCAACCCCTGCACCGGATAAAATCCCCAATCTTATGTCAACTTTTGTTCATTGGCTTGCCGAGAAAGAGAACAAACTACACCCTGTGGAATTTGCGGCACTAGCGCATAAACAATTTGTATTTATACACCCGTTTATTGATGGGAATGGGCGAGTGGCAAGACTCCTTATGAATCTCTGTCTTATTAGGAAGGGCTTCACTATCGGTATCATACCGCCTATTTTAAGGCGCGAATATATTTCTTTCCTAGAGAAAGCTCACGAAGATGACAAACCCTTTGTTAAGTTTATCGCCGAAAGAATAGAAGAAACCCAAAAAGATTTAATTCGCCTGTTTAAATAGTAATAGGATATTGTTGAAATTCGATATCGTTTTGCATATGGTACTATCTCTTTACATCGCTTTGATGACGGTGAATTCACGGTCATCAAAGATCTTTTTAGTTATCTGAAATTTGGGCTTCATACATGCCGTTGAGATGAATTATAAGTACAAGATGTGGTATGATAGTCTGGATCGGGAAATCAACAGGACGAATTAATTATAGAGTATCGGGGGTTCAAATTCATGAAGCCAATTGATAAATTGCTTGTCCAATCAGGCCTAGACGATTTTCTTAACCGCCAGGTTTACCTTCATTTAGAAACGACCAATGGAGCTTATTCTGTCCATCATCAGGAAAGCAAAATGGGAGTTGGCGCGTATATACGCAATGGTCTGATTAGCTACACAAGAGGGCTTGTTACAGGCGATGGTCCATACCGCGTAGGACTTAGGCTGGAACTTGGTTGGGTTTACGCAGAAGGATTGACTGACTTTGAAGTAGACGAAGCAGGGGGGCTTTTACTCGCCGGCCATGATCAAAAAGG
This sequence comes from Desulfitobacteriaceae bacterium, assembly GCA_049302575.1. Classification (GTDB taxonomy): domain Bacteria; phylum Bacillota; class Desulfitobacteriia; order Desulfitobacteriales; family Desulfitobacteriaceae; genus JBAQMG01. The sequence goes on along the minus strand of JBAQMG010000076.1, from coordinate 13,230 downwards.
ACGACTGGCGGTTGCCTTGGAACTAAGCCTTAAACCATTTGACCAGTAAAAGATGAACAATTAAATTTAATTCGGATGGTGATATGTATGGAACGACATGTGCTCGTAGTTTTCCCTCATCCTGACGACGAAACATTCGCCTGTGGAGGAACCTTGGCCTCATTAACCAAATCTGGTGTACCGGTCACGTATGTTTGTGGCACTTTGGGTCAAATGGGCCGCAATATGGGAAGACCGTTTTTTGCCACGCGCGAGTCGCTGCCCTATGTGCGGGAAGCAGAGTTAAAAGAAGCTTGCCAGGCTCTCGGCATTCAACAAGTAATCAAACTTGGCTTACGGGATAAAATGATTGAGTTTGAAGAACCTGAAGCACTTATTCAAAGGATAGAAAACATCATCCACGAAGTGCGGCCTTCCTTAGTTCTCACCCATTACCCAGGATATTCTGTGCATCCGGATCACAATGCGCTTGGTGAAATTACTGTGCGGGCGATTTCACGTCTTTCTATGGAAGAGCGTCCAAAGGTGTACATGCATGCTTTTGCGCGCGAAGCTCAGGCTGTAATCGGATCGCCGAACATTGTAAACGACATTTCAGCCTTCGCGGAAATGAAGTTGGCAGCAATTAAGGCTCACAAATCCCAATCGCAAGTATTTTTTGGGCTTCTGGAGAACGGGCAATTCAAAGAAAAGACACAGGAAAATCCGATTAGAAACTTTCTAGAAAGCGAGTCTTTCTGGACTTATCAGTTTGCATCAAACAGCTAATCCAGCATCAGGTCTCACCAAGAGAAAGGTAGGGAGTAATCTCTGCCTTCTCTTTTTTGGTGTTTGAGCGAGTAAAATTGCATTGAGGTGTGATTTAATTACCAACAGTTACCAAAGTCATTGACAAGCTGAGGGAGGATTAGCTATACTAAACACAGAACAGATGTTCTCGGGCAGGGGAACAGTTCACCAGAACCCTTCCTGCCCGGAGGTCGGTGAACTTATTTCTCGGATGAAAGCAGTCGGCAGGGCCGGCTGCTTTTGGCATGAGTGCATCTGTTCTAGTTAAAACAGAAAGGAGGCGAGAGTATGGCGGTAACTTCCAGTACTAAAGACTCAGTCTTAGTCGTAACCTATCAAACTGGACTCAGCGTAGCAGGCGCACCCATTTTGCGCCAACGTAGTATCCCGAATGTAAAGTCCGATGCCCTTGACCAGGACGTGTTCGATGTCGCGCAAGCCCTTTACGGGTTACAAGATTATCCCCTCATTACCGTGCGCAGAGATAATCGTTTCGAACTAGCTTCAGTTTAGTAGTAAGAAGATAATGATAAGAAGATAAACATTTCCGTATGACAGGCCATTTGTCGAGGACCCTGCCAAGCTTAACGGTGAGTAACGACTGCGGAAAGGAGGGAATAAACTATGGCTACTACGACTAAAAAAGTTTTGAGAATGACCTTTAACGATTCGTTGGGTGGCGCTGTCAGTATCACACTGCCTGAACCCAAAGCCACTCTGACTGGGGTCGAAATCGAGGCTGTCATGGATCAAATCATCGCTTTAAATGTGTTTGTGGGCGCAGGCGGTGCGTTGATCTCTAAGAAAGATATCAAGATTATCGGAACAACAACGGATGACCGCTATGATGAACCGACTGTGTAAGATCTAAGATCCAAGGGAAAAGGGTAGCGGAAGTAGAGAGTAGAAAGTTCAAAATTCAAACCACGGGAGGATTTGAATAGATAGAGGCTGGACGTTGCTTTCTGGCACGTCAGGCCTCTAATCGGCCCAAGAGTAGAAAAAACGTAAAAAAGACGACTCGACAGAGAAAAACTGAGGAGATAAAAACTTCAAAAGCTAGTCTTTGGAATGAATAAAAAAAGGGGAAAGCAGGCATGGAAGAACTTTTAAAACTTGTCGGTAACTTCGGTTTTCCGATCGTTGTTAGTGCTTATTTGTTAGTACGTATCGAAGGAAAGCTTAATGAACTGTCCATAAGCATCACCGAACTAGCCAAGGCTATTGCTGTCCTAGAAATAAAAGGAGAGGTGAGAGCTTAGTGGACTGGCAAAAAATTGTGATTCACCATTCGGCAAGTCCGCTAACAGTGCGTCAAGGGGGTCAGAACGTCCCCGTTAATGCTGCCATAATTCGAGAATGGCATCTGACAAAGGGTTGGAGTGACATAGGTTATCATTTTGTAATTCTACCTGATGGAAGCTGCGAACCAGGCAGGCCGATCTATCGCCCAGGGGCACATTGTATAGCGTCTAACCGAAATTTTGTCGGCATTGGAATTTGCCTAGTGGGTAATTTCAGTGAGATTGAGGTTCCAGACGTTCAAGTGGCTGGGCTGATCGATAAAGTCGAAGCCTTGATGGCCGCCTATCATCTGAAAGAGAGCGATGTGGAGTTACACAGGGAAGTCCCTGGTGCTGCCACGGAATGTCCTGGAAGATACTTTCCAGCAGATCTTTTGGAGAAGGAACTTCAGGAAAGGCTTAGTTAGGGTGATAGATGAGGAAGGTATCGGTTTAGCAATAACCGGTACCTTTTATTACTGATGCAAACTAAGCAAATAGATGTTTTAGTATAGACATACTAAATAAAAATATAGTATAATGAAAATATTGAAAAGCAGAGAAAGCAGGGTTCAGGTGAACTTAACTATAGATTTAGCCTTAAACATGCTCTATCAAAGGCAGATATCTTCGAGAGAACAACTCTTAAATGAAATGCTGCGCGTTAAATTAACGCTGAAAAAGTTGGCGGATCATTCAAACATAGCAACTGATAAAGAGCAGCTGTTTCAGTTTATGAAAAAAACGACCGAAGAAGAATTAGGCTTTTTCCCCGCCGATAGAGACGACTTTATGGGCATTTTTGACGTACTAAAAGGAATTGACTTAATTGATTTCACACTTGAAATCTTTAAAAATGATCGCCTGGGTACGATCATTGCACCAGGATATTTGACAACCTATACGATTGAAAAGCTGCAAAAAGCAAATCCGAGAACGCTTCTAATCACCGAGGCGGAAAAACATTTAGCAGGTCTGAAAGCGTTGATTAGACACCTTCTTAATTCTGAGATTACGCTAACAACCCAGCACAAGCCAATGAGCTTGCTCCTGCGCTTGTGCTTTGGGGAGTATCAAAATGTCAAAATAGTCTTTGAATCGATTTACACGGATTATTTAAAGGATGAGAAATTTGACTATATCTATTCCCTGCCGACCTTTGGCTATAAGCCAGACGAGCTGGAGAGAAAATTTTTTACTCGGGACAGCGAAGGCATAGCCCTAGAGAATATCTTAGGGCATTTAAAGGACCCTGGAACTTTGGACATCATCGTTCCAGCTAAAATAACTTTTGCCAGTATGGGTTATGAGAAGTTAAGAGCTTATATTACCGAACATTTCAATGTAAGTAGTATCTTTATGCTGCCAGAGGGAACCTTTAGACCCGTGACCTCCATTAAGACCTATTTATTGAGCGTTACCACTCAAAGGCAAAATACCATTGAAGTTGGCACAATGAAGCTGAGTAAGGATAAGTTTGAATTAGCAAGTCGTGAAGAAATATCAACGAGGGATTTTCTATCCCACGAGGACTGGAGAATAGAACTCCTGCTCGCTGATGATGACGAGAACATTCAAAAGTTTAAGAACTCGTCCTTAGAGAAAGTTAAGCTGAAAGAGGTAGCTGAAATATTCAGAGGTAAGTCAATTCTCAAGAAGGATACCGCCCTTGGCAGTATTGGCGTACTCAATATCTCGAATATTGAAAATGGCGAGATCGACTACTCCGGAATGGAGACCATCGAAGAGGAAGAGCGTAAAATTAAACGCTATGAACTGATAAGTGGCGACGTTGTCCTAGCCTGCAGGGGAACTGCGCTTAAGTCAGCGGTAGTTAGACCGCAAGCTAAAACGATGATTGCTTCGGCAAATTTGATCGTCATCAGACCCAAGGAAAAAGTTTTAAGTGAGTACCTTAAAATATTCTTGGAAAGTCCGATTGGCATTGCCCTGATCAAGAGCTTTCAAAGAGGCACAACCATCATGAACATTAATCATACAGATATTATGGAGCTGGAAATTCCCAGCCTACCCATGAATGAACAACAGGAAATGATCGACAGATATCGGGACGAGTTAAGCATTTATAAGGCTACGGTCAGCGAAGCACAAACCAGATGGCAAGCTACGCAAAACAGTCTCTACAATAAATTTATCTAGGAGGGTCATAACAATGGCTGTTAATTTAGAATTTGAAAACAAGTTGTAGGAAATGGCGGATAAATTAAGGGGTAACATTCAGCCTTCCGATTATAAGGATGTCATTTTAGGGTTGATATTTTTAAAGTACATATCAGACAGCTTTGAAGAAAAATACAAGGAACTGATTGCTGAGGGAGACGGCTTTGAAGAAGATCGCGATGCCTACATCGCAGACAATGTTTTCTTCGTACCACCCAGCGCCAGATGGGAATTTATCAAGAAAAGCGCCAAGCAAAGCACAAAAATCCGGAATTCCCTGCAGATGTTGTGAAAAATTGGCTTAAAACTAGAAGCACTATTGAATTTTTAGGATTATGGGAACAGCTGAACAACCAGGATTTTAAACTGGTCGAATTCGACCAGTTTAAAAATCAATCAGGAGCAAATGCCTTTGTCTCATCACCGCAAAAGTGGATAAAGTCGACAAACGCGCTGGGTATTACCTCGAAATCCGGGCGATATGGCGGAACTTATGTCCATAAAGATATTGCTTTTGAATTTGCATCTTGGATATCCCCGGAATTTAAGCTTTATATCATTAAAGCAAAAATGAAGATGACAATTAAGCGTCTGCTTAAGAAATATGGCTACCCCCCGGATCAGACAGCTAAAGCAGTGGATATTGTAATGGAACAGACTAAACTTATGTCAATTCTCTACCGAACAATTCCTCAAAGAATATACAAATAGGTAAAATTTGTTTGATGGATTATCTACAGCCAGAATGAATTACTGCGTTCTGTCTTTTTGCTTTCAAATTAGTTGTATTTATTACAGGAATAGCAGGGGAATGGTATTGTAGCCATTTTATAATGGGATAGGGAGGAAAAGAGATCTTGTTTAAAGAATAAGTGATAGGACAACAATAAGGTTAAAAGATGAACACGACGGTTTTTGCCTGTGTTAAGTGATGCCTATCTCAACTACATTGCCGAAACCGTAAGCAGAAAGGCTAATGAATCCAGCGAGAACAATGGTCTAATGTCCTAGTTTATGGAACGATACATTTGATTCATAAACGCTAGTGTTAACTAACTACGATAATTTCTAAATAATATCAAGTTACAAAGGAGAGATTTATAGATGTCTAATGCTTATCAGATTAAGGTTATGTGATATGAGAAAAAATGTAGATTAGTAATTAAAATAGAAGGAGTGCTGAAATTGAGTCATAAGGATCAATTTATTGATATTTATAATAGCACCATAAAACGTGATGGTTCAGATAAGCTACTAGAATACCTATTATCCAAAGCCAGTGATTTTTTCACGGCACCAGCGAGTACAAGGTTTCATGGTTCTTACAAAGGTGGACTTGTCGAGCATAATCTGAATGTGTATAGCTGTTTGAAAGATTATTTAGCGAGAGAACGGGCTAAAGATCAATATCATATGCACTATGATGAGGAGAGCATTGCCATTGTTGCTCTATTGCATGATATTTGCAAAATCAATTGTTATAAGCCGGGAACTAGAAATGTTAAAGATGAAAACGGAGTGTGGAAATCAGTTGCAACCTATGAGTATGATGATAATTTACCATACGGGCATGGTGAGAAATCTGTGTATATTATTTCGGGTTTCATGAAACTAACAAGAGAAGAGGCTTTTGCGATTAGGTATCATATGGGGTTTTCAGGAACAGAGGATAAGCGAAGTATTGGTGATGCATTTAAAATGTTTCCGTTGGCGTTTGCATTAAGTACGGCTGATATGGAAGCTACTTATTTTATTGAATAAACCTTTCACCTAATTCTATCCACTTAACTTAAACTGGAGGATTTTGAGTATGAGGATATTTTTCATGATGGCGATTCGGTAGAGCCAAAAGGAAAAAGTGGAGTTGTGCTTAAAAACGGTGAGTTTGTTATAAGTTTTGATGAAAATTTCCTGAGTGACATCACGCGCGTCTTCTTTATTTAGAGTATAGTGCATTCACAGCCACAATTCCAAACCCATAGTGACGTTTTGAAGAAGAATTCTGATAATGCGACGTTTCTGCCCTCACAGGATCCAATTGGTTTTAATCGAGAGAACTTTAAATATGTAGAAGATAGAGAAGGCGTGCTATAATTGAGGGCAAAAACCGTCATAAGTCGGAATAAGGAGTTATCAATGTCTGCTTGGAATGAGGAACAACAATTACAATCCAAGGTTAATATTCGCCGATGGGCTAAGGTTTTAGGCTTCATTGCAGTTGGTTTTACGAGGGCACAAACGAACTATGAGTTGGAGATTTATCTCAAAGAACGGCAGGATAAAGGTCTGGCTACCCCGTTTGAACCGCTTAATCATCGACTGCGTTGTGATCCAAAAGCTGTTTGGACGGAATGCCAAACTGTTGTAGTACTAGCTTATCCTCTTCCTTTAAGTAGTCCCCCTGAAAAAAACCAGGGCATTTTAGTGCGCTCTTCTGTTGGAGAGGATTATCATCTTAGCGTAGCTCAAAGGCTGAAGTTGTTAATCCAAAGGATCATGGAGAATGGCTGGAAATCTGCTCCCCCAAAAGTTCAAGTGGATACTGGACCATTGAATGAACGAGCCTTAGCTGAACAGGCTGGAATAGGCTGGCTGGGTCGTAACCAACAACTTATCGTGCCCAAGCATGGCTCATTCGTGACCCTTAGTTTATTATTATTGGATCAAAGTTTCCCGCCCGATCCCAGAGTAACTGAGCAGTGTGGGGGGTGTCAAAACTGCGTGCAGGCATGTCCAGCCCAGCTTCTAGGGGGTAAACCTTTTGCAGCAAGAGACTGTCTTTCTTACCTGACGCAAAGTAAGGAAGTATTAACTGCTGAGCAGAGCAATAAATTGGGAAGGCGTCTATTTGGCTGCGATACCTGTCAAGAGGTTTGTCCTCACAATTTCCTATGTTTAAAAAAAGAAAGCGAAAAAGCTTCCGTGGAACCAAAAGATTGGGTACCAGAAAATTTTCCACTTTCAAAAGTGAAACTATTAAATTATGAACTTAGGCGTGGTCGAGATTTAATGGAGATTTTAACTTTAACTAAGCGCGGGTTCGACCAAAGTTACCGACCAAGCGCAGCAGGCTGGCGTGGAAAAAGTATTCTACAGCGTAATGCCTTCTTAGCCTTGGTCAATGCCGATGATGGCAGGCTGAAAAAATGGCTTTCTGAGCATAAGGTTGTGAATGATCTGCCACCGATCCTGCTTCCGTATTTAAACAAATAATTATCGTTCCAAGCCCGTTAAGAACGACAACTGGTTCACATGCAGTAAAGCCCAGAGGTTTTGTCGTTTAGTCTTATCGACAAACACGTTAGTCTCCAGTGGAGACTAACGCCACGAGGCAAGCTTGAAAGTAAACCCTATGCCAAGTGGATGTAGCAAATGTAGCGCATGGAAACGTGCAATAGTGATTTACCTAAAGACGGCGCTGGACGAAGCGGGAAATGCGTTCGAGAGCCGTTTTTAGTTGTTCAGTAGAATAGGCATAAGAACAACGGATGTGTCCTTCCCCAGATGGTCCAAACACCGAACCTGGAACCACAGCTACTTTCTCTTCATTCAAAAGTTGTTCACAAAAATCTTCAGAGGATAAACCTGTTGCTGAAATATTTGGGAAAACATAAAAAGCTCCTAAAGGTTCAAAACATGAGAGTCCCATAGCTCGAAAACCATTAACCATCAGACGACGTCTTTGATTATAGGTATCAACCATTTCACGTTTGGCTTGATCGGCAGAGGTTAAAGCTTCTAAAGCAGCATATTGTGCAGTAATTGGCGCGCAAAGGATTGTATATTGATGAATTTTAGTCATTCCTTGAATTAAATCGGGGTGTCCAGCGACATACCCTATACGCCAACCCGTCATGGCGTAAGCCTTGGAAAAACCGCTGAGATGTAGTGTGCGGTTGCGCATCCCTGGTAGGCTGGCAAAAGCGGTATGCGTTCCGGCATAGGTTAAATCTGAATATATTTCATCAGAGAGGACTAGCAGGTCATGTTCCTCTACAAACATTGCTATAGGTAACAAATCTTCACGGGTCATAATGGCTCCCGTGGGATTATTAGGATAGGATAAAACTAAAAGTTTAGCCTTTGGTGTATAGGTCTCCTCGAGGTCTTTAACCCGCAAACGAAAATCTTCATTAGCCCAAGTTGGTACATATTGAACTTCTGCACCAGCTAAGGTTGCACAAGGTCCGTATGAGACATAAGAAGGCTCAGGAAGGAGTACAACATCTTGGGGACCTAACAGGGCACGCATAACTAAGTCGACAGCCTCGCTCGCTCCAACAGTAATTAGAATTTCTTCATTGGGGTCATAATTCAGTCCTAAGGACTTATTCATATAACGGGAAAGTTCTTGGCGTAGTTGCAGCAGGCCAGCATTACTTGTATACATCGTCTGTCCCTGTTCTAAGGAATAGATTCCGCTTTCTCTGACAGTCCAAGGAGTGACGAAATCCGGCTCGCCTACTCCAAGAGAAATAACATCTTTCATTGTAGAAACCAGGTCGAAAAATTTGCGAATACCTGAGGGGGGCATTTCGGTAACAACAGGAGTAAGATATTTCTTCATGGGGAAATCACCAGGCGTTCCGGCACCTCTTCTTGTCCCATCAATTCAACCCCATCCTGTTTATAACGGCGCAGCACAAAATGTGTGGCAGTACTTTGGATATGTTCTAAGGTTGCAAGTTTTTCGGCTACAAATAGGGCTACTTCTTGCATGCTTTTTCCTTCAATAATTAGAGCTAGATCATAGCCACCAGACATCAAATAAACAGTTTTAATCTCTGGGAACTTTTGGAGACGTTTGGCCACTTTATCAAAGCCAAAACCTCGTTGGGGAAGAACCTTAACTTCAATCAGAGCAGCTACTTGCGGTTCGCCCGTTCTTTCCCAGTTAATATAAGGATGATATTGAACGATCACTTTTTCTCTTTCCCATAGTTTTATGCGCTCGGTAATATATTCAACAGCTAATCCCGTTTGAATAGACAATTCTTGAGGAGATAAGCGACAATCTTGCGAAACTAAATTAAGTAGTTGACGATCCTCCGTGGATAACATTAGGTTGTTTCCTCCTTCTATTGAAAATATATGATTATCATAACATAGGGAACTTAATAATGCATAATGAATTGCTTAAAGTGAACATAATTCACTTTAAGCTTGTAGCATTTAAGAGTCCGCCGACAAGTAGAATTTCTGCCTGTCGCTGAGTTAAGTCATGTCGAACCCAAAGTGGTTTTGGATCATTTCCGACAATTAGGGATAACGGTTCCGTCGAACGGATCACTTCATGTAATGAAACAAAGTTAACCACGGCTTCGGTTTGCATACGAGCCATATCTTCCTCATTGACAAAGGTAAGCGGAAGTATACCAAAATTTATTAGGTTTGCTCTGTGGATTCGCGCAAAGCTTTGTGCTAAAACCGCGCGTACTCCTAAATACATCGGGGCTAAGGCAGCATGCTCCCGACTGGAACCTTGTCCGTAGTTATGACCGGCTACGAGAATGCCCTGACCTGCTTTTTTTGCTTTGGAGGGAAATTCTCGATCGATTTTATGAAAAACGTACTCAGCAATCGCTGGGATGTTAGACCGAAGGGGGAGGATTTTGGAACCTGCTGGCATAATATCATCAGTTGTTATATTGTCGCCTAGCTTTAAAAGAAGGGTCAATTGCAGGTCGTTAGGCAGTGCGGGAGCGATGGGTAGGGGTTGGATATTCGGACCACGACGGATTGTAGTTGTGGAATCTCCAGGGGGCAAGATCATGGAATCATCTATGCGAAAACGCTGGGGTACTTCAATGGTTAGAGCTTCACCTAAGGTTCGTGGATCAGTTAAACGTCCTGTCAAAGCACTGGCGGCGGCAGTTTCAGGGCTAGCTAAAAATACTTTAGCATCTGCAGTTCCGCTTCTACCCTCAAAATTACGGTTAAACGTTCGCACAGATACTGCCCCTGAAGATGGTGATTGCCCCATACCAATACAGGGACCACAGGCTGATTCTAGAAGTCTTGCCCCTGCGTCTAACATATCCGTTAAGGCCCCATTAGACGACAGCATAGTTAAAACTTGTCGTGAACCAGGGGAGATAACTAAACTAACCTCCGGATGAACTTGACGTCCCTTGAGAATAGCGGCTACCCGCATAAGATCGCTATAAGATGAATTAGTACAACTACCAATGGCAACTTGCTGAACTTGGGTTGACGAAAGTTCTTCTACGGGGCTTACACGATCTGGACTGTGAGGGTGCGCAACCATAGGAACAAGGCTTGCTAGATTGATAATAAGCTCTTCATCATAGACAGCATCATCATCAGCAGTCAAGGAAACCCAATCCTCTCCTCGTCCTTGGGCTTCTAAGAAGGCTAGAGTTTGTTCGTCACTGGGAAAAATGGAAGAGGTGGCACCTAATTCTGCTCCCATATTGGTAATTGTAGCGCGTTCAGGTACAGAAAGAGTTTTAACACCCGGACCTCCATACTCAATAATTTTGCCAACACCACCTTTAACTGAGAGTTGACGAAGAACTTCTAAAATAATATCTTTTGCAGAAACCCAAGTTGCCAGCGCTCCGCTTAACCAAATACGCAAAACTCGAGGTTGTGGCAAATAAAAGGCACCCCCGCCCATAGCGACTGCAACATCTAATCCACCGGCACCGATGGCGAGCATACCTATGCCACCACCTGTTGGCGTATGACTATCGGAACCTAGTAACGTTTTACCCGGTTTGCCAAAGCGCTCTAAATGAACCTGGTGGCAAATCCCATTTCCCGGTCTAGAAAAATACGCTCCAAAACGAGCTGCGGCACTTTGTAAGAAAACATGATCATCGGCATTTTCAAACCCTGTTTGGAGAGTATTATGATCTATGTAACTAACCGAGCATTCAGTTTTTACTCTGGGTAGATTCATAGCTTCAAATTGTAAATAAGCCATAGTTCCAGTAGCATCTTGGGTTAAGGTTTGGTCAATGCGAATTCCAATTTCCTCTCCGGAGTTTAAGTCTCCGCAGAGAAGATGTGCACTGAGAATTTTTTGAGTTAAGCTTTCTCCCAATGTGATTTCTCCTTTTTTCACCAGTCTAAAAAGTATAACTTTTGGGTGGCATGGTTTTTACTTTATCAGAAACAAAAAGGAACATCTAGTGTTTTGGGGAAAGTATACAAGATTTTTAAGAAAAAACTGGCTTTGTGCTAGTTAATGCGCTTGTCAAGAAAAAAAGATATAGAAAAAGCGTAGGTTTAGGTATATTTTAGGGTTATAATACTTAATAAGTTTCATTGAAAGGGGAGCATCATTGAAAACGAACTTAAACATTGTCTTGGTTGAACCAGAAATACCGCCTAATACTGGGAATGTGGCGCGGCTTTGTGCGGTAACTGGTGCTGCATTACATTTAGTTGAGCCTTTAGGATTTAAAATTGATGATCGCCAACTGAAACGGGCGGGTCTCGATTATTGGCATTTGCTTGATGTTTATACTTACAAAAATTTTAGTGAATTTGAAGAGCGCAATCCTCAAGGAATTCGTTATCTAGCTACAACTAAAGGAGGGCGACCTCATTCAGAGATAGAATTTGAGCCTGGAGGATTTTTAATTTTCGGTAAGGAAACTAAAGGTTTAGCTGCGCAAATTTTAGCTTGCTATCCTGATACAACCTTACGTATACCGATGCGTTCTGAAGCCCGTTCCTTAAATCTCTCGAATTCTGTAGCAATCGTTGTTTATGAAGTTTTACGGCAATGGGGCTATCCTGGGCTTACTTGAATTAATGCATAATTTTACAAGATAAACTTGATGCTAAAACTTGGAGGCTTAATAATGAGTTATTTTTTAATCTTTTTCCATGCTTTAATAGTTGCTATTATGGCGACACCTGTTTCTATAGTGTTAGCCAAACGCTGGGGAGCAATCGATTACCCCAGTGGACGGAGAATACACCTACACCCCATTCCCCGCTTAGGAGGTTTAGCAATTTATGCGGCTTTTTGGTTGGCGGTAATATTCACGGTGGTAATTTTCAACTTGAAATGGGATATGCAATATTGGGGATTGTTATTAGGCAGTACTGTCATACTTCTGGTGGGAATCTGGGATGACATTAAAGGATTTCGTCCTTTGATTAAATTGTTCTGGCAACTTTTAGCTGCGGTTATTTTAGTGTTTTTTGGTTTTTCACTGTCTTTTCCCTTTTTAGAAACAATTCCATTGGGCGACGTTGGTGGTGCGGTGGTTGGAGCTATTCTTGCGGTGTTTTGGGTGGTAGGCCTAGTTAATACCGTGAATATCTCCGACGGTTTAGATGGACTAGCTGCTGGAATATGTTTCTTGGCAGCACTACTTTTATTTTGGTCAGCCCACCGGATTGGCCAATTTCCAGCTGCTTACCTAACCTTAGCCTTAGCGGGGGCAACTTTGGGTTTTTTATTTTACAATTTTCATCCAGCCCAGGTATTTATGGGTGATTCAGGCAGTATGTTTTTGGGCTATGTGATCGGAGGAATTTCGATCATGGGTTTACTTAAGACTGCTACTGTCCTCGGTTTGGTTTTTCCCTTACTTGTGTTAGGTATGCCTTTAACAGACCTTGTTTTTGCCATAATCCGTCGTAAGTGGAGGGGGCATTCAATTGCCAAAGCGGACAGAGGACATCTGCATCATCGTTTGTTGGACGCGGGGTTTTCTCAACGACAGGCCGTACTCTTGTTATATGCGCTGAGTGCTTGTTTTGGGATAGCGGCTGTGTTATTGGCACAAGGTTATTGGTTGGAGGGCCTAGCGTTATTCCTTGTAGAGATAGTTTTTATACTCATTATTTTTCTGCGTCAAATGCATTTATCAACTTTTCTTAGTCGTCGTTCCGGCGACAAACGCTAGATCAATGCACTTTAACAATTCACAATGCATAATCCATAATTAAGAACCAGAATTACATAATGAACAATTGTGCATTGTGCATTATG
>JBAQMG010000075.1:0-33956 GCA_049302575.1 Desulfitobacteriaceae bacterium | reverse complement strand
TCGTAATGGAGTATTAACCTATCTAACAGCTGAGTAAATTGTCGGGAACCCTTGAACTTGATGTTCTGCCTTTTGGTAGCTTCAGTCGGAGCATTGCGTTTTAAAATCAAAGCTTCAAGCTGATCATTGCGGGTTTCAACTGCCAATCTATCCTTGAAATGCGTAACAACAAGCTCATCAAAGGTTGTTTGTTTGACTTGCTCCTCCCCAAGCTCTGGAAGAACATTAGAAATATATTTACTAAACGTGAAATTGGGGGAAATGATCAAAATACTGTTGGAGTTTAGCTTTGAACTTAGGCCATGATAAAGGAGAAAGGCAATCCGGTGTAGGGCGATTGAGGTTTTGCCGCTACCGGCGACGCCTTGTACAATCAAGAGTTCATTATCAGTATCCCGAATGATGATATCTTGTTCCTTTTGAATAGTTTCCACGATATTTCTCATTTGAGCTGAGGAGTTACGGCATAATACTTCTTGGAGCATTTCATCATTAATCTGGATACTGCAATCGAAAAAATACTTTAATTCTGAGTTTTCAATTTTATACTGTCTTTTGAGGGTTACCTTGCCTGAAAAAATTCCAGAGGGAGCCTGATAGGCGGCTTCACCCAATTCGTATTGGTAAAAAATGCTCGAAATCGGGGAACGCCAGTCATAAACTAAAATATCACGGGTTTCTGGATCTATGACAGTTGCTAAGCCAATATACATTTTTTCCTGATCTTCAAAACCATCCTCGATAAAATCAAAACGCCCGAAATAGGGGGAGAGTCTTACCTTTCTGTAGTTTACAACCAGCTTGCGTGAAGTTTCAAAGTTGGCAATTAGAATATTTTCTTCAGTGAGATATTGATTAAATTCCGTCAGCTTATCGAAATCGCTGGAATGATGAACAGTCTCTTCCCACATGTCTTGTCTAAAAGCTAGGAGCTTGCTTTCTCGAGTAGCTTGCAATTCCATGCCCTTTTGTAATTCCCGCTTGATTATGACTAACGTTTTCTTGAGGTATTCAAGTTCCTCGGTTAGGTTGTGTTCATAGTCGCTACTCATAGCTATGCCTCCTAAAATCGTCTGAGGTTGCTTGACAACCCATGTTATGGATGATAAGATATTGTTGTAAAATACCAAGTAATATGGGGATTTTGTGTCCTGACATTGAATTATATCAAAATTATTAATGAGATTCAAATTTATTAATATAGTAGTTGAAAAAACTCTAGCTGAAGAGGGCTAGAGTTTTTTAAAAAATTGACGAAACACAAAAATTTTAGGAGGTTTCATGGAAATAATCACTCAATGTCTAGACTTTGTAGTACACATAGACAAGCATTTGGCTGTGATAATCCAGAGCTATGGCGCTTGGTCGTATTTAATACTGTTTCTGATTATTTTTTGTGAAACGGGACTGGTTGTGACACCGTTTCTGCCTGGAGATTCCTTGCTCTTTGTGATTGGAGCATTAGGTGCGACTGGAGCTTTGGATTTTAAATTGGCAGTAGTGATCTTGTTAATTGCGGCGATTGGTGGAAACACTCTAAACTATTTCATCGGGAAAATGATCGGTCATAGAATACTCGAAAATAGTAAATTACCGTTGATTAATCGGATTATCAAAAAGGAATATATTGAAAAAGCTAATGCATTTTATGAAAAGCATGGCGGGAAAGCAATCTTACTATCTAGGTTTTTACCTATATTGCGGACTTTTGCGCCTTTTGTAGCGGGAGTAGGCAAAATGAACCTTGCTAAATTTACGATGTACAATTCAATAGGTGCCCTTGCTTGGGTCTTAACTTTTATGATGGGTGGATACTTTTTTGGAAATATTCCGGCAGTCAAAAACAATTTCACTTATGTAATACTCGGAATAATTCTAGTTTCATTGCTACCTGCTGTTATTACATGGTTAAATGCAAGGAAGAAGATAATATTGTAATTTCCGAAGAGCGATAGGTTTGGAGTACCCAAAGTAAATTGATTGGTAGTGAATAATTGTATGGGTAAATATTTTTGAGTAACTGTTGAAACGACAGCAGGTGCTTTCTAATTATGCTAGACCTCTTTGGACAGTAAAGGAGGTTTAATGATAGGTTTTATTGAGGAGTTTACTCTTCGGCTTGATCCTAGTTGTCAACAGTAAATTTAAAGTAGCAATTGCGGCACCGCCGATAAACACATACTCATAGCCCAGAACTGTCCAGATAAATCCTCCTAGAAAGGGCACGAACATGGAAACTACATGATCAAAGGTTATTCCCATGGACAATGTAGGAGAAACATCCTCGGCAGTCAGGGCTATTTTCTTAAGATAGGTTGCTCTAGCCATACTCACTGCGGCAAGCATTTGATCCAGAACAAATAGAGCACAGATGATGTACAAAGCGATGTACCCCAACCCTAAATTATCCAAGACTCCTTTGGTAAAGGCATAACCTAGGCAGATAAGAATCAAAGAGACAGCTTCCCCCGCTAAAACAAAGCGCTCGCCTACACTGTCGATTAGGTGACCGATAAAGGGCTTAAAAAAAATCCCGAGTCCGGCAATAAAAAAGCTTAAGATGGCAAAAGTAGCGACTCCTTGGTTAAATACTTTAATAAGTACCCAAGGTCCAAAGGTAATAAATATCTGTTTCCTTGCGCCAAAAAGCATACTCAGCCCATAGAAAACTTTATATTCTTGGCGAAGAACAAAGCGTTTCCCCACTCGTTTCCCAGGGTGAGGGGGTTTCATTGAAAGTATAAGTACAGCTGAGAGGAAGAAACCTACTGCAGCAAGAGAGAAGGCTAAATGGTAGTCGATTTTGATATACCTAAATAAGAGAGCAGTGACCAAACTAGTAAAGAGAAAGACGGCTGTGTTGACAGAGTTAATCTGGCCCAGCCGTTTGCCCATTTGACCCTCGTTTGCTAGATTCATGCCGATACTGTTAGACATGGGCATAAATAAATGCTGGCCCATGCTGTAAATTGTCAGCCAACCAATCATGGGAAGGTATTCCGGCGGCCAGAAGGCTAGACCGAGAGCCCCAAGTCCACCAAGGAGGTTCGCTATGGCAGCAGTTCGAACATCTCCTAAGGAAAACAATAGACCTGTCATAAAGACAACTGCAAACCCTGGAAATTCCCGAGGGAGCTCTAAGAGGGTTCTCTGGCTGATGGTCACGTGATAACTATCATTCAGAAAGTTATTAAAAAAGGAAGTATCAATACTTTGACTAATACCTAACACAGCGCTGGCCAGCAAGAACAACACAAAATCTCTTTTTCCTAACCCCCACATAGAAATATCCTCTTATCTTCCAAATCTGTTATCTAATATTTCGGCTTGAGTGGCGAATAATCCTGCAATTCATTTAGATGCCTAATGTAAAAGAAGTTGCAAGAGTTGTTTTTTTAGGTGCAAAGTGTCACTGGAAAGCAACAGATTGGGATCCCGTGGGTGGGGAAAGGGGACTGTGAACTCTTGGAGAATTTGGGCTGGTCGCTGACTTAAGACGACGACTTTATCGGAGAGAAGAAGCGCTTCATCGATATCATGAGTAATAAATAACACCGTATGTCGTGTCTGATCCCAAATATTTAAAAGCCAGCGTTGCATTTCTTGGCGGGTTAAAGCGTCTAGGGCGCCAAAGGGTTCATCTAACAGTAAGGTTTTTTGGCCGAAAAGGATGGTACGAAGTAGTGCTCCACGTTGGCGCATGCCCCCGGATAACTGGTGAGGATAATGTGCAGAGAAAGGTGCAAGTCCGAACTGGCTCAACCATTCTTGGGCTTCCTCCCGTGCTTGGCGTTTGTCTTTATGCAAAATATCGCACCCGAGGAGCACATTGTCCAACAGGGTACGCCAGGGTAGAAGTAAATCCTTTTGGGGCATATAACCGACGTGTCCGGGTGAGCCCTGAATTGCTTCGCCATCAAGTAGGATTTGGCCTGTATCTGGAAGCTCTATACCTGCCACTAGGTTGCAAATCGTACTTTTACCGCACCCTGAAGGACCAATTAAGGAGACAAAGTTTCCCGTTTCAACGTCTAAATCCAGCGAATTCAAAATACCCATGGGTTGGGAGAGTTGTGGGCTAGAGTAAGCTTTGGAAATACCCTCAAGTGCTAATCCCATATTTACTCCTTTAAGGTTTGGGTAAGAAATCGTTGGTAAAGGCCTTGGCGGGGTCAATCATCTTAGGTAAGAGTTTACGATCAACAAGCCACTGAGCATAACCTTGCCAGACCGCGGACTTCTGTTCGCCCCAGCGTGGTGCCTCTGCTTGATATTTAGGGCTGAGCCAGGTTTGACTGCTGCGGATCAGTTCAGGGTTGGCTTCGGGAGCATTCTTGATCAGGATTTCTGCGGATTTCTGGGGATTGCTAATCGCATATTGATAACCGTCACTGACAGCTTTCATAAAATGTCGAACAAGCTCAGGCTTGGATTGGGTCATTTTCTCGTTGGTAATCATGACGGGAGTATAAAAGTCTAGCGCTGGGTCAACGTCTTTCAGCCAAATCATGTTTAAGGCTTGATGACGTAATTCAGCCTCTATGCCCGTCCAACCGTAGAAAATCCAGGTCAGGTCGATATCTTTTGTTAAAGAAGTAAGCTGATCCACTTCTCCAATGTTAACCATTTTAATCTTGGAAAAATCAGCTTTTCCCTTTTGCATTAGTGCTGTGAGAATCGCATCTTCTGAGGGCAGGCCCCAGCCACCGTAAGTCTTGCCCTCGAAGTTTTTAACGTTAAGAATATTTTTGGTAGTGGGTGAAGCAAAGCCGGAGGTGTTGTGTTGGAGAATGGCGGCTAAGGAGATAATCGGGAGATTGTTGGCTCGTGCCGTAGTGACGTTTTCTTGCTGACTGACCCCAAAATCGGACTTACCTGTGGCTACTAATTGCTCGACATTTCCGTCACTAGAGGGTTGAATGATCTTAACCTCCAAACCTTCTTTAGCGAAATAGCCTTTGTCTTGAGCAACAAAGATACCTGTATGATTCGTATTAGGGGTCCAATCCAGCATTAAGGTGACGGGTGTCAGCGGTTTTGTCGTTGTATCAGAAGGTACCGAAGATCCTGAAAGCCCTGTTCCACACCCTGATAAGAGAAGAATTGGAATAATAAGTAGAGTAAGTAATTTTTTCATGCTTTATAGCTCCTTTATGATTAATTTAATTTAATTATCATCTTGGTTATGAGTATGTGTCCAGGGTAAGGCAATTCGGGCGAGGCCAGAAATAAGGGCGAAGTAAAGAAGACTTAAGACGGTGATCGCAAAAATAGCTGCGAAAACACGATCAGTTAAAAAGGAATGAGACGAACGTGTTAGATAAACGCCTAGCCCGGAGCTGGCACCCAACCATTCGCCGATCACCGCTCCCATCACACTGTAAGTTGCGGCAATTTTCAATCCGGCAAAAAGTGAGGGCAGAGCATGTGGCCAGCGAACGATGTAGAACATCTGCCAGCGGGTTGCTCCCATACTTTTCAATAAATTAAGCAGGTCTGTGTCTGTTAATTCAAGCCCTTCAATTAAACTAATGGTAATCGGAAAAAAACAAATCAGAACGACAATCATGATTTTAGGCAATAGTCCATAGCCCAGCCAAAGGATCAGAAGTGGGGCAATGGCTATCAGTGGAACGGTCTGAGAGATTATTAAGTAGGGATAAAGCAGGCGTTTTATCCAAGGTGAAAGAACCATGATCCCAGCAGTGATCAGACTGAGTAAGACGGCGAGTAAGAAACCAGTCGTCGTTTCTACTAGGGTTGTTAGGGTATGCAGCCAGATAAGTTGGCGAGTCTCCCATAAAGCTTTCCCTATCTGAGTTGGTGTAGGGAAAAGCCAGAGGGGTAGATGAGCGGCTATCGTCACAATTTGCCAGCCTCCAAGGACAAAGAGCAGAAAAAGTAGTGGAGGGATTTTTTCTTTCCATTTACGACCCATTATTATTTAAGACGATACTTAGTGATTTTTTCAGCGATGGAAGAGCCCTTCGGAACATAATCTATTTTGATGTAAGACATCACTCTTGAGGCACCAGCACGGATGCAAGCCTCTTGTGCTTCCTTGATAATCGCCCAAAGTTGATCTGGTTCCCCTTCCATTGTCGTTTCCAAGGGTCCGACATCATAGGGAACCCCACTTGCAGCAATGACTTTGATGGCTTCGTCTACCACTTCATAAATACGAGATTCTTCAACTTTGGGGATTACCTGGAGTGCCATAATGATTTTAGTCATGATAGTTTCTCCCAACATAGTTTTTTGGCATAAAAAATACCGCAGGTAATGCGGCGTGTCCTGTTCTATATCTCCTCCCTACGCTGGCATTACCCAGGTCAGGTTAAGGGTCGGACAAATTGTCCCTCTCAGCCAGCAACGCCAGCTCCCCTGTAAACCATTATTCTCTTATTTAATCCTAACATATTGGGTGAGTATGTGTAAAGAAAATCTTAAATAAGTGTGGATCTCCAGTTCTTTTGCTTGTAAGTATGTAGCTTGAATTATATTATAAAGTAGAATCAGTTATATTGGAGGTATGAATTATGTTGGATATTCTTGCTAGACGCCGGAGCATACGAAGGTATAAACCTACGAGGTTAGAGCCTGACATCGTACAATTACTTCTAAAAGCTGCGTTGTTAAGTCCATCTTCCAAAGGGTCACATCCCTGGGAATTTATCGTTGTGGACGAACCTGAGATTTTAAGGCAGTTATCTCTAGCTAAAAAAGGAGCTGGCCTTTTAAAGGGCGCGGCCTTAGCCATTGTAGTCTTAGCTGATCCTGTAACAAGTGATGTCTGGGTGGAGGATGCTGCGGTAGCGGCAACTATTCTCCACCTTACTGCAGAAGCTTTGGGCTTGGGGTCTTGTTGGATACAAATCAGGGAACGTCAGTTTACAGAAACTGAAACTGCTGAGCACTACGTGCAAAGGATTTTGGAGATTCCTGACCCTTTGAAGGTAGTAGTAATTATTTCCGTAGGATATCCGGATGAGTGTAAGTCGCCCTATCCAGATAGTAATTTGAGGGTTGATAAGCTTCACCTGAATAAGTATGGGTCTGCTATTAAATTTAAGAACCATTAGGGACAAATTTCATATAATGAGATTGGAAAGAAGTCAAGCTAGGTATGGTGTAGCTAAGGCAGTTTGCCCCTCTCAACTTCAATCTTATGGGTTGCAAAAGTAGCCAAAAATAGAAGAAAAGAGCCTTGTTAAAATCGAGTAACGTTTCAGAGACAAGTTTTATATACTAAATTAGCTAGACTAACAAACAAACGAAAAGCAGTCAACTTCTACAAGTGAATCCACAGTTCCAATTCTTATGCTGGCCAACTACGGAGGCCAAAATAATATTAAAAGGGGATCAAGCATATGGGTTTTGGAGTTCCGTTTTCGGCGGTTCCCGCACTTGTAGGACTATTTGACACGTATCCTATTGGAACAAGACTGCGGATTGGAATTGAAGATGGTGGTTGGTGGCACGGAGCATTTGGTGGTATTCAAAATGGTGTTGCATTATTAACTGCCGCCCACTTTCATAACAACAATGGGGTCATCGTCATCGGCGGTTCGATCCCGACAATTCGAATTCCCATCAGACAAATCACGTTTGTTAGTTTATAATTTCTAGGACGGGTTGGAGAAAGCTCCTACCCGTTTCAACTTCTATTCGTAATAATACTAGGACGGAAGCATTTTGCGAATTTCTGAAACTTGTTGTTCAATACGGTGTAAGTGGCTTTGCAGATCAACAATCTCCAGTTCAGCCTTATAATTGATGGAGAAATCAATGTCATAATAATTGAGGCCTGAAAAGCAGCAATGAAAGATAGAATTAAATTGAGTAAAATATACGGTGGATTATCAAAATGTAAGGTTAAATTTAACAGGTTCCAAGTCGTCTAAACGACCAGGCAAGTTACAAAAATTATTTAATATTGATACAACAACGTCTAGAGGGTATAATATCTTATGAGATTGTTAAATAAAATACAAATTGGAGGATTAACTGATGACGGAACGAATCTTCAACTTCAATGCTGGCCCAGCCACACTTCCGCTGGTAGTCTTAGAAGAAGCGCAGAGCGAACTGCTTAATTTTAAAGGTACTGGCATGTCCGTGATGGAAAATAGTCATCGTACCAAAGAATACGAGGCCATCAATTCCGAGGCCGAAGCTTTAATCAAGGAATTACTGGGCGTACCAGAAAACTATCGGGTTTTATTCCTTCAAGGCGGAGCAAGCACCCAATTTGCTGCAGTGCCCATGAATTTGGTCTCCTCAGACAGTCACGCTGATTATATCCTAACCGGAGTCTGGGCGGAAAAGGCTCATGAGGAAGCCTCAAAATTTATAAAAACCAATGTAGCAGCTAGTACTAAGTCGGAAAACTACAAGCGGATCCCACGAGCCGATGAAATCAAGCTGAGTGAGAGTCCCACCTATGTACATCTCTGCTCCAATAACACAATCTATGGTACACAATGGCAGTCTTTTCCGAACTTAGGCGATGTTCCGCTGATTGGCGACATGTCCAGTGATATCCTGTCACGCCGCTTTGACGTTTCCAAGTTTTCCTTGATTTATGCCGGCGCGCAAAAGAACCTTGGCCCTGCTGGGGTAACCATAGTTATTATTCGTAAAGACTTATTGGATAACATCCCGTCCAACATCCCAACAATGCTGCGCTATGATATTCACGCTAAAAACGACTCCCTCTACAACACTCCACCTAGTTTTGCTGTTTACATGGTGAATCTGGTCTTGCGCTGGATTAAAAACAACGGTGGGTTGCTGGCAATGGAAAAACGCAACGTGGAAAAAGCCGCTCATATCTACAATACCATCGATAACAGCGACGGTTATTATCAAGGTCATGCTGTCAAAGATAGCCGTTCGCAGATGAATATCACGTTCCGTCTACCCAACGAGGAGTTAGAGAAAAACTTTGCGGCTGAGGCCACAAAGCAGGGTATGTTAGGCTTAAAAGGTCACCGTTCAGTGGGAGGACTCCGAGCCTCAGTCTATAACGCTATGAGCCTCGAAGGCTGTTTGGCTCTGGCCGAGTTTATGAAAGCTTTTCAAAACAAAAACGGCTAAGCAATAGCACTTAATAACCTCTTGGTTTCAAAAAAGTGGGCAGTCGGATCGGAATTACCGGTCGGGCTGCCCTTACTTTTCACCTTGCGAAACCACTGTTGTGCTGTTACCCTAAGATAAGGGTATTAAGGATAAGGGAATTAAGATATTTAGTTAAGCACAATTTTGAATATGAAGCTAGCTAAACGTGAGGTGAATAGTTTATGAGTATGAACAGCAATGGATTTGGAACGGGTGGTCGAAATCGTTACCGAATGTTAGAAATGGCCAAGAACGAACATTTCGATCTAGACATTGTAAGGCGGGTAATTACGGCATTTCGTCCTTATTGGCCCCAAGCTGCGTTGTTATCGCTACTATTGTTAATTATCTCCGTGGGCAATGTAATACCCGCTTGGTTAACGCAGCGTATCATCGACAATGGGATCCTCAAGGAGAATGCCAGCTTGGTGATTGACTTAACCTTACTCCTTTTGGCAATTGCCGTATTGACTGGTCTTTTGGGCGTGTGGCAAAATTGGCTGAGCAATTCGATTGCTCAGAATGTGATGTCCGATTATCGCCTTGCCTTATTTCGCAACATCCAGAGTCAATCAATGAACTTCTTCACGACGCAACAGGCTGGAGACCTCGTGTCCAGAGTAATGAACGATGTCACGGCAATTCAAACTGTGGTGACTTCGACCCTTGTCGGGGTAGTTAACAATTTGCTGCTCATTATTGCCACTCTATCGTTGATGTTTAGTATGAATTGGCAATTAACGATTTTGGCGTTGATTGTAGTTCCAGGTTTTGTACTGCCAACACAGCGGGTCGGCAGTATTCGCCAGCAACTCCAGAGCGAAATCCAACAGAAGATGTCTGTTCTGACTGTGCAACTGAGTGAGAACTTTGGCGTGAGCGGTGCGCTATTGATCAGGATTTTCAATCGCGAGCCAGAGGAAAGCAAGAGATTTGCTGAAATGAGCGAAGAACTACGTGATCTGCAAATTCGCCAAACTCTGATTGGTCGTTGGTTCTTTATGTTAATGAATATGTTTTCTGCGCTTGGACCAGCCCTTCTTTGGGGATATGGAGGCTGGCTGGTAATTCACCATCAGATAGGAATCGGTGTCATTGTCTCGTTTACGACGCTTTTGGCAAAGTTGTACGGTCCACTTAGCCAACTCGCCCAATTGCATGTTAATGTGTATTCCTCGATTGCCTTATTTCGACGGATTTTTTCCCTGTTAGATGCCGAACCAGAGATCAAGGATGGCCCTGTCGCTATCCCAACTGATCGAGTATGCGGGCAAATTAGCTTGGAAGGTGTATCGTACGCTTACCCTTGCTTGAGTTCTGAGGGGGATAACACAGTCCCAGTTTTGAAGAAGATTGATTTATTAGTGCAACCGCATATGATGGTTGCTCTGGTTGGGCCGAGTGGTGCGGGCAAGACCACGCTGATAAATCTAATTCCTCGCTTCGCTGATCCGACCGCCGGACGGGTATTGTTGGATGACCAGGATATTAGAAATTTGACACTTTCTTCGTTAAGAGCGCAATTGGGAATTGTTCCTCAGGATCCTTTCTTTTTTCACGATACTATTTACAATAATCTGATTTTTGCTAATCCTGAGGCGACAATGCGTGAGCTGGAAGGTGCTTGCCAAGCTGCGCAAATTCACGATTTGATTCAGGGCTTGCCAGAAGGCTATCAAACGTTGGTTGGTGAGCGTGGTTATCGCTTATCAGGCGGAGAACGTCAGCGTTTGGCAATTGCCCGAGTTTTGCTTAGGTCGCCAAGCATAGTTCTCTTAGACGAAGCTACTAGTGCCTTGGATTCTTTGGTCGAACGGCAAATTCAGCAAGCACTGGAAATTTTGTTAAAGGATCGTACTTCAATTGTTATCGCGCACCGATTATCTACCATCTTAAAGGCTGATCTAATCGTTGTGCTGGAAAACGGACAAGTGGTTGCGACGGGTAACCATAAGACACTACTTGATACTTGTACTTTGTACAAGAAGCTTTATGAATTACAATTTGCACCCGTGAAATCAAGCGAACCTTTTAAAGATAATCAATGTAAGGACGGAGGTAAGTAAATGGCTTACACAATTGTGGGAAAAAGCGTTCGAAGAGTCGATGCGATCGCCAAGGTAACAGGTAAGGCTACCTATACGGATGATTTTTCTGTTAGAGATATGTTGGTAGGGAAAATTCTGCGTAGCCCCTATGCCCATGCTGTGATTAAGGCGATCGATGTAAGTAAGGCACAAGCCCTGTCTGGTGTCGAGTCTGTCTTAACCTACAAAGACGTTCCGCTGATTAAATATGGAACGTCAGGACATCCCTATGCACTTGAACCTGGCCATAGAGATAAAGAAGACCGGCTCATCTTGACGAAGAAGGTTAGATTTGTGGGAGACGCTGTAGCGGCGGTGATTGCGACTGATGAACTGATCGCTAAAAAAGCTTTGAAACTGATTGATGTTGAATATGAAGTGTTGGAAGCATTAACGAGTACGGAGGCTGCGCTACGAGAAGGAGCTCCTTTGATTCACGAAGAGAGCCAAGGAAATATTTTAGCAGCGGGCGGCTTCGAGCTGGGGGATGTGGAAGCAGCCTTTGCGGAATCGGAGCATATCTTTGAAGGGGAGTACGAAACGAGCATTGTTCAGCATTGCCATCTGGAAAACCAAACGTCCTATGCTTATGTCGATACGGACGGACGAATCGTGATTACGACCTCGACTCAGATTCCCCATGTTGTGCGCAGAATTGTTGCGCAAGCTTTAGGAATTTCCTGGGGCAAGGTGCGTGTGATTAAGCCTTATGTTGGCGGGGGGTTTGGTAATAAACAAGATGTCTGTATCGAACCTTTAAATGCGGCCATGACCTTAGCTGTGGGTGGTCGACCAGTGAAACTGGAACTTTCTCGGGAAGAAGTCATGATCGACACGCGAACTCGTCATGCTATCAAATTCAAGATCAAAACTGGGATCAACCAAGATGGAAAATTCAATGGAATTCACATTTCAGCAATCTCCAATACAGGAGCCTACGCCTCCCACGGTCATTCCATTGTCGCTAGTGCAGGAGGAAAATTCCGCTATCTCTACCCGACCAAGGCTTTAAAATATGACCCCATAACGGTTTACACTAACTTACCAGTTGCTGGAGCGATGCGAGGGTACGGATCACCGCAACTATTTTTTGCTTTTGAGGCTCATCTTGAGGATATTGCCCAAAAACTCAAGCTGGATCCCATCGAGCTCCGCAGGAAAAACCTTGTCCAAGTCGGGTATGTGGACCCTTTGAGTCAAAATAAGGTCATGAGCTGTGGGCTTCGTGAGTGTCTTGACAAGGGTAGGGAATTAATCAAGTGGGATGAGAAAAAATCCTTCTATAAGGAGCAAAGTGGGGATAAACGCCGAGGTGTGGGCATGGCTTGTTTTAGTTATGCTTCAGGAACCTATCCTGTCGCTTTAGAACTTGCGGGTGCTCGTCTGGTCTTAAACCAAGATGGCTCAGTGCAACTGCAAATTGGAGCAACTGACACCGGACAAGGCAGTGATACGGTTTTTGCTCAGATGGTAGCTGAAGTATTGGGTCTTACCATGGAAATGGTACATGTGATTTCTAGCCAAGACACGGACATTTCCCCCTTTGATACGGGCTGTTACGCTTCAAGACAAACCTATGTGACCGGGATGGCAGTGGAAAAGGCGGCGTTAGAGGTTAAGGAGAAAATTCTTGAGTTTGCCCAAAGCATGTTAGATATTCCTGTACACATGATGGATCTCAAAGATCAAAACCTTGTCTATAAACATTCGGGTGAATTTGTCATTGAATTGGAAAAAGTCGCGAAGCAGTCTTACTATGATCGGATTTTTGCCAAACCCATTACGAGTGATACCTCGAATAATGCCCGAATTAATGCAATACCCTTTGGGGTGACCTTTGCAGAAGTGGAGGTTGACCTTCAGACAGGGAAAATAGAGGTCTTGGAAATTTACAATATCCATGATTCCGGAAAAATCGTCAATCCAAAAATGGCTGAGGGACAAGTGCAGGGTGGGGTCAGTATGGCCATAGGTTATGCCCTGTCCGAACAATTGCTCTTTGATGACTTAACGGGTAAACCCCTTAACAATAATTTACTGGATTACAAACTTCCTACTATTATGGACACTCCGGATATAGGTGTAGCCTTCATTGAAACCGAGGATCCAACGGGGCCATTTGGGGTGAAATCGCTGGGAGAACCCCCAGTGATTAGCCCGGCTCCCGCAATTCGTAACGCGGTGCTGGACGCGACAGGTGTAGCCTTTAATCGGCTGCCGCTGAATCCGCAACGTGTGTTTGAGGGTTTCAAAAAGGCTGGATTAATCTAGTAAGGTGGTGATAAGATGTACGATATTAAAGGGTATTTTGAAGTAGAAACCATTAGCGAAGCAACCGCGCTCCTCGCGGAAAACCCCAAGCTGAGAATTATTGCGGGTGGGACAGACATACTTATCAAAATGCACAGCGGACAGCTAGAAGCGGCAGAACTCTTGAGTATTCGCAAGCTTAAAAGTTTGGAAGGTATCTGGAGATTAGCGGACGGGACGATTATTATCGGCTCGTTGGCCACCTTTACTCAGATTTTTAACGAGCCCATTATTCAAGAAGCTATCCCCATTTTAGCGGAAGCGGCTATTTCCATGGGGGGGCCTCAAATTCGTAATGCAGCAACCATCGGCGGAAATATCTGCAACGGGGCGACGTCGGCAGACAGTGCCTCCTCGTTGTTTGCACTCAATGCCCAGTTGAAAATACAGAATCAGCGAGGGGACAGGCTTGTTTCGATCCGTGAATTTTATCTGGGGCCAGGCAAGGTGGCCCTGCAATCTGGAGAAATCCTGACTGAAATCATCATAGCTCCAGAAGATTATCAAGGCTTCGGGGGGCATTATATTAAGTTTGCGATGCGGAAAGCGATGGATATTGCCACGCTTGCGGTCGCCGTTGTTTGCAAGCTACAGGGAAAAACATTGGCTGAGGTTAGAATCGGGCTCGGGGTTGCAGGTCCCACGCCTTTAAGATGCCTCGAAGCGGAAGCGTATGCCAAAGGGAAGCTGATATCAAACGAAACACTGTCAGAGATTGGGAAACTCGCTGTAAAATCAACACAAGCACGAACCTCTTGGCGAGCTTCCCAGGAATATCGGGAACATCTTGTGGAGGAACTCACCCATAGAGCCCTGAAAGTAGCCATTGTCAACGCTGGAGGTGGGGAACTTGTTTAAAAGAATAGCCTTTACGATCAATGGAAAAGCTCTGAGCTTTGAAGTGGATGTTCGTGAATCGTTGCTGGAAGTCTTGAGAAACCGTTTAGGGTATACTGGAGTCAAAAAAGGCTGTGGGGTTGGAGAATGTGGGGCGTGCAGCGTGCTGATTGACGGCATTCCCTTTGACTCTTGCATTTATTTGGCGGTCTGGGCGGACGGTAAGCAGCTTACGACCATCGAGGGTGTGGCCTCTAAAAACGGGGAACTGTCAAAAGTACAGCAGGCGTTCGTCGAAGAAGGAGCCGTGCAGTGCGGTTTTTGTACTCCTGCGCTCGTTTTGACGACTACGGCTCTGACGAAGAGTGGCAAAGAGTACACCCGAGATGAGCTTAAAAGAGAACTCTCAGGGCATTTATGCCGTTGTACAGGGTACCAAAGTATCTTAAAAGCTGCGGAGAAAGCCTTGGAAGGGCATATTTGCACCTGTGTTGATAGCCCTCATTATAAACAACAAGCAGGAAAAAATTGAGGAGCGATAAGATGAGTGACAAAATGACACTGTGGTGGAGCGTACAAGAGGGATGATTAAGTAAGGATATATCCAACGATTATGACCTAACTACTAGAATTTATGATATTATATATGTCGAACAGTGAACAAGTATGGAGATCGGGAACTACAAACGGGGAGATTACTAAACATGAGATGGAAATTATGGACCAGCAAAAATAATAAGACTCTGGCACAGGTACAGGAACTACTGATGCCAATCAATCAACACCTAACTTTTCTCAATCAACAAGTAACCGGTAGTTTAGAGCAAATGACAGAAATCGGTGACCAAGTACGTAAGTTCAGCCGCCTCCAGTATAAATCAGGGCAAGAGGTTCAGGGAAAATTTGAAGGGTTAAATACTCGTTTAGAGGCTATGCAACAATGGCAGGATGCGTATACAATCGATAAAGCACAGTTAGATACTCTCGAAGTGCAAATCGGACAGGTCAGTGAAATTCTGCTCGTTTGGTTAGATGACTTAGATCTTTTGGCGACCAGTTTGAGGGAGCAAGGGCAGGAAGATTGGCTTAAATTACTGGGAACTTGGACAAATCAAGTATTGCAAGCCTTGCAAATAAATGGTATAGGCGAAATGCAATTAGTTGGCACTAGTTTTAACCCAACGGTGGCTGAAGCAATTGGAACAGTGGTTCGGCAGTCTAACAGAACAGATGCAATGGAGGAAGGCGTTCGTTTTTTTCTGCCCTATGAAATCGCCGAAGTGGTTAGGCGCGGCTTTATTTATCAGGACGGCAGACTTCTTCGCAAAGCTCAGGTAATTACTTATCAGGAGGATGACCATGAAAAATAATAACGATCTCAGTCAACGACCTAGCTTTCGACCGATTGTGGGCATAGATTTAGGAACGACTACGTCGGCGGTGGCCTACATTCACTCGGGCAAACCGGATATGGTACCATCTCCCCATAATAAGAGAATTATCCCTTCCGTAGTTTTGATTGACCTCCAGGGCAAGGTCATTGTCGGTGAGGATGCACGCGCGGCCCTGATTGCCATGCCTGATCGTACCATAGCTGCGGTTAAACGAAAGATGGGTTCTACAGAACGAATCACCTTAGCCGGACAAGCCTTACTCCCCCAAGAGATTTCGGCCTTGATTCTGAAAGAACTAAAAAGTTATGTTGACGCTCATTTCGGCGAAGGGGAGAAAGAGGCTGTAATCACTGTTCCAGCTTACTTTACAGATGAGCAACGGCGGGCAACGAAACAGGCTGGAGAGCTGGCAGGGTTTGTGGTGGAACGCATTATTAATGAACCAACGGCAGCGGCTCTGGCTTTTGGACTGGGGCATATCGACGAAGACCGTCACGTTTTGGTTTATGATTTAGGGGGCGGAACCTTCGACGTCTCAGTCATCGAAATGATGAGCGGACTCTTGGAAGTCAAAGCATCGACTGGAAACAGCCTGCTTGGCGGAGAGGATTTTGATTGGAAGATTGTTGATTGGTTGGCGGAACGGATGCTGGGGGAACATGGAGTAGATCCGCGCTTAGATCTGCGTGCTAAAGCTCTCCTTAAAAGTGAAGCTGAAAAAATTAAAATGACCTTATCTACGGAGAAATCAGTGACCGTGTCATTGCCTTTGGTTACTGTGCAAAATAACCGTCCTGTGGGACTTCTTGTCGAATTTACCCGCACCCAGTTTATAGAGTTGATCGATACCTTGTTGTTGGAAACATTGACCTGTGTGAAAAGGGTTTTGCAGGATGCAGACTTAAAACCCAGTGATATTGATGAAATTTTGTTAGTCGGGGGCTCTACACGCATTCCGCGTGTGCACGAAATTATGCGGGAGTATTTTGGGAAGGAGCCGCGCACGGATGTTCATCCCGATGAGGCGGTAGCGCTTGGAGCTGCTGTCCAAGCAGGTTTGAAATCTGGTGCGTTGGCTGGAAGTGGCTTGATCGCTACGGATGTGGCGCCTTTTTCTATGGGAATTGCAGTCTTGAAGGAGGGGAAAGGAGGTAGTGTACGCCCTGGGGGTTTTCACGTCATCCTTCCTCGAAATACGACGATACCGGTAACCCGCTCTGATTCATTTTATACCGCAGCGGATGGACAAACTTCAGCCTCGATTGAAATCTATCAAGGGGAACATGAATGGGTGAAACACAATCATCAATTAGGCGAGTTTCTCTTAGCTGGAATTCCAGCCAACCATGCAGGTGCGGAAAAACTAGAAGTTATCTACCGTTACAACTTAAACGGCATTCTGGAAGTGACAGCTAAGTGTGTTTCGAATGGCAAAGCTATGACGGTGACAGTTCAGGATGCCTTGAACCGCGATTCTCAAGAAGCCTTCGCCGAAAGCGCAGCTAAGTTAGAAGCATTGTTTAATCAGGCCGCTATTGACGATTTCGAATTGGAGGAAGATTTCGCTGAGGACGAAGATGATGAGTGGACATTTATGAACGAATCGCCAACCAACTCAAACGCTGATAGTTTAGAGATCGACAATTCTTCCACTGTCTTGCATACGGAAGCAGCCGCTTTGCTGGAACGTGCGCAAGATTTACTGGGAGAATTCAAGGGCCAAGAACGTACTCGGCTTGAAAAACTCATAATTTCTTTACAGGACACTTTGGCGGGAGACGATATTGATCTCTTACAACGTGTTATTGATGAAGCGACGGATACTTTGATTGATTTAGAAGTTTAGGGGGAGCGGCATGGAAACCAAGAAACCTTCTCGGAGCCGATCGAGGAAACCAAAACTGGAAAATTTCTATAAGATCCTTGGACTTAGAGCTAATGCAACCCAAGAATCGATCAAACAAAAGTATATTGCGGCAGTCAAGTCCAATCCTCCTGAAACCAATCCAGATGAATTTCAACAAATCCGTCGAGCGTATGAGACTCTAAGAGACCCCTTGAAACGACGACAATACGACCTGATGCGTAAGTACGACGGTAAACTTGAGAAAATGATAGAAGATATCTGGAAATATGTCGAAGAAGGAAATTATGCTAAAGCAGAAGATCTTGTAAAACAGCTTGTGGAGCTTATACCTGAAGATCATAATATACATCTTGTTTGGGCTCAGATTGTGCTTCTCGATGAGGATCTTCCTGCATTTTATGAACATTTTGAAATTGCGGAGAAACACGCTCCTGTCAAGGATAGAGCCACGCTTCTGGTTGCCAAGGCTAGAATGTTACTCAATGCAGAGGAACCTGAAGAAGCCTTACTGGTCTTAAATGAAGCCCGTTCAAAATTTTCAGATGAGTTGCCTATGTTTTATAGCTTGCTCACAGACGTTTATACTGACTTAGGTCTCGAAGATGACTTATGGGACCTCGTTATGACACTAATTCCTGAGCCTGGCACGGAAACCCCGGGGGATATTGCTATCTTCATTTATTGGCTCAATACAATGTTTGAACTGGAACAGTGGAGTTTTAAATCGAAAATTCAACAACGTATTCGTAAACTCTTAAAGTCAGTTCAAAATGAAGAGGACAAACGGTTGATCATAGAAGCTCTACAATTTGAACACGATGGTTTTTTTGATGTCGGCCGCTTTCGAGAAGCGGAAATGTTTATAGATTTTCTGTATTACATTGATTCTAAGAATCCTGAGGTACGAGAACAGCACAAAAAAACCCAGGAATTGATGCGGGTGGAGAAAGAAGTCAACAGAATCAGACAGGATGATGCCATTTTTTCTCCGATTATGTTTTATGCCTATATGTGGTTATACAAGGACTATAGAGACCCTGAAGACCTTTTGTTTTTGCGTTGTGGTGTTCCTTTTCTCGATAGCGAAGCGGGTGAAGATCTTCATGTTGACGAGATGTTTGCACGTGGGGTTATTACCTTACGGAAGAAGTACCCATTAATTTATAGAGCCTTTCAAAATAAATGGGACGAAATGTTTGTCGAACGGGTGCAAAATCTCAATCGCGAGGCACGACGACAGTTAAAACTCTGACACACCAAACGGGCGATGCTCAAAAGACATTACTGTGCTGAAGAACATTATTTATTTCTTCAAAGAAATGGACAATTTGATAGATAAGCTGTGTGAAGATTTTGAGAAACATCTGCTTGGACGTAGCTCTGAATAAGCTGGACTGTTAAAGTCAGATTAAGAAAGCGGGGAGAAATATGCGAAACTTGATCGATTTAACAATCAATGAGGAGCAACTTGCAAAAACGGTGCAGAGTGTTAAAACAAGAAATGTCGTTATCCCAACCTTGGCTCAGATGAAGGATCCTGACAAGATACCTGCCAAAATAAAAGAGAAATTGAAGAAGACTGGGTTATGGGACGTTGACCCAATTAACTTGTTCAGAATTTCTTGGAAAAACCAACTTGTAAAAGAAGGCGGCTTATACAATGCCTTACCAAACTATGTGGAAATTCCTGCTGAAATTTCAGGTGTTAAAGCAAGAATAATTGCTATGTTCGGCAAGTACTTTCCAACAGGAGCGCACAAGGTTGGAGCAAGGGATTTCTGAAGAGGTCATTTCCAAGCTTTCCTGGGTTGGAATTTCCGGAGCAGCCAATATCCTAACCTGCATTAAATTCGCCAAATATTATGAGTTAACGGAAGATGATATTATCATAACTGTCCTGACGGACTCTGCAGAAATGTATCTTGACTGTCGGTTGGTTATTCCCAAGACCTTTGGGCGAAATGCGGACGGAAGAATTCTGTGAAAACAAGTTTGAGAAGAATGTCCATTATGACTAGGAGATTTATTTAACCACGTGAAAAATGTTATAATGGGATTAAGTTAAAATGCATCCGCTGCATGATAAAAAATGTTACAGAATATTAGCATATTTTTTAGAAGTAATGCAAATAATACGTCATCATCATGAGTACTTGATAAAATGAGGTATCCATCCATTTGCCCGAATTGTAGCGGTTGTAAAAGTTGGAGCAACGGGACTAAGAAGTAAGGGGCCTGAAAAAGAATCAGGCTCCTTGTTAATAGTAAGGGGCGCGAACATGTTAGGTAAGAAAATACGTCATATTGGCCGCTATAATGAAGTTGCCAGAGTTTTTGCTAAACATGGACTTGGGTTTATAGTCCAAGATTTAGGGCTGTTAAATCTCCTGTCCCTGCCCCAACAACTGTTTGCTCGAAAAATAGACTTAGATTCGAAATCGCTTGGGGAGCGAATTAGGAGGGTTATTGAGGACCTGGGACCCACGTTTATAAAGTTGGGGCAAATCGCCAGCACGCGACCAGATTTGATTCCAGAAAATATTGTTCTCGAACTAGAAAAGTTACAAGATCAGGTTGCTCCTTTCTCCTATGAAAAAGTACAAGAAATAATTCAAGAGGAGAATGGGCTACCAGTGCACGAGGTCTTTGCTGAGTTTAGTGAGAACCCGTTAGCGGCGGCGTCCATCGGGCAAGTGCATCGTGCAGTTCTCAAAACGGGGGAAGAAGTCGCCGTAAAAATCCAACGTCCTAAAATAATAACAATCATTGAAACTGACCTAGAAATTTTATTTGATTTGGCGGGTGTTGCCGAGCAAAGGCTAGAATGGGCTAAATTGTATCGCATAAGTGAGATTATCGAGGAATTCGCCAAATCGCTGTTAAACGAGCTTGAGTATACAACTGAAGGCCGTAACTCAGAAAAAATAGCAAAACAGTTTCTGAATCAACCTCTTATCCATATTCCTAAAGTATACTGGGACTATTCCACAAAAAAGGTTTTGACGATGGAATACATTCATGGCACTAAACTCAATGACCATCACAAATTATATGATCTGGGTTATAATCGCCAAGAGATAGCAAAGCGTATTATCAAAGCAATCTTCCATCAGATTCTTGTCGAAGGTTTCTTTCACGGTGATCCACATCCCGGAAATATTTTCATAATGCCCAACGAAGCTGTCGCTTTCATTGATTTCGGCATGGTCGGACGACTAACACCCGAGATGAAATATCATTTTGCCTCTTTAGTAATTGCTATGATTCGTAAAAATACGGATAGTATGCTTAAAATAGTGCTGAAGATGGGACTTGCCCCCAGTGATGTTAACAAATCTTTATTGCGTAAAGATATCGATAGCTTAAAGGAAAAATACTTAGACATCCCCTTAAGCCAAGTTAGTTTAGGTAAAGCCGTCAAGGAACTGTTTGCAGTTACCTTTAAACACCACATCCGGATTCCTGCTGATCTCACCCTTTTAGGAAAGTCCCTCCTCACTTTGGAAGGTGTGATAGAGAAGCTTGATCCAGAGCTTAGTATTATCGATGTGGCACAGCCCTTCGGGACCAAGCTGCTAAGGGAGCGCTACCAAATTAATACAGTTTTCAAAAGGTTCTTTGGAACATTCTCCGAGTACAGTGATCTTTTACTGGATTTACCGAAACAAACCAGCGATTTAATGACTAACTTGCAGCAGGGGAAATTGGTGGTACAGACCCCACAGTTAGATGTGCTCTTGCAGAAATTAGACAGGGTTAGTAACAAAATTTCTTTTAGCATAGTTTTGCTTGCCTTCAGTATTGTTTTGACGGGGTTGATGGTAGCTGCTGCGCTAGGGAGACAGGCAACTGTTCTTTGGGGTTTTCCTATTATCGAATTGGGTTTTGGCTTTAGCTTCTTAATGCTATGCTATTTGCTTTTGGCAATTTTTCGGACAGGTAGATTTTAAAGATCAAGTGCTTGTTGTTTTTCTAAGGGAGTCGCCAATTCATCTAACTTCGAGAGATTTATGATGGTCCTAGATACAGAAAAAAAGCCATCGATAAAGTTTATCAGTGGCTTCAAAGAAAGTAATCATTACTCTTTAACATACTTCTTCTGACACAATTTATTATTATACCTTATGATTCAGTGGATGAGTGTAAGAGATCTCCACTGAATCATCGAGCGAAGCGAGTTCGCTGATAGAGCTGCTGATTCTGTGATATTTGTGCAGTTGTATAGCTTGGTACAGCTGCACAAATATTTAAATCAGCAAGCTAGGAAATACTTTGCTCCCGCAGGAGACGTCTTTGAATTTTTCCTACGGCATCGCGAGGCAGACTATCAATAAACTCAATAATCCGCGGGTATTTGTAAAACGACATGTTATCCTTGGCATACGCCTGTAATTCTTTGATTAACTCTTCCGAAGGAGTATAACCAGGATTAAGAACAACAAAAGCTTTGACACTGTTGGTTCTTACAGGGTCGGGTACACCAACAACGGCTACTTGATTCACAGCTGGATGAGCAGAGAGGACTTCTTCGACTTCAGGGGCCGCAATCTGGCGTCCACCTGTGATAATCATATTATCGAGGCGGGTACTGAAGTAGAGCCAACCGTCTTCATCCTGAGTATAGGCATCATCAAGCAAATTCCAACCGTTAATCGTATCCTCACGCTGTTTGCCTGGCATTTGTGGGTGAAGATTACACCAGTACACAACCCCTGTCAGACCCCGCACCGCCAAACGTCCAATTTCGCCGTTCTTGACCTTATTTCCTTTATCATCGACCAGTTTGTATTCGTATCCGGGAACAAACTTTCCAACCGAGTTGCCTGGAGCAACTTTGATTCCATGCAGAGCAGATTCGATAAAAATGTGACGCATAGGGGTCATGCCCACGCTGTTGTGAATCTCTACTCCTGTTTTTTTGAACCAGTTATCTCCCAAATCCTTGTTCATCATCTCTCCGCTAGCCACAACAAAGCGCAAGGACCACTTTCCGCGCCTGTCCACCTCCAGAAAATCAAGCATCAGCCGATAACTGGTAGGTGCACCAGCTAAAATTGTTACTTGATATTTTTCTATCAATTCCCAACTCTCAGCCGAACTGGGCCTTTCTTTATAAACAACCGCTGCTCCGAACCTGAAGGGGAAATTAATTTTTTCTCCGTTGCCAAAGGCATGCCCGAGCGGAGCCAAAACCAAGAATACGTCCTTTGATGTAGGCGCACGAGACGGACCACAGACCATATCGGCAACAATTACCTCCGTAGCATGGGAATGAATACAGCCCTTGGGGTGGCCGGTCGTACCTCCAGTATAGAAAATACTGGCCGCGTCCGTGGGGGAGGTGGGGTAAGCCACGAGGTCCGTCCCGGAAGCGTCAAGCAGTTTACGGTAATCCAGCAGTTTGTCATCACGGCTCTCAGGCACCGAGATCACATGCTCCACAGTTTTCAGACTTGGTAAAGCCTTGAGCACCTGATCAACCTCATCACCCTGACAAATTATAATTTTGGCTTCCGTATCATTGGCGGTAAACTCAATTTCTCTAGCCCGCTCCGGCAAGGCACTGGGAACATTAATGGCTCCTATTTTCCAGATGGCCAACTGCGCGACCGCTGCCTCCGGCACCTCACCGAACCGCCACATTACCCGATCGCCTGGCTGTACACCCAGTTTTAGAAGCGCGTTACCTAGGCGATTAACCTCCTCCTGCAGCCGAAGATATGTCCAACTTTCATCTTTATTGGCATCATAAATCGCCACATTCTCGCCCCAACCCTTTTTGGCAATTCCTACATCCAGAATTTCCGAACAAGCATTCACGTTTTCCTTATAATGAACCCAATTGACTTCAGGATGCGCGTAGACGAAATCTGGCCAATCTTCCTGCGGGGGCAAAAACTTTTTAGGAACATTATCAAACATCTTAATCCCTCCCGATTTTTGACTTTTAGTATTGCAAGTATACTATCAAAAATTTTGAATTTGTCAATCTTTTTTATCAGAATACGGGGCTGTTTCGATATATTTTATAATGTTCTTAATAAGTCCCAATATTCTCAATACTCATAGATAAATACTATTACAGTATGTTTCAAAATCATACATTATGAGTCAATTTATATATTTGTACAAGTAGTGTAGAGGATTTATAATGAAAGGAAAAAGGAGGTTATCATCAACTTTCAGAAGGGGTGATTTGTTAAGAGTTTTGGGTATCTAATAACTTATCAATTAACCGGGTAGTTTTCTGCCTGGTTTTTTGTGGTATGTAAACTAAAAGGATAGCTGCTCCGTACAATATCTGAGCGGAAGGGGAAATTTAAGTCATGACTAAAGGTGTCAGTTGCCACGGTTCGGCACCAGAACGCGGCGACAATGCGATTTACAAAATGGCTTCGATTTTAACGGAGCTCCGTAGCTTACATGTAAACCTCATAGATCATCCTTTTCTCGGTAAAGGAAGTCTGACGGTTTCGGAAATCTTCCATACCTCCCCTTCCCGTTGCGCTGCTGCTGATAGTTGCTGGATTTCCGCCGATCGTCGCCTGACTGTGGGAGAATCATGGGAATATGCTATTCAACAGCTTAAGAATCTCCCCGCGGTTAAAGCTGCAGGCGCGGAAGTCACGATGTATACTTATGAAAGACCATCCTATACGAAGCTGATTTATCCGACAGACGCCTATTTTCCTACTTGGTTGATCGAGGATGGACATCCAGTATGCAATACTCTGGAAGCTGCTTACAAAGGATTATTTGGTGAAGACCCAGTGGTTGATAAATGGACGTTTTCCACCAATGGGGTAGTTATGCAACTCAGGTTGTCTTATTGAATGCACAGGGAAAAGTTGAAAAGGTCGTGGCAGCGCATGATGTGGGTCGAGCTATCAATCCAAAGGCTGTACAAGGGCAGATTGAAGGCGGTATTGCCATGGGCTTAGGTTATGCCTTGCGTGAGGATTTTTCCCTTGAGAAAGGTGTGCCAACCGCCAAATTTGGAACGTTGGGCCTCTTCCGTTCGACGGATATGCCCGAAATTGAGTGTATAATTATTGAAAGGAATTCTTCCCCACTGGCCTATGGAGCCAAAGGAGTGGGTGAGATTTCCACCATCCCGACCGCACCGGCAGTTGCTTCAGCCTATTACAAGTTTGACGGCAAAGTTAGGTGTTCTCTTCCTTTGGAGGACACACCATATAAGAAGAGGTAACTTTTAAAAGTGATCGTAATGGAAACGAGTCGTATAAACCCCTTCTTTTTATAATATTCAAGCCTTTTGCAAGCAGGGAAAGGGTGGTAAATGAAATGCGTATTCTCTTTAAAAATGCCAAGATTGTCACTATGAATGCCCAACGTGAGCTAATCCAGGGTGATTTGATGGTGGAAGGTTCACAGATTGTGACGGTCGGAGGAGTCATAGACCAACCTGCAGATCAGGTGATCGATCTCCACGGAGATTTGCTTATTCCAGGCTTGATCCAAACCCATATCCATCTTTGTCAGACGTTGTTTCGGGGACAGGCCGATGATTTGCAACTCCTGGATTGGCTTAAACTAAAAATTTGGCCTCTGGAAGGTGGGCATGATCCCGAATCCCTATATGATTCCGCTTTATTGGGGATTGGAGAATTGTTCCTTGGCGGAACAACGACGATTGTGGATATGGAAACCGTACATCACACGGAACAAGCTTTTGAAGCTATCCTTTCCAGTGGCTTGAGGGCCTTATCTGGGAAGGTCATGATGGATGATTGCAACAAGGATATTCCACGTTCTTTGCGGGAGACGACGGGCGATTCCTTGCAAAAAAGCGTCGATTTGTATGAGAAATATCATGGTAAAGGGAAGGGCCGCCTCGAAGTGGCTTTCACGCCTCGTTTTGTTATTTCCTGTACTGATACGTTATTGAAGGAAGTTTCGCGGCTAGCACGCGAGAAAAATGCCTTTGTGCATACGCATGCTTCAGAAAATCAGGCGGAAATTCAAGTTGTGGAGAGCATGCGAGGGATGCGCAATATCATCTATTTGGATAAGGTCGGCTTAACCGGTCCGAAACTTATCCTAGCACACTGCATTTGGTTAGACGAAGCAGAAAAGGAAATCCTGGTTCAGAGCAAAACGCAGATTTCGCATTGCCCTTCTTCAAATCTAAAGCTGGCCTCAGGGATTGCACCAATTCCAGAACTCATGAAACGTGGAGCGGAAATTTCTCTGGGCGCGGATGGGGCACCCTGCAACAATAACCTAGACTGCTTCCAAGAGATGCGTCACGCCGCCTTGATTCAAAAACCCTTACATGGACCGACGGTTATGCCGGCTAAAAAGGTCTTTGAACTGGCAACCCTAGGTGGTGCACGAGCCATAGGGCATGAACAGGATTTGGGGAGTTTGGAAGTTGGGAAAAAAGCGGATTTAGCAGTCGTTAGTCTGCAGGGTTTACACACCTGGCCCAATGAACAGGTGGATGTTTATTCACAGTTGGTGTATCAGGCTCATTCCTCAGACGTGCGTCTTACCATGGTTGATGGGCAAATAGTGATGCAGAACAGGCAACTTCTGACGATTGATGTTCAGAGACTTAAGGGGAGTGCGACGCAGAGTTTGAAGCGAGTTATGAAGCGACTTGTGTGACACCGCGCTTGGTGCTTACGACGCAGAGCAAACTAGCCGTTCAAGCTCTTGTTTATGGGGAGCGGGGTGCCCGCCAAAAGCGCCCTCCTTGGCGCATTGGTGGCAGCGCACGTCCTTGTGCGCTGCCCCGTGTCTGGGGTTGCTTTCACGGAGTTTGCTAGCTGCTTACGTAAAGACGTCGCGCTTGTGTGACACTGCGTCTCGGGGTTGGGATACGGGGTGCGTTCGAAGAAGGAAGCATAGGGATGGTTTCTGTGCTTTCTTCTTGGGAGACGGCACATTCCATGTGCACCGTCTTGAACGCGAGGCTTAGGGAAGCAAAGGGACGGCACTACTACTTCCTTCAGAAGCGTAGGAACGGTTATTTTGATGTTCTTCTTTACTTGAGCATGGTTTTTTAGTATATACTTAAGTACGTATCCCAAATAATAAATTGAGGTGAATATATGTCAAAGGAAATTATTAGTACTGAGCGTGCACCCAAAGCTATCGGCCCGTATTCCCAAGGAAATAAATTTAATGAATTAGTCTTTGTTTCCGGTCAAATTCCCCTTAACCCTGCAACGGGACAATTAGTAGAGGGAATCGAAGCTCAGGCAGGACAGTCTTTAGACAATCTAAAAGCTATTCTCGAAGAAGCTGGTTCAAGCTTGAGCAAAGTGGTTAAGACCACGATTTTTCTAAAAAACATGGATAATTTCAAAACAGTCAATGAAGTCTATGCCCAATATTTTATAGAAAACTATCCAGCTCGATCTACAGTCCAAGTGGCAAAGCTCCCACTTGATGCTGAAATAGAAATCGAAGCGATAGCCACCTTGTAATACACATCATTTACCAATTGACGGACATCCTTTATGGATGTCTCATAGTTTTGTGGTTCGCGCCTTTCTTAACTTCTTCTATAAAGCCGTTCCACAAAACGGGTATGCGGGCAATTGGGGTTTTCACAGAAATATTTTTTCCTGCGTACAACATGATATACTGCCAATCCGACCTGATAGTATATCATAATGTGAAAACCTGTAGATCTCAATATTTTCTTCATCTCATTTGAGAAAGAGCCTACTATCATACAATAAAGATGCGCCTTTGGTCAGCACTTTTTTTGTTAGGGTATCGAATTAAATACCCAATTTGAAATTCCCGTTTTCTGGGGTATGAGTTATAATATTTCATTTAATTTAATTACAAAAATTATTCAGATTATTCTTGACAAAGAATATCTGGATACTTTATACTAAACTTAAATAACCGTGAACTGTCAATAATGAGCAGCTAACAGTCATCATGAAACCGTGACTGGCGTACAAACTGAGAAATTGTCATAAACGGTGTTTAATAAACGGTTCACAGTCAAAAATAAACGGTTCACAGTCAATAATCAGCGTTTCGTAATCAACAACCTACTGTCAACGGTCAACAATCCGCTAAATTAAACAGCTAATGTTTGAGCTTGTTTTGAAAGGAGATAAATTCAATGAGTCGTTCGGAAATTCTGCTCAAAGAACGCGATAAAGTTATGACAAATTTAACTTCAGACATCAATAATCGGTCAAAATGGTTAGTAGCACTTATGGATATTGATGACGAAATTGAGGAATTATCAACCAAAAAATAATTATTATAACATTTGACTGAACACTGTTTTTGAAGTAAGATGTTTGAGCGAAGTTAATTAGATGATCGCGGGGACAAGAACCGAAAGGTTGTTCCTGAGGAAAGTCCGAGCTCCATAGGGCAGAGTGCTGGGTAACGCCCAGTGGGGGGAACCCCAAGGAAAGTGCAACAGAGAGATACCGCCCAGCACTCGGCTCGCTGAGTGCTGGGTAAGGGTGGAAAGGCGAGGTAAGAGCTCACCGGCAGTTAGGTGACTGACTGACCATGTAAACCCCACTTGGAGCAAGACCGAATAGAGGAACAATGAAGCTGCCCGCTTCGTTCCCGGGTAAGGTCGCTAGAGGCTATCGGTAACGATAGTTCGAGATAGATGATCATCACCTTCGATAAGAAGGAACAGAACTCGGCTTATAGATTTACTTCGTACTACTTAGTTAATTATTAGAAATCAACACCATTGTAGAATGATTAAGGTGTTGACCGGTACGCTAAAAAGACATTAGGAGCCCTTTGAATTTCAAGGGGCTCCTAAACATGCTTACGACCCAATGATAGGGTTGTAGTAAAAATAGAATTGGTGTGAGGGAATTCTTCTCAAGATTAGATAAGGAATTAACTGTATATAATATGAATTGATCCAATCTATGACTCCCATTCCTACAAGCGGGAGTGGTATCACGTACTCTGCTTCGGTGACGAAAACCTACAGTGTAGGGTTTCGCCCAAGCCGCTTATCCACAA
Source organism: Desulfitobacteriaceae bacterium (assembly GCA_049302575.1). Lineage (GTDB taxonomy): Bacteria > Bacillota > Desulfitobacteriia > Desulfitobacteriales > Desulfitobacteriaceae > JBAQMG01. The sequence goes on along the minus strand of JBAQMG010000075.1, from coordinate 5,349 downwards.
AGAAATTTTAAGCGGCGAAGGGCGGTAGACTCCCCCCGCCGAAGTCTCGATGTTTAACTTTAGTTGAACGAGTTCACTTTGGTAAAGTAGATTTATGGTAAACTAGTAAGGAGTAAATTAATGACGGCAACTGATTATAGAACGTTTGGTATTGCTTTATTTTCTATTTTCTTAGGGGCAACTGGCCAATTCTTGTTTCGCTTAGGAATGTTGCATTTCGGTAAGGTATCGATAGTTAGTATCTGGCGTCAACTTTTCGGGGTAATTTTTACTCCGACGATTTTTTTGGGTTTTATATGTTTCGGGATAAGTTCTATTCTTTGGTTAGTTATTATTTCTCGTTGGCAACTTAACTTTGCTTATCCTTTAGTTGCTCTAGGATATGTTTTTGTTATTATTTACGGAACAGTGTTTTTGCAAGAAGCTCTTACACTCCCTAAAGTTATTGGAATCGTAATTATTTTAATCGGGATAAGTATATTGGGGTTTTATGGGAGTAAATAATAACTTTTTATAGGTCATTTAACTTGAACTACAGTTGAAAGTTGAACCAGGATGCGATATGATAATTTCAAGAAAGGCTCTTAAATTTGGTGCTGAAAAGGATTACAAAGCCTAGGCAAGTCAGCCTTAAAAAGACAATTTATGGTTTATTTACATTTTTAGCGCACAATTAAATAGTGATAAAGAACATCGGGTTAATGTTAGGACAGTTAGCCTGACTACTTTACCACCCAATAACCCAACCTAACCGAAAGGGGCGGTATTGATGAAATTCAAGGACTTCGGGAGAGGCACGAGGATTGAACTTTCTAAAATGGCCAAATACCTTGGCATGAAATTCATCGGGTATAATCCAACAGCTCAACTTGTATCTTTGGAAATTAAAGGCAAAGGTGTTACCTATAAACTAGAAGAATTTATAGATTGTTATCAAAAAGAACGTCCAATAGTCAAAGGAAATGATTTAGCGATCTAATTGCGAATATATATTTAGAATGAAATATTCTCTGGTTTCAAATTATAAAGGACCTCGCTTTAAGCGAGGTCCTTTATAAAAGTACAAACCTCTCGGACTAAGGTGCAAAGTTGGATATGCAGAAAGGACTTCCAATCAAGAAGTAAGATTATTCAACCGTTCTTATTCAGCGGATAAGAGCAAGGGCTATTCCTTCAACCCAAAACGATAGGTAATACAATCAGTCATTAGGTTAAAATGTCAAAATAAAAGGAAAATTTCATTCCAAGGATTGATTTCGGTATGGTATAATTAGAAGGTAAGTTTTTTATAAAAGGTGTGATTTGTTAATGGATGTCGAAATAAAAGAAATGTTTGGAATAATTCTTGGTAAGTTAGAATCGATGGATGAGAAAGTAACTCAGAATTCGATTAACCTAGAATCGTTGGATAAGAAATTAACTCAGAATTCGATTAACCTAGAATCGATGGATAAGAAAGTAACCCAGAATTCCATTAGCCTTGAATCGATGCAGTCGGATATGAGAATAATTGTATAAGTTCAAAAAAGTCAGTACGAAGAACTTAATCGGAAATTGAACAATATATCAGATGATCTTAAAAAGGAGATTAGTTTGCATTCAACTGTAATAAAAGATTTATCACTAGATGTTAGAAAACTTGAAGAAGGTCAGAAATCGCTTGAGAAAGACGTTGCTATTCTGAAAAAGAAAATTAGTTAAGCAAATAAAACTACCCGATAAAAATTTGATGTATAAACGGTTAGAGATTAGTCATGACAAACCAAGAAATTGGCAGCAAATGCTTAAATTTGTTTTTGATAAAAGAAGGAACTTACGGGTTTTAAACATAAATGATTCATACCGAAAAGATGTTCAGTACTACCTGTAAATAGAATCCCTCCGGGACGAAGGGAATCCTTGAACTTCTTGTAAAGCAGTTCTTTGGCTTCTTCTGTAAAATAAATAACAACATTTCGGCAGGCAACGAAATCAAAGCCAGACTCAAACCGATCCGTTAGTAGATTCTGTTTTAAAAAGGTTACATGGCGTTTGATATTATCATTAATCTGATAACCTTTATCAGTGGTTGTGAAATATTTTTGTAAGAGTGCTGGCGGTGTACTGACAAAATCATTTTGCTTGTAGAGGCCTATTTTGGCCTGATGTAATATATTGGGATCGATATCTGAGGCAGTAATAGTAAAACTGATATGGGGGAAGTATTCAACTAATGTTATTGCTAGGGAGTAGGGTTCTTGCCCGCTGGAACATCCAGCACTCCAAAGCTTGAGTGAAGGTTTGCTGGCTAAAATTTTTGGCAGGATAGTCTCACGTAGAATTGACCATTGATTAGCATCTCTGAAAAATTGAGAAACATTGATTGTTAAATGTTTAAAAAAAGCATCGTACAGCTCTTTATCTTCATCTATGACTTTTAAAAACTCTGGATAGGTTTTGTATCCATGGGAGTTAATAAAACTTAAGATGCGTCGTTGCATCTGATTCTGTTTATAAAAATTTAGATCCAGACCACTTTTGGGGTGGAAAGCCTTGACAAATCCTTCATAGGTATTTGGTACAGAGGAATAATTCATTGAGCACCTCATTTTCAGCTAACAATGTTTCGAAGCCTATTAAGCAAATAAATCAACAATTAGACCACGGATTTCATCAATCTTGGCGAGAATATCCATAGACTTAGTTTGTTTATCCAAAATCTTCCGTCCTAAATCCTCAAGTTCTCGGTCGATTCTGGTGACTTTAGCTAAAACTTTAGGTCGACCGCTATAATCCCAAAAAGAATTTTCTTGAAGAGATCGACTTTGACCAAAGGTTGAACGTAGAAATGATTTCACCATTGCCTTAAAGTCGGCTAAATCACGCAAGGAGAGAGAGGTAGTTAGTTTATTACCCTGGATCTCTAAACGATTGAGAAATTCAACCAATTCCTGACGTTGGATTTTTTGGGCCCCGGATAGTGTTTTGTTAAACTCTATCCCGTTCGGGTACACCGGAGACGATGCTTCACGAGTGAGCGATTCCGCTTGATGTGTTCCGTCAATTCGTAATGGCATAGAGGTACTCCTTTAAGAAATTAATCCCTAGCGCATGATAGAAGGTGTTAGGAAACATGCTTTCATCTGATCTCCAGCTTATAACCTCTGACCTCCGATTAGGCCTCCGACCTCTGCTTCTCGATATACAAAATCTCGAACATCGCGCTTCGAACCTCGAGCATCGAGTTTGGCCTCTGATTTCTGTCAAGGAACGATCACAGATTGTTTACTAGGCTCGGTAACATCATATTTTGTACGTAAGATAACTAGATCAACTCTGCGGTTTTTAGCACGTCCAGCCTCGTCGCTGTTAGAAGAGAGGGGACGGTATTCACCATACCCGGTTGCTGAAAGTCGATCAGGCGAGATACCGCCTTCTCCAGCCATAATTTGGAGTACATTAGTGGCACGTATTACGGAGAGATCCCAATTACTGGGAAAGTGGGCTGTGTTGATAGGGACGTTATCGGTATGTCCTTCTACTTTGATATAATTGACGGCGACTGATAAAACCTTACTGATTTTATTGAGTATTTCGTGAGCCTTAGGGGTAACCACGGAGGATCCACTATCGAAAAGCAAAGTATCTTTAATGCTGACAACAAGTCCGCGTTCTTCGATAGAGGAGACAAGTGTAGTTTGAACACCGTTGTCCTTAGCGTATTTATCCAAGTTCTGCTTAATTTGTTCAATAGTCAGGCTTTCCTGAGTCGCATTGCCTGAACTCGTCTTATTGTCGGGGGTCGTATCAGCAGTATCAGTTTGAGGTTTATTAGCATATTGAGGAATCACGGCTGGCCCTGTCAGATCAGTAGAAATTTCCATTTTGGCAGGCGTTCCCCCTCCCATGGCTTTATTTAAGGAATCGGCCATAGCGCGGAATTTTTGGGCATCGATATTACTCATTGAGTAGAGAACGATGAAAAAAATCATCAAAAGAGTAATAAGGTCTGAATAGGTAAGGAGCCAACGTTCCCCGTTTTCTTTTTCGGCCTCGGGAGTTTTTTTTCTACCCATCTTGATTATCACCCTGCTTTACTATTCTTGATCAGTCTTTTCTTTGGGTTCCAGGATATTTCCGAGATGGGTTTTTAGTTTTTCCTTTAAAATAGCAGGGTTCTCACCAGCTTGGATGGAAATGATACCATCTAAAATCATTTCCATAGAGGCAACTTCTGCATGATCTTTACTTTTGAGTTTTGTAGCAATCGGTAACCAGAGAAGATTGGCGGCACCGACACCATAAAGCGTGGCAATAAAGGCTCCAGCAATAGCACCTGACAATTTACTGGGATCTGAGAGATTGCCTAGTACGTGAATGAGTCCCATAACCGTCCCGATGATACCCATGGTGGGCGAGTATCCTCCGGCGGCTTCGAAGACGTGGATCCCCATTTTGTGGCGATTTTCTAGAACGGTGATATTGGACTCGAGAATTTCCCGCGTAATTTCCGGATCAGTACCGTCAATGACTAATTGCATACCTTGGCGCGTAAAACGGTCAGTTACAGTTTCCAGTTCTTGTTCTAAACTGAGGAGACCTTCTCGACGAGCTTTTTCGGCGAAACGTATTAAAGTTTCATAGGCTTCAGCGGTGCCGAAGGACTTGTTTACAAAAGCAATTCTGAACCAATGAGTGATGTTCTTTAAGTCAGCCATAGGAAAACTGGCCATAACAGCACCGGCAGTGCCACCAAATACGATGATTGCGGCGGGTCCTTGTAATAGAGTAAAGGGATCACCTTTTTCCAGTACAAAACCTAAAATAAGACCGCCTAGCCCAAGTATAATACCTAAAACAGTTGATAAATCCATTTTTACGCCGCACACTGACAGATAACGGTAAAGTGCGGCTCCCTCCTTTTTGCATAATCTGGTATTTCAGTCGATATAGTCAAGTTGAAAATAATAGTAGTCCAAAGCGTTTCGTGAATATTATACAAGAAAAGTGTCTAAGTGGCTATAACTTTATATTTCTTCGGCAGGAAAATAGTAAAGGTTGTCAAAATGAGCGTAAGGCAGCTTAATTTTAAAAGCAGATTTTACGCATATTATAGTAAATTTCAGTTTAGTAGGTAAGAAATCAAAATTTCACTTTAGGTTTTGATAAAAGTTTACGATAACCAATTTAGAGATTAGAAAATAAAGATTAGAAAATAGAAAACAGGTTGAGGTGAGTTTAATGAAAGTTGACGGAATATCGCCGTCTTCGATTATTACTGTAAAGGCTATAAATCGGATAGCACAGATCAACGGAAAAACACCTAGTTTAGGTACGGATGAGGTTGCTGTTTCTGATAAGGCTCAGATT
>JBAQMG010000074.1:0-2443 GCA_049302575.1 Desulfitobacteriaceae bacterium | reverse complement strand
ACACTCTCCACAACCCCTGCTACTAAGGAACGTACCTTATTGTTAATTACGGTATTCATGGTTTAATTCACCGGAAAGGTGGCACACTCATCACCGAAATAAATGGCTCCCCCTCACAGTAGTATGCAATTGGCATGTACCATGTATAACCACACACCTATCATTATCTAATATGACCGCTATATTGCGCAAGAAAAAAACGCTACTTTACCGTCAGGTAAAGTGAGCGCCGACACTTTGTGACATAGAGCTTTCCGATAATGTCTTTATATTTGGGGTCAACACTGGCAACCCTTGCTTGATAAGTCCCCATATTTTCACTATTATCAAGTTTATAATACTTGGCTAGTTTAACCATGGACTCATTTAATAGCATGGTATTGTCAGTGACCTCTTGCCACTCATTCCAAAAATCCAACAGATAAAATTTATCATCTACTTATTTACAATATTCGGTATCCCATTTATGGAAAACGTTTAAGTATTTAATAATATTGAACCTCGTGATCATGCCTTTGATGCCAATTCCGTAGCCTCTGATAATAGCAAAATCAACAGGATAGTCTAGCTTAAGTTCATTTTGTATCTGATTAAATACCTTTGGGGTCGCAATGGCTCCTCCATCGAACACATCGATATCATCTTCAAAATGGTAATCGACCAAATTGTAATTCACTTGGTCTTTCATTTTTGCTTTTTTATCTTCAACTTGCTCCGTAAACTTTTCAATGGTTTTATAATCCTTGATAATATGAAAAAGCGGTTGTGGCAATACAATTAGATCCGGCATATCGCCAGCCATATGAGAATTACTAACGCCTAATGAGAGACGGCTGAGAACGTCCTTATTTATGCAGATCTCAGCTTTGCTGTTTTCTATCTCCTTAAATTTACCCAGAGAGATTAAAGCTTCAAATTCTGTAGCGAAGTTGACAAAGTCTTCCCTAATAAAGAATGTCTCACATTTACCCCTCAAATTTTCTTGCTTCATACCATTTGGAGTTGCAAACCAAGCAAAATATATCTGATCATTAAATTTTAATCCATGATCCCATTCTTCTTTTGCTTCTTCCTCTTTATTAGGGAGCAGCACTTTTATTATTTCTTCTATAAGTTGCCCGTCTTCTAGCTTTATATTTTTGTAACGTTCGTAAGCTATCGTGAGAAAGCTTTCTGTTAAAGTTACGATATAATCATCCAAGTTATCGGAAGCTATAATTCCGTCTTTGATAATTGATCTTCCAAAGCTATACATTTTAATCTGTTTGGCCTTCATCAATGCTGACCCCCTATAATGAAAGAACTGAAGATTGAACTTCAGTTCGAGAATTCTTATTTTATTATAGCAGAAATATTTGCTTAGTTCGCCATGATATTCCAAACCAGATATTGCAAATGGCACTTTATCGAAGCATTTCAAACTAACAACTGATAACGAAATTCTTTAGTAACCAACGTGGAATTGGTAATACTAATCCTATTTACCTTCGACACTTCGATATTATTGCATTAACCATATTATCAAAATAAACTGAAGCTTTTGGCGATACATGCACTTTGGTGATCAATGTATTAAGGTTAATTAATACATACATATGGTCATCTGGTACAGCACCAGGATTAATTTCTTCTTGTGAATATACATAAGATCCCAATGGAATTACAGCTCTCAATTCAGATTCTTTTGTATAATCTGGATGCTTAAACATATAAATATAATCCATTTCTTCTTTCAGTTTATTTTCATTATAATCATATTCCACCATTCCAATATAAATTTCTCGAATGCTCAAGATAATGCTATTACATAATCTCCCATATGTTGATTCAATTGCAACTGAATGATTAATATCTTCGCAATATGCGTCCCATACACCCATGTCACTACTTATGTTATCATCCATACGCCAACAATTAATATAAGTATTTTTTCTCAATCCTTCATATGGCTTCCTAAAATACTCCACATCAGAAAAAGGTGGTGCTATCAAAAGTTTACCTTCATGATCATCTTCTTGCTTATCAATACGAGAAAAATATAATTCGCTTCTTTTAATTAAATCTTTAAATTTACGATAATCCATATACCTAAAAATTTTCTGATTTGAATTTTCAGGTTTTCTAAATTTTTGGTTAATTACTATATATTCACTCATTGAAACCACCTCAAAAAACACTTAGCGAATTGCTAGTTCCAAACTAGCATATTATTTCCTCATGTATGCATTTCGGACACATTCCCGCGATCCGCAGAGTTTATTCAACCTCAGAACGCCTAACAAATTGACACAACTTCTCGTCCCAAATCCACGAAGTTTGGTCTTCTGGATTATTCTGAAACTTCACCAGCACATCGAATTCCGATGCTTTCAAGGCAGTCTCGAACCATTCTTCAAGGGATATATTGAGTGATCTGCAAACGTTATCTTGTCTGGCTTTGACT
>JBAQMG010000073.1:0-5578 GCA_049302575.1 Desulfitobacteriaceae bacterium | reverse complement strand
GCTGTGCATATTCCGGACTGATTCAGTCATGTAAGTCCGGATCAATTCAGTCAAATAAATCCGGACCAATTCAGTCACCTCAGGTACAAATCCCCTTACAATTAGTTAGTAACTATATGTAAGGAGGCGAGTAAGTGAGGTGTGAAAGTTCAATGAAAATCCTTGAGATTCTCAGATTGTCCGAAATGGGGCATCCCCAGACCAAGATCAAGGAGAGTGCCAAATGTGCCCGATCAACTATTGGTGAGGTGCTGAAACGTTGCAGGGAGGCTAGCCTCACCTTCGAAAAGGCGCAATCCATGACCACTGAGGAAATTACAGCATTGCTGTACCCGACTGCAGCAAAAAAGTATGCCAAATCGGAGCCGGATTACGAAAATATCTATAACGAAATCAAGAAACGGTCGGAATAGAAACTGGGCGCGCGCACCTTCCAATGCAGGCCACGTTTCCCAGAGCCTCCCTGCGATCCCGGACAGTCGGATTTCCCGAGTCCGGTTCTGACCTTGGGTGTATCCCTTTCGCCTTCCTATATACCCCTAGGTTTAAATGCTGACACTCATATTCGCCCATTGGTTATCTAGTTTGCTCAAAAGTTAGCCTTCGTTTAAGAGATACGTCATCAGTCTCGATGTACTGCGTTCTCTGAGGCCCCCAAGTGCCCAGAGGTCCTTTGCTTCAACCAGGTGTTACCTAGTTGAAAGTACAATTTTCTTGTACTTAAGAAGACGTTACCCTTCTCTCATCGCTACTACTACCTCATGCGCCAATCCTAAATCCTCTCACTTATTTCGGTTGTCCCTATAAAATGAGTCTTTGCTGGTTGTTGCCACCCAGCTGGAAGTAGGACCTTCCCGTCGTTATCTCTGTGAATCCTTCTATTGATGTCAGAACCCCTACCCCGGCTGCCTTTGTGGTGCACTTAACCGTTTCTTCCCACAAAGCTTCGGCCTTCCCCACTAGGGCACTGGGTCGGCGCTACGCAAAATCCCTTCAACAGATTCAGAAGGGTGTCCATTTCGGGGCTGCAGTATTCGTTAATCCTTCTGACCTCAATATTTGCTCGCCGCACCGTCTGTTCCGACCCTCTATTCCCAATGTAATATGGGCCGCCGCGGCTTTTTCGTCCAAGCAGAACGTGATTCGTTACCTCCTCACGCATTGGATAAGCTAGTCACCCGAATCAGGTCAATTGGTGACAGGAGACTTTCACTCCATTAGATTCTCAGCCTTGACGGCTGCTCCACCCTGGTCGGACAACGGCACTAGGTCTATAAAGTACCCTTGTACTGCTCCTGATCTGGTAAAAACAAAAGCTCCAACGAAAAGGTTTTCGAGGCTCAATCACACAGCTTTTGCACTTGCTGTCTACGCTTCACGCTAGAAATCACTTTCCTAACATGCAAGACTCGCTTCCGGTTGTTGACCAAACTTTACCGGTCAGGTCACTTCCTACCTGCTAGGTTCCACAAAAGGTTTCAGCCCAACGGCATTCCCCTTTATCAGACTTTCCTGGCGCAATCAGAATCGTTCCCCGTTGTGTCAGGGTACGACCCCTGCACAATCCCTGCACAATTCCCGACGGGACGGAGGAGATTGTGTCGAGCATAATAACGCACCATAATATCACGAATATCCACCAAGTCCTCTTTGAGAAAATGATATCGACCCCCTAAGCTACTATGTCAACCTACTTAAATTTAATAAGAAACCATTTTTTCGCGTGGCGTATTGTTAATAGGTTAGTTAGACCTTACTTGCCGCGTATTGGAGTTTACCTAGTTATGTGTCAGGTTGTTGCGTGTGTTAAATTGTCAGAATACTTTCCCGTTGTTTGAGGGTACGACCCCTACACAATTACGGAAGGAACTGGAGGAATTGTGATCGAGCACATAGTGACTGGATCCTCCAGAGGGTTGTCTTCTAGCGAAACCGTAATGTAAAAGAATTTTGTCCAATTCCTCAAACCTTATTTGTTTAGGGTTTGTCGAGCATTAATTAGTGATAGCGATTTCTTGTCCAGTACGTAATATCTCTGCCACAATTCCAGCAGGTTCCGCGAGATCGCTTATTATAAACGGCAGCGGTTGTAAATCTAATCCATAATCCGCGGCTTGTAAAAACAAGAACCTAAACCTTTCAATAGGCTCCATCCCTATGAAGTCGTCTGAAAACACCGCCAGATCAATGTCACTATCGCTAGAAAATTGTCCTTTTGCATATGAGCCAAATAGTATAACTTTATTAATTTTTATCTGATCACCAACCCTTTGTAGATAATCAGATATTATTTCTTGAATTGGCTGAGGGATTGAAGCCATACAAACACCTCCTCAGTTTTATTCAGGACCTCTTTAGCCTTTATTTCAGTAATATTTGAGGATAGCTGTCGTTTATAATCAGGATACCTTTCAGCAATGTAATAAAACAGTAAATCTGAAAAGAACGGTTTATATTCCTGCGCTTTAACAAAAGCAGGATATCCAGCTTCATTGAATTGCTCCACTTCCATTAACTCCATGAAAATCAACCAAATATTATGAGTTCGAGTTGGTTCTCGATCAATATATAAAACATAAAGCCCTTTAACGAGCTTTTCGGTAGCTTGCTGGGCCATAAACACTACGTATAGATGTCTTCCTGTTTGCAACATAACTCTTGCAGTTTCAAGATCGTATGTAGCTTTGCTTTCCCAATACTTAAACTTTTCATGAGAATTCATATCCTAATCACCTCTCCAAACGTCTATACCCATATTGCACCATGTTTCTATGGACAAATACAGAGGAATTGTCCACGAGCTCAAGGCATAATACAGGCTCCCGAAATTCTTTGCAAGCCAGTTTCAAGACAAATCTTGATATTGGATCCGATAACGCACATTCCGGTAAGTTAGAGCCCCTCGTTCAGGCCAGTCTTATGAATCCTAGTAAATTGCGTCTAATTTATGTTGGGATAAGACCCAAAACTGGTTCGACAATATTCGGGAAGTACCAGTCCCCTATCGAGCGGAGAGTCCCCTATCGAGCGGAGCGAGGCGAGCACAGAACTTCGTTTAACGCGCGCAACACATCATGGCAGCTTCGATGAGGCCGAAAGCCAAACGAGAAATTAAGGAATTCCAGCTCGTAGATCGCGCTGAGAATTTTCGCTAGGGCTGCTTGTACAAGTTTATCCTCATAGGATAATATACCCAGCGGTCGTTTCTTGTCGCTTCCTGGTTTCGGAATGTGCACCCGCTTCACTGGTTGGGGATGATACGCTTGGCGTTTCATCCGCGCAATCAGGTCGGCAAGATTATCCTCCAAATTTTCGCTGTATGCTTCCTTGGTTACCTTGTCGATTCCTACGGCCTTGTTGCCATCCATTCCGTTATGGCAGATCCGCAGCAGTTCCACGTTGATCAGGTGGGCTAAAGACGTAAACTTTTCCTTAGGTCTGTGTTTGGCTACCTCTGTTATCCCTGCAAGTTTCGTGAGCACGATTTCCTACCTCCGTTTGTGTAGTTCGCGTGTCCCTAACAGGGACGATGAAATGTCACAGCCTTCCCTCCACGGACATTACTCCGCTTCATCAGTAGTATGCCGTGATCCGACTCCTTACCTTTGCCATTTGGCTTTCTTACTTTATTATCGCTTGTTAGCCATACTCCATTATGAAGAGCGGTAAGGTCTCCCAAGTTGATGCATCATCCTATTGTCGAACATGCCAGGCTCTACGACCCCGGGGAGCCCCACGTTTCTCGCCTTTACAAAACGTGTGATGTTGCTTTCTGCCCGTACCACGACATCAGCCTACCCATTTAGGTGATTACGGGGCTCAATCACTTCAGCTTTCGCTTCCGGCCTGCTCGTTTGCTGTCTACGCTTAGATGCACTGGTCACCCTGTGCATCTCAAGACTCGCTACAAATTGGTTGGCTGAACCTTGTTTTGACGGGATTCCCACCCGCTAGATGATACACCCTTAGTTTGGCGCACGGTACGACCCCGACACAATTCCCGGAGGGGATTGTGTCGAGCACTTTTGGCACCGTCCCCGACCGAGCGCTACTTTCTTAAATTAGATCATCCATGCGGGAACATACCAGTTCTTTGCATCGATGGGAAGCAGATCATTTGCCATACAGACGACCGCGCCGTTCCCGATTTTCATTTTTGTCTGAGAAAGTTCACCGAAATTTTCTGGTTCTGTAACGGATTCTAACACACCAAAATGCTTAATGGCATCCTTGCTGGGGGAAGCTGATTTTTTGATTTCGATGGGATAAAGCGCTCCGTTCTCGTAGATTATCAGATCAATTTCCTTCTTATCCTTGTCACGGTAATAATATATGGGCGGTTCCTTTCCTGCGTTCAGGTAGCTCTTGTAAATCTCCGAAAAAACATAACTCTCGAAGAATGCCCCGGACATAGCCCCTCTTTCCAGGGCTTCGGGATTACCCCATTTCAAGAGATGGGCGCAAAGACCTGTATCAAGGAAGTGAAGCATCGGCGTCTTTGTGACTCGCTTTAAGAGGTTGTTGTAATACGGCTGGACTAGTGCGATGATGTGGGATGACATGAGGATGGAAAGCCATTTCTTTGCTGTAGGAGATGATATGCCACATTCGCGGGCGATTTCGTCATAAACAACAGGCTTTGCTGTTCTTGCCGCAACGACAGTCATGAAATTGTAGAAAGCCATTTCATCTGCAACCTGTGTCAAATCCTTTATGTCACGTTTAAGGTAACTATCGATATAGGAGCGATAATACATTTCAAGGTCTACATTATTATCCGCATAGAGCTTCGGCATGGAGCCTTTAAAGATGCGGAAATACAGGCTATTAATATCAAACTTCTTAGCCTTTTCGATGCGTTTCATCAGCCTATCCGAGTCTGTCGTAAATACTTCGGATGAGACTGCATTGATTTCATTAGTCGATAAACCCAATAAGTTAATAATCCCGACGCGACCTGCAAGGGATTCGCTGACATTCTGCATCATGACAAATGCCTGTGATCCGGTGATCCAAAAATCCCCATTACGCTTTGATTTATCAACAGCCATTTTGATATACGGAAATAATTCGGCAGCAGCATATTGGATTTCATCAATCAAAACAGGCGGTGTATATCTTTGCAAAAATAATGCAGGATCACTCTTTGCTAGGTATCGGATATCCGGATCGTCCAAGGTCACGATTTTGCGGTTAGGCTCTGCCAATCTTTCGAGCATCGTCGATTTTCCTACCTGGCGCGGGCCGGTTACAAGCATCACGGGAAATGATGCTGATGCTTTTCGGACAGTATCTTCTAGCGCTCTTTGTATATACACAAGCAAACACCTCGTCTAAAGTAAAATATAACTTTATATTAGACGAGTTTACTTATTTTGTCAACTGCAATGTTCAGTTTTTCGTAAGAATAAAAGCTAGCCTTAAATTTGGCTCATATCCGAGTCCTATAATGAGCATTCCGTCACTGCTAAATTATCAGAATAGTTTGCCGTTGTGTCAGTGTGTCAGGGTACGACCCCGACACAATTCCCGACGGGACGGAGGGGATTGTGTCGAGCAATGGAGATCAACTGTTTAC
>JBAQMG010000072.1:0-41084 GCA_049302575.1 Desulfitobacteriaceae bacterium | reverse complement strand
ACCCACGGTTAAGACATCTCCATCTTTAAGAAGAATATCTGCAGGCTTGTAAGCTAACGACTTGCCTAACAAACCCGATAAATTTTTCTCCCCATCTGTGAGCATTTCAGCATCGGCTGAGTGAATCGCCACCTTAGCCCCCAGTAAATCTCGCAGTTCATCCACAGCCTCAATATGGTCAGCATGACCATGAGTAATCAGAATATATTCAACCTCGACTCCTTTTTCTGTAACCCAACGATAAAGTTTCTGTCCTTCTGCCCCTGGATCAATAAGTACCGCCTTTTTCGTCTCATCACAAACAAAAAGATAACAATTAGCCCCAATCATTCCCACCGCACGTTTATCAATCATCTTTGTAACCCCCTATACATATTTTTTCGGTAAAATTTGATCCCTTTTTATTTTTTCCTATTGAAATTTAATTCCCTCCAGCATGGATCCTTTCTACAAACGATACATCCTTAACCTTGCGAATCTTTTGCAGGATATGATTGAGATGATCTAAATCTCGAATTTCTATACTAAGAAGAATATTGGCTTGTTTATCTTTGCCAACACGGGCATTAATCCCCAAAATATGTGTGCGCGTATCAGCAACCACATTCATCACCTCAGTAACCAAACGTGCCCGATCCCCACCAAAAATTTGGACATCTACTGAATAATTCGATTCTGTCTTTTCATCCCACTTAACTTCAACAACGCGGTTTTGCTCTTCCTGAGAATTCTTATGGACATTCTCACAATCCCTCCGATGAATGGAAACGCCACGACCACGAGTGATATAGCCTGTTATTTCGTCACCAGGCAAAGGATTGCAACATCGTGAAAAACGCACCAAAACATTATCTACGCCTTTTACCCGTACTCCCTGAGACGCTTTCCCATAGGAACTGTTTGTTTTAGTTTCGCCATGTTGAAAAGCGTCTAACTGTTGTCTTTCTCGTTCTTCTTTAGCAATTTCTTCACGCAGTCGGGCAAGCACTTTATTAGCAGTGATGGCCCCATCCCCGATAACCGAGTAGAGATCGTCAATCCCTTGAATATTATGTGCTTTTGCCAAGGCCAAGACATCCTCGTTTTTCAGCACATTGGCTGGATCGAGTCCAAGTTTGCGTACTTCCCGTTCTAGACTCTCCCGCCCTCTGATAATATTATCTTCTCTTAGCTCTTTTTTAAACCAAGCACGGATACGGTTCTTTGCCTGCGAGGTCTTAACGATAGACAACCAATCACGACTTGGTCCATTACCCTGTTTAGCGGTCAAAATTTCTAAAATATCTCCATTACTAAGTTTTGTATCCAAGGGTACAATGCGACTATTGATCTTGGCCCCAATACAACGATGGCCTACATCCGTGTGGACTCGATAGGCAAAATCAATCGGGCAGGAGTCCTTAGGAAGTTCCACGACATCCCCTTTAGGTGTAAACACAAACACCGTATCGGCAAACAAATCTATTTTCAAAGACTCCATAAATTCACCCGCATCGCGGGATTCATGTTGCCATTCTAAGAGTTGACGTAACCAAGAAAGCTTTTGATCAAAATTATTAGCACCCTGTTTCGAACCTTCTTTGTATTTCCAATGAGCAGCAATCCCATAATCCGAGGTGCGATGCATCTCCCAGGTACGAATTTGAATCTCAAACGGTTCGCCATGGGCTCCAATCAAAGTAGAATGCAAGGATTGATACATATTCGGTTTTGGCATAGCAATATAATCTTTAAATCGACCAGGAATAGGTTTCCAAAGTGTGTGAACGATACCCAAAGCTCCATAACAGTCGTTGACTGAATCTACAATGACTCGTACTGCCGTCAAATCGTAGATCTCGCTTAATTCTTTATTTTGAGTGACCATTTTGCGGTAGATGCTATAGAAATGTTTCGGCCGCCCGGCGATGTCCGCGTTAATCCCAATTTCGTCTAGACGTAATTTCAATTGTACGATAACCTCATTAATTTGAGCCTCACGTTCACGTCGTTTAAGAGCTATTCCTTCAACTAAATCATAATACTCCTCTGGTTTAAGATAGCGAAACGAAAGATCTTCCAATTCCCATTTAATTCTAAAGATCCCTAGGCGATCAGCTAAGGGCGCAAAAATCTCTAACGTTTCCTGAGCAATTTCTTTTTGTTTTTCTAAGCAATGATATTTTAAAGTCCTCATATTGTGAAGACGATCAGCCAATTTAATCAGAATCACGCGGATATCCTTCGCCATAGCTAAAAACATCTTGCGCAGGTTCTCGACTTGAAGTTCTACCTTGCTTTTATACTCGATCCGTCCGAGTTTAGTGACTCCATCCACTAAAAGGGCTACCTCAGAACCAAACTCTTTCTCTATATCCACAAAATTATAATCAGTATCTTCAATAATATCATGGAGCAAGGCCGCAATAATCGTCGGCTGATCTAACTCTAGGTCAACTAGGATCATGGCTACTTCTAGAGGGTGTTGAATGTAATCTTCCCCGGAGTTCCGATGTTGTCCATGATGAGCATCAGCAGCAAACTGATAAGCCCGCTCGATTTTTGGTAATTGAGCTGGCGGAAGTACATTCTTTAGTTTTTCATTCAGCTCCTCTGGGGTCATTTTATTTCACCCTCATACTCTCGATTGAAAGCATTAAAGATTTCCAAGAAGAGTCTTTAAGCTCCTTTTGAAATTGATTTGTGCTTTCCCAATACCTTTTTGCGCTAGCGTAGCGCAGAGAACATTCTAGATTCAGTTTTTGATCTGACGGTAACAATTCAAGCACAAACGTAGTTGCACCACCCATGTAACGCACAAAACCCAATTCCTCGAAAATTTTCAAGGCTTCCAGAGTATTTTGTTCATTTTTAAGGGGTGTCCAAAAGAATGGGTTTTGATGTTTGGCTAAGTTTAAAAAGAATCGATAGTCTTGGATCAACTCCTCGCGAGAAAGGTAACCGCATCGTCTCTGTAGCACCTGCTCTGTGGTTAACTCAAACTCTGCCAAGGCTATCTGCTGAACCCCCAAACTTAGCACAGTTTCTATCCCAAGCCTAAAATCATCTCTTGTAAGGGGTATTCCAACAATTATACCTAAAACTTGAGAACTAATGCAACTATCTTCGAGCAATCGACCTTTTGTTTTAGTTCCAGCACTCTTATTATTCTGGAAAAAATCCCTAAAACTAAAAAGTTTTGCGACTGATGAATCCCAAATAACCGTCCTTTGGGCAACATTTGGACTTATGGGGTCATTCTCCACCCTTGTTAAAACTTTTTGAAACCAGTTGCCTCGCTCCTGTTTGCGCCAATCCAACCCTTCAAAAATCTGAGTAGCCATAGAAGTGTCCAGCTCAAGGCCTGCAGCAGTTTCTAGCGCCGCACAACGGTCTGACCCTTCCTCACTTGGAGAGCTAGGTAATAGCTCCTTAGCTAGTTCCCCGTCGTGTACAACGACCTTATCCTGAACATCCTTGATCAATAACTGAAGTTGTTGACGACCTTGAAACGTATTGATGTCCAAACTAAACGCCAAATCAAGCTGAGGACAAGCTAGTAATTCACTTAATCGTTCACCCTGACGAAAGGCCATTCCCTCTAAAACACCTTTAGGCCCTATATGGAGTTTTAAATGGCTACCGTCTTTTCCCACTTTACTTATTTTGTAAATCGGAAGTTGTCGCGCCGCTAAAACTGGCCCAGGATTACCAAAACCAAAAGGTGCAAGTTGTTCTAATTCTTGTTGGAGAGACTCCGTGAGCATCGAGAAGTCTACCAGACGATCAACGGTCAACACCTTTTGAAAGACCTCATCTCGCAACTTGTGGGCTTCAGCGTTAAGACCTTCCTTTAAGCCTGGAATAGCCTCAGATGCTAGGGAGAAGCCAGCCGCCTGACGGTGACCGCCAAACCTCTCTAACCGCTCCGCTTGGACGCCTAGTTGTTCCAGTACATGATAGCCGGGAATCCCCCTAGCCGAACCTTTAGCTAGCTCGCCCACTATCGAAATCATAAACACCGGGCGATGATAGCGCTCCACAAGACGTGAAGCGACAATGCCAATCACACCATGATGCCAAGCAGCCGAGGCCAAGACAATCACCCGTGGAAGCTCTCCCTTCTCGAGTTGTTCAAGCGCTTCAGCAAGTATTTCCTTCTCCGTAGTTTGACGGAAGGCATTTTCTTTAGATAATTTCCGAGCTAATTCTTTAGCCCGCTCTGGATTTTCCGTTAATAATAATTCTAAACCTGGACGTGCACTATCCATACGACCGGCTGCATTGATCCGTGGGGCCAAAGTAAAGGCCACCGTTCCTGCTTTTAGGGTTTTATCATGCAGACCACATTCAGTTAAGAGAGCCTCTAAACCGAGATTCGAAGTACCCTCCATTTGCTTTAAACCATGATATACTAAAATGCGATTTTCTCCTATTAAAGGAACAACATCGGCAACGGTTCCCAAAGCCACAAGATCCAAGAGCCCTTTTTGGGCTTGTAACCCTACCTTAGGAGTTTTAAGCCCCCGCAAGAGAGCCTGAGCAACTTTAAAAGCTACTCCAACCCCAGCTAGTTCAAGAAAAGGATAACCACTATCTTGCACTTTCGGATTAATAATGGCATAGGCCGCTGGAAGCAGTTTGGGTGGTTCATGATGATCAGTGATAATCACCTCCAAACCCAATTCTTTAGCAAACTCAATCTCTTCAACAGCCGTAATCCCACAATCCACCGTGATAATTACCTTAACACCCGCTTGAGCAGCCTTTTCAATCGTTTCCCGATGTAAGCCGTAGCCTTCTTCTTGTCTATGCGGTATATAGGTTACAGCACTAAACCCCAGATCAATCAGTGTCTTATAGAGCAAGGCCGTACTTGTGACTCCGTCTACATCATAATCGCCGTGAACAAGTACTTTCTCGCCGCTCTTCAAAGCCCTTGTCAAACGGTCGATAACCCGAGACATATCCTTAAAACAAAAGGGTGAAGCGAGACTTAACATTGTCGGGCGAAGATAATCCACTGCCTCTCTAACTTCTCGCAAACCACGTTGCACCAAAATATCCGCCACCACAGGAGATACAGCCAGTGTTTCACTGAATAAAAGAGCTTTCAGACCCGTAGTTTTAGGCAATAACCAGCTTTGTTTCACTTTTTATTTTCCTCACACTGTCCACACTCTTGCTCAAATTCCTTAAATTTATCACACGGTACATTGCGATCCGTACACGGTTCAGCATGAATAAGCACATGAGCCATCCGTAATTGTTGGTGAATTTCCTTTTCTATCTGGTTACACAGTTCATGAACCGCCTCGACAGAAGTATTTTTAGGAACGACCAAGTGCAAATCAATGTGTCTTTCAGCACCGGCACGCCTTGTTCGCAACTTATGAAACTCCACAACTTTCTTAGAATGTGTATTAATGATATTTATAATTATCTCACGTTCAACGGCGGGTAAGCTAACATCAACCAACGGCATAAAAGCCTCTTTGGTTAAATCAAAGGCAGCTTTGCAAATTAAGAGAGCAACAGCAATCGCCACTAGGGGATCAAACATCGTCCAACCCGTTATTTTTATCAACAATAGACCAATAAAAACCCCTGCCGAAGTGTAGACATCTGTACGAAGATGTCGTCCATCAGCCTCTAACGCGACAGAATCAGTTTTTTTGGCAACCTTCAAAAGCATGGTAGAAACTATAATATTTGCTACAACTGAAATCCCCATGACAATAAGCCCTAACTCAAGATTTTCTACTTTTACTCCCTCTTCGATTTTCTTGACAGCCTCAATAATAATCCAAATCGCTGCTACGAAAATCAGGACAGCTTCGACGGTGCCAGACACATTCTCGATTTTACCGTGTCCATATTCATGTTGCTCATCCGCTGGTTTTCCTGATTCGTTTACTGCAAAAAGAGCAATGATTGCTGCTAATAAGTCAATTCCAGAATGAATACCTTCTGAGATAATACTTACAGAACCGCTAAAAATCCCAACAAAAACCTTACTTGAAGTCAACAGAGTGTTAGAAGCAACCGACAAGGCAGCCACCTGAACTTTCTCCTCCAAAACCCACGACACCTCCTTACCAGTTAATTTTCACAAGTTCCTTTTAAAAAAACCTTCAGCACATACAAAAAGGACCTCCAAAGCAAGGAAGTCCCACGGATCATTTCCGTTGCCCATATCTAAGTAGGGCCCAGCATTAAGCCTGACAACATATTCTATTTATAAGATACCAAATCCGTTCCGCTTATGCAACTCTTAAATTTCATTCTGTAGTTCATTTACTCAAAGAGAGATTTTTCAGTTATTTTTACGGTAAGAAACTATTACCGATAACTATCAAACCCGCACCTAAAATAGCTCGCCAGATCGAAGGAGCAAAACCCCAAAAAACTTGATCATGACTTTTTTTCGGTATTAGACCTGTCCCTATAACTAGGATCCATACAACTAAAGCCAACACAGGGGTAATAAAAGTGCCGAACAAAACTAAGCTAAATAGTCCACCAACGAGCCCAGACACTAACTCTACTTTCCTAGCTTTATAGTTCAGACCGATAAGTATGAGGATCCAGATAGTTAAGCCTAATAGAAGAAGGGCTTCCCACCTCCAGAAGTCAACCCTTTCATGCGTCATAAAGTTAATCACGCTAACTAGTCCTGCAGCTAGGATCGCACCCCTAATTCCACCAAAAAACGCAATCCCTGCAGCAGCTATGAGTAAACCTTCAAATAAGATCATCCCTAATAGGTTCACGTAGCTCGCTCCTTACACTATGAAAATTGTTGTTGCTATTATAACCATCTTCATACTGCGCAAACCAAATCTGAGATCCGAGGTCTGAAGTCAGAGGTCAGAGGTCAGAGGTCAGAGGTCAGAGATTAGAATCCCTTCATCGGACATCAGAGGTTTGAACAGTTGATGTTGAATCTCTTTATTTAAACTTTATCAATTGTGCATTATTCTTTATGCGTTAAAATAGGATCCTCACCAAATTGGCAAGAATCCTATCTTATCTTATCTTATCTTATCTTATCTTATCTTAAAAAGGTTTTTAGAAGATTACGCCTAAAGCAATCAAAATCAGAACGGCGATAGCAATGATCCCTACACCAACACCAGTACCTACAGCACCATATCCATAACATCCGCAGCCACCGAACATAATTTCACCCCCTGAATTATATTATTTCCACTGAGACTTGAACTAGAAAACGATACCCAATGCGATGAGCAAAAGAATAATAACGACGACTATAGCAATCCCTGCACCCCAATTAGTTGGACCACATCCTGCTGTACCGAATGCCATGTTAACTCCCCCTTCAACAACTTGGATCTTATATTTTCATCTAGAAGATGACTCCTAGAGCAATCAGGATTAATATTGCAATAGCAATTATTCCAACTCCAACTCCAACTCCTCCGAACCTTACAGGTGTTACCGGCGCTACACAAGCATGACCGTAACCGCCATAACCTAAACCATACATAATGTCTCCTCCCTTCAGAGCGAATCGATAACCTTTGTCAAATATCTTTAGCTTAGAATACGATTCCCATTGCAACTAATAAAAGGATAATAACGACAACAATTGCTATACCTGGTAAGAAATTAGGTCCACAAGCAACACCGTTAACTCCAGCACCGAAAGCCATAATACTTCCCCCTTTCTTAGTGGAATTTCCTAGGTTTAATACAGAATATGTTTTAAATAGGTTTTTGTTCCAATTATATCCATTAGACAGAGAAAAAAGCCCCATCCTTTCGGACAGGGCTTAGATTTACTTAAGCATTAATATTGAGGATTATTTAATCTTCTGGCAAACTCCTCGATACCCATATTGGCGAAACAATAAACCCTATGTACTAGCATTGGATCTTTTCTGTCTGCCCAACCTCTTTCAGTGGTAAACGCCATCAAATAACCTGCTTCCTTTACCTTTCGAATAACATCGGCGTTATAATCGCCATTCGGATAGGCAAAGAACTTAACCGTCCTCCCAAATCGTTTCTCCAAGATGTCCTTTGCTTCTGTGATTTCAAGTTTAAGAGAAATCACATCGAGTTTATCTTTTACCAACGAAGGATGGTTAAGCGTATGACCCTCTATTTGCCATCCGCTATCACCCAGTTCTTGAAGTTGTTTCCATGACATAAACCCTTTGCCGTTGACATATCCTGTAACTACAAAAACCGTTGCAGTATACCCGTATTTCTTTAAGATAGGAAAGACATTGGTATAATTATCTTCGTAACCATCATCAAAAGTTATCACAACTGGTTTCTCAGGGAGTATCCCCTTCTCATAAAAATACTTATAAAGCTGATCAAGGTTAACGACGTTATACCCTTGTTCGGACAAATAGCGCATTTGTGTCTCAAACTGTGCTGGTGGAATACGAAGTTCATTCCCTGGTTCAACCATAACCGAATGATAATAGAGTACAGGAATAGTCTTAGAGGATTTCTCTAAGACTATTCCTGGGGGGTTTTCTGGAGGGTTTTCTTTAAGCGCCTGTGAAGCCGACGTGTTTTCGGGAAGTATCGTTCGTTCTGGGTAAGACGCAGTCATCGGAGTTTTATCAGCCTCTGCTTGGGATTCTATTGTAATAGGAGGATTTTCTTGGGGAGGATGGTTAACCAAAGTTGACCCTAATTTTCCAGAGGAACATCCGATCACCGATAAACCAAGCGCAGTTCCTATGAAAAAGAGAATTAAAACTTTAAGAAAGCTCAACTTCATTTCTGCTCACCCCTTAAAACTCCTTTGCAGGAATCGGTCCTCGGGAGAGCGCTATTTTCCCAGTTCGAACAATTTCGATAATTCCATGATCTTCAAGCATCTGGCACAAAGCATCAATCTTAGCCTCTTCCCCAGAAAGTTCTATGACCATCGTCTCCCTGTTGACATCCACTATTTTAGCCCGAAATATCTCCACGATATTAACAATATCCGAACGCGTCTCAGAGCTGGCTTTCACTTTAATCAAAGCTAACTCGCGATGAATAGAATCGATCGCAGTAAGATCACTAATCTTGATCACATCGACTAACTTTGATAATTGGTTAACGACTTGTTCCAACTCATTATCGTCGCCTTCGACCACAATCGTAATCCGCGTTGTCTCTGGTTCTTCTGTATATCCAGCGGCAATACTCTCTATATTAAAGGCTCGACGACTGATAAGACCTGAAATATGCGTTAAAACGCCTGGTCTATTCTCAACTAAGACAGCCAGTGTATGTTTCATTTGCTTAACCTCCCATGATCATCTGATCTAAGCGACCACCTGGTGGTACCATCGGTAAGACATCCTCTGTTTCGGGAATCTGAATATCTACCACAACCGGCCCTGGGATAGCCAGCGCCGTTTTCAGAGTCTCTTCAAGTTCAGACGGTTTGCTAACGCGCAAACCAGTCACTCCCATAGCCTCGGCTAGTTTCACAAAATCCGTGTGTCCTTTCAGACTGGTATGCGAATACCTCCCACCGTAGAACATTCTCTGCCACTGAGCAACCATTCCTAAGACTTGATTGTTAAAGATTAACACTTTAACCGGCAATTCATAATTAGCTATTGTAGCCAACTCCTGGCAATTCATCATGATACCGCCATCCCCAGCAAAAAGAATCACAGGTTTTTGAGGAAACCCACTCTGAGCGCCAAGGGCAGCCGGGAGACCATAACCCATCGTACCTAGACCACCCGACGTCAGTAAAGAACGCGGGTTTTTAAAACCATAATATTGGGCTACCCACATCTGATGTTGACCCACATCGGTCACGATAAGCGCTTCACCCTGAGTCAGCTCACTCACTTTTTCGATCACTGCTTGAGGCATTATTACTTCAGAAGTTTGTTCATAGGTCAAAGGTTTTTCCCTTTGCCAGCTTGAAACTTGCTCAACCCATGGTTCAATTTGTTCCTTCCAGGCTAAGTCTGCTGCAAGAATTCGTTGCTGCAGGGAAGGTAAAGACCATTTTAAATCCCCTACTACCCGAATCTGGGTCAAGATGTTTTTATTAATTTCGGCGGGATCAATATCAAAGTGGACGACCTTAGCTTTAGCAGCAAAATCAGCAATAAGTCCGGTGACTCGATCATCAAAGCGCACCCCAATCCCTAACAGCAAATCACATTCGGTCGTGGCCATATTAGCAGCATAAGTTCCATGCATACCTACCATCCCTAAATACTGAGGATGCTCCGCAGGAAGACAGCCCAAACCCATTAACGTAGAAATTACCGGAAACCCGGTTTGATCGACTAAAGCTCTCAAGACCTGAGCGGAATCTGCCAGATTTACTCCACCCCCCACAAAGATGAGAGGTTTTTTAGCTAACTTCATTTCCTCTAATACGCTGTCTATGATTTTCATATCCCCTTCAAACAAAGGGTGGTAGCCACGCAATTTAACTGTTTCCGGATATTGATAGTCTAAAGTAGCAGCAAACACATCTTTAGCTACATCGATGACAACCGGACCAGGTCGACCAGTTCGAGCAATATAAAAGGCTTCCTTTATTACCCTTGGTAAATCCTCAACTTTTTTCACCAAATAATTATGTTTGGTGATCGGAGTTGTAATCCCACAAATGTCAGCTTCCTGAAAAGAATCCCTACCTATCAAGGAAACGGCAACTTGTCCGGTGATCGCCACCAAAGGAATCGAATCCATGTAAGCGGTCGCAATCCCAGTGACAAGATTCGTTGCCCCTGGGCCAGAGGTTGCAATGCATACCCCCACCTTTCCAGTTGCCCGAGCATAGCCATCGGCAGCATGAACTGCACCCTGTTCGTGTTTAGTCAGTAAATGCTTAAAATTTGCCGTATACAAAGCATCATAGAGCGTTAAGACTGCCCCACCGGGATAGCCAAATACAATTTCAACCTGTTCCTTTTTCAGAGATTCGATAATTGCCTCTGCTCCAGTCATTATCAAGCTAATGGCCTCCCTATTCTCTTTTTTCTTTTCTGTATTATAGTATACATGTCGAATTTTTGCACTAGGTTAATTATATTTTCTATTGGAGTTTAGGGAATAGTGCAACACCTTTGTTTTCAATAATCCTCTTCTCTGAGACCAAAAACCTTATTCTCATCACTTTTTATCAAATCAAGAACGAGATTACTTTTACATAGTTCTTATTTTACCATGGAGCCAAGTTTGAGCAAGGCACCTTGTGCCCTCGAGCCTAATTAAATATGTCGTACAAATTAATTTCCAAGTCCTCAAATATACTTTCTTTAACTGTATCGTCTTTCCCGTACACTTGCGGTTCAGTAAATACGTTCTCTGAGAGTTTATAAACTTCCCACAATAGCTTGATGTTGGGACGATGGTGGTGGTGTCATATCGTAAATTATACCATCAATTCGTTCCCAACGTTCAAACTCGGATTCCAATGATTTTCCTACCACCTACAACACCCCTTTATCCTATTTGATCCGTTCAGGTTCAAATCTCCATCCACAGCATAGCTCTCAAGGGAATTCATGTCCTAATCGCCCTCACAGAAACGTCTTTACCCATATTTTACCATGGTTTGGTAGGTCAATACACTCAACTTATCAAGGATTTAGTTGGAGAATGATACTCAATATTAGGTAACGTTCCTAATAGGATGTTCTTGACACCTTCCGAGTATACCATTACCATTATACTTATTCGAAATATCGGAGGGCATTATGACTATATTAGTTACTGGCGGAGCAGGCTACATCGGTAGTCATACCTGTGTTGAACTCTTAAACGCAGGCTATGAAATCATCATTTTTGATAACTTCATTAACTCCAAACCCAAAACCCTACAGAGAATTAAACAAATCACCAACAAAGACTTTAAATTCTATGAAGCCGACCTCTTAGACAGATCAGCGATAGAAGCTATTTTTGCCGAAAACCAAATCGATGCAGTCATACATTTCGCAGGACTCAAGGCGGTAGGGCAATCAGTAGAAATACCCCTTAGATACTATCATAACAATGTAAGCGGTACCCTGATCCTCTGCGAAACCATGGCAAAATATAAGGTAAAACGCCTAGTTTTCAGCTCATCGGCTACCGTTTACGGTAAGCCCCGAACCGTCCCTATAAAGGAGGATTTCCCCTTAGCCACTAACAATCCCTATGGCAGTACAAAACTCATGATCGAAAACATCCTGAGAGATCTATCTACCTCTAATAACGCTTGGAGTATCGCCCTGTTGAGATACTTCAACCCCATCGGCGCACACAAAAGTGGGCTCATTGGTGAAGACCCCAACGGCATCCCAAATAACCTCATGCCCTACATCACCAGAGTAGCGGTTGGGGAACTAGAAGTTCTCAGCGTTTTCGGTGATAACTACCCCACCAAAGACGGAACTGGCGTAAGAGACTACATCCATGTCGTAGACCTAAGCCTAGGACATATCAAAGCCTTGGAAAAAGTTATGCAGACAAAGGGTATAGAAGCCTATAACCTAGGTACTGGCAAAGGCTACAGCGTTCTTGAAGTAATCCAGACCTTTGAAGGGGCAACCGGACAAAAAGTGAACTACAAAATAGTTCCCCGTCGCGCTGGCGATATTGCTGAATGCTACGCCGACCCGCAAAAGGCTAAAGTGGAGTTGGGCTGGATAGCCAGCAGGGAGCTAAACGAAATGTGTGCTGATGCATGGGCGTTTGTCGCTAAACCTTTTCTAGTGAGATTCCCGCCCACTAGATAATGTACCCTTAGCTTGGCGCACGGTCAGACCCCTTTGGCAAGGGGTCGTTCAGAGAGAACACTTGCCCAAACACAACTTGAAGGACGGTTTAAAAAAGTAAGTTTCATGTGGTATTATAAGGAAAAGGAATTAAATGTGCAACTGAAAAAACTGTATGTTCAATACAACCAGTTTACGATTGAATCTCGTAATTCAACGAAGCAAAAGGTCGCAAATTAGAACATAACAAGTCGTTGATAGAGAATTCTTTGGCTCACATATTAGATGAAAATTATTTCGGCGAAGAGACTGTGTTTGATAGAACCGAACAAATTTTGGACTCCCGTCGACCAACTGAAATTACAAAGGTCAATGAATCATGCCAGAGCGGATGCTAAACGCTCTGGCTTTTTTGGTGTCACAGATAACTTGATGAAGTTAACAGATTGAACAAAATTATACTTCCTGCACTTCTGTGGGACATTGATCTTTCTACTCACTTTTACTTAACGGAAACAACAGAAGAACGCAATCGCTGCTGTTGTCATTTATTGATGTTGAGGCTAGTCAGATTTCCATATTAATGATGAACAATTGTATTTTCGCAACAGTTGTCCGAACATTTCGCAATCTTCAGCGGACCATTCTTTTAAAATGTCCGCTATTTTAGCCAATCGTGCTTGTTTGTGTTCGTTATATTCTTTTGTTCCCAAATCCGTTATCTGAAAGGAGTACGCTCTCCCATCCAAGGGATCGGGAATCCTGTATACATATCCTTTCTGCTCTAGGGCTGCCGCTTGTCTGCTGACAGTGGAAATATCCAAATGGGATTCATCTGCCAGTGCTTTAACTCCAGCAGCTTCATGAGAGGTTATTTGATGTAATAAAAGATATGCCGATCGATCGAGATTGCCTAATTTATTATAGGTTGTAATTAATGAGACACGGCGAATGAGGATCGCCAATTCAAGTTCAATTATTTTCAATGCATGTTCATCCATGTCTTTACTCACCTCATTTTTAATCCTTACCATGGCCTATTTTAACAGAAACGCAATCATTTTAAAAATACAGACAATGTTAATAAAAAGCCTTGTTGTTGACAGAAACAAAAAGTACATGTAGAATACAACTAGATACTTTCATGTTACAACTTGTTTGGAAAATAAGCAAATAAATGAGGAGGATGATTATGCAAGCTTATGAAATTATGATGAACAATGTATATCTAGTTAAGGAAAGCGACACTGTACGCTCTGTCATCGAAAAATTTATGGCGTATCATATTAGTGGCCTTCCTGTGGTTAACGACAGAAACGAAATCGTCGCTTATGTGAGTGACGGGGACATCATGAGATATATTGGCAAACATCACGATTTTGTAGTTGATGCTTTCGTCTTTGTGACTGTAATCAAAGGGGATGATGAGGAATTTGTGGAAAGGGCGCAAAGATTGCTAAATTTAAATATTATGGACATTGCCCAAAGGAAGGTTATTAAAGTTGCTTGGGATGAGGAAATTGAAAATATCGCTGCTATCTTAGGAAAAAAGAGAATAAAGAAACTACCGGTTGAACGTAACGGGGTATTGGTTGGAATCATTAGCCGTGGAGATGTCGTCTGGCACTCCTTTAAAGCCATACTGTAACATCGTTTCTAGCATTAATCAGAAGAGGGGTAAGAGGATGTCATCTTCAGCACAATCGGTGGTCTCAAAGTCATCAATACCTACTACATCCACACAAGAAAAGGTTAGTATTCTTAACCAGCCAAGAG
This sequence comes from Desulfitobacteriaceae bacterium, assembly GCA_049302575.1. Taxonomy (GTDB): domain Bacteria; phylum Bacillota; class Desulfitobacteriia; order Desulfitobacteriales; family Desulfitobacteriaceae; genus JBAQMG01. Next base: position 26,616 of record JBAQMG010000072.1, on the reverse strand, counting down.
CCGTATGGGCTGTCTTCTTTGCTTGTATCATTGCTTTTATGGGACTTGGTCTTGTTGACCCGATCCTGACCTCAATTGCCAAAAATCTACATGCCTCCCCAAGTCAAGTTAGCTTACTGTTCACCAGTTATAACGCTGTCATGGCTGTCGCAATGCTGATTACCGGTTCAATTTCGTCCAGAATTGGTATGAAATGGACATTGCTTCTGGGTGTTGTCATTATTGGAGTATTTTCAGCGCTGTGCGGCCTTTCGAATGATATTTGGACGCTTATTGGACTGCGAGGCGGTTGGGGATTAGGAAACGCACTGTTTGTTGCTACGTCTTTGAGCGCTATAGTAGCTCTTTCAAAGACTAACAAAGCAAAAGCCGTCATTTTGTATGAAGCGTCGATGGGAATTGGCATCGCTGTAGGACCGCTGCTTGGCGGATGGTTGGGGGCCATATCCTGGCGTGGACCTTTCCTTGGGGTTGCCGCGTTAATGGTGCTCGCCTTTGTTAACTTAAGCATTTTGATGCCGAATTCTCAGAACAAAAATGCTGTAAAAGCCAAAACATCAATACTCGAGCCGTTTCGTGCTATGAAGCATCGTTCGCTTGTAATATTCGGTGTTGGAGCCCTTCTATACAATTTCGGTTTTTTCACAATATTAGCTTACGCACCTTTTGTGCTGGGATTAGATGCCCATGGTTTAGGCTTTGTATTTTTAGGCTGGGGAGTGCTACTGGCCTTTACCTCTGTTTTCATGGCACCAAGACTTCAAAAGTTTTTCGGTAGTATTAAAGCGATGATCATCATGTTGGTCTTGTTTGCATTGGTTTTGCTTATTATGGGCATCTGGACATCGTTGCAATGGGTTGTTATCGCAGCAGTTATTTTTTCCGGTGCATTAATAGGGAATAACAATACACTAATTACGACGGCGGTAATGAATGCATCCCCAGTCGAACAATCGACTGCATCCGCCACCTATAGCTTTTTACGCTTCATAGGAGGGGTTATCTCTCCATTTCTAGCTGGTAAACTGTCTGAGTGGTTTAACCCACATATTTCGTTCATCGTTGCAGCGGTGTTTGTAGGTCTTTCAGCTCTGTTTATCGGACTCAATTATCAACATGTAAAACACGTTGATAATGTCAGGGCAGCCCATTGATTGATTTATGTCTGGATTGGTTAGAATTATTACTGGTAGTTCTTAATAATGGAGGCGTAGAAAATGAACACCGACAAAGCATTTTTCCAGAATCTTATGAAAAACCTGTTTGCCGATTCATGTGCAGTAAAGTTTTGGGATGGAGAAGTTATAAAATATGGAGAGGGAAAGGTTCAGTTCCAGATTAATTTCAATGAGCCGATTGCCAAAACGGAGATTATCAGCGATCCGTCCTTGGCCTTTGGCGAAGGGTATATGCAAAAGAAGATCGACATTGTGGGAAGTGTCCAAAAAGTTATTGAATCCCTCTATAAGAATCAGGATAGCTTTCTTTATCAGAAAAACGCTTACGTCAAATTGGTTAAAATTCTATTCAATAGTATTCGGAAGAGCAAAGAAAATGTTCAATTCCACTATGATATAGGAAATGATTTTTACCGTTTATGGTTAGATGAAACCATGACCTACTCCTGTGCCTATTTTAAGTCACCCGAAGACAGCTTGCTTCAGGCCCAGAAGAATAAAGTCGATCATATCCTACTCAAACTCAACTTACATCCTGGACAAACCTTACTCGATATAGGCTGCGGGTGGGGAGAACTTATTCTTGCCGTAGCTAAAACTTATCAGGTCAAAGCTCTGGGAATTACCCTTAGTATAGAGCAATATTCCCGGGTTCTCGAAAGAATTGAAAACGAGGGGTTGCAGGATCTTGTTGAAGTTCAGCTCCTAGACTACCGAGAATTAAAAGGTAGAACTTTTGATCGGGTCGTAAGCGTTGGGATGATTGAACACGTGGGAAAAGAACACTTGGGGGAATATTTTTCTGCAGTAAAATCCCTTTTGAATGAAGGGGGAGTATCTCTCTTACATTGTATTACATGCTATGAAGAAGCGGGGACGAATAGTTGGATCAATAAGTACATTTTTCCAGGCGGATATATTCCCGCTATGCAAGAACTTATTTCTCTAATGGCCGCCAACAGGTTCTACCTCACTGACCTAGAGAGTCTTCGTGAACACTACGCCCGGACCTTGGAGCACTGGGCTCAAAACTTTGAGAATGCCATCCCGTTAATCCAGAAAATTAAAGATGAAACTTTTCTACGGATGTGGCGGCTCTATCTCAACTCGTGTGCGGCTTCTTTCCATTGTGGTAACATCGATCTTCATCAATTCTTGTTTACTAAGGGAGTTAACAATAATTTGCCTCTAACTCGTACGTATATGTATTCTTAATCATTAGCAGTATCATTAACTTCCTCTTAACACGTTTCTTTGCTTTGCCGGTATTTATCATTATTTTCTACACGCTTTAGTCTAACTGAAGCAAAAGTAAGCATGCAACTGAACCCGCCCCATGCTTTCCCTATAAAAGAAAATTTATGACCACGACATTGATTTCGTCCCACAAGATCACAAATCAAAAAAAGGATCCGCAACGAACTTTAGTTTTTTTACGGATCCTTTTTTCGAACTATTACTAAATTTTATTAACATTATTTTCCAGACGTTTAAGAACATCCTTCCAGTTAACTAGGTTCCACCAAGCCTCAACCCAAGCAGCGCGCTTGTTTTGGTATTTAAGATAATACGCGTGTTCCCAAACGTCAACAGTTAAGAGTGGGATAACTCCCCATTGGGTAAGGTTCTGATGCTTTTCAGCCTGCAATATTTCTAATTTTGCAAAGGTGGGATTCCAGACCAATAAAGCCCAGCCAGATCCCTCAACAGCTACTGCAGCGGCACTAAACTGTTTCTTGAAATTGTCAAAGGAGCCAAAATCCGTAGTAAGGCGTTCAGCTAAGATCCCTTGGGCTGACCCACCACCTCCCGCACACATATTTTGCCAAAATAGGCTATGAAGTAAGTGGCCTGAACCATGAAAAGCTAATTCTCGTTCCAAATGCTTAATTAGAGCAAAATCTCCTTTATCTCTTGCTTCCGCCAGTTTTCCTTCGGCGTTATTGAGCCCGTCCACATAGGCTTTATGATGGGCATCGTGGTGAAGTTTTACAGTAACCTCGTCGTAGTAGGGTTCTAAAGCATTATAGGCATAGGGTAATTCAGGTAATTGATGGGTCATGCTAATCCTCCTCTGTTTATTAAATACGCTTCCCTATAGTGGAATCACGCTTGGAACATAAAGCCTTTGCGCTAATTCATTGTCGAGCATAAATAAGCCAGCGCCATCTTCCTTGATTAATTTCAACTTATTGAGTACCCGACCCATATTTTCTTCCTCTTCCGTCTGTTCCGTAATAAACCATTGCAAGAATATTTGCGTGGTATGATCTTTAATTTCCACGGCGGTATCCATTAAATCGTAAATGGATTGGGTAATAAACTGCTCATGCTTTAAGGCAAGTTCGAAAATTTCTTGAGGACTGGCAAAGTCATTTTGTGGCTGTTGAATCTCTTGAAGGAAGACTTTACCGCCAGTTTTACCGATGTAATTGAAGAAAGCTAGGGCATGATCACGTTCTTCCTGGATTTGAACCCGAAAGTAATTGGCAAACCCATCTAGGTTTTGGGAAGTGAAGTACGCTTGCATAGCTAAATAGAAGTAAGCAGAGAAAAATTCTTTTTGGATTTGCTCATTTATTTTCCGAATCATCTTCTCGTTCAGCAAAATTAGTTACCCCCATTTTTGGATTGTTTATTCTAGTTCTTTCATAAAATGTTCAGCGTCTCGCGGTTCCCAGATCCGATCGACCAACGAGGGTCGATCAGCAAGCCACGTGAGGCGATCCTTAAAGGTCGGTTTTTCCACGCGATAGAAAATACCGAGCGGGATCTTTTCTCCCCATTCCATGGTTTGCTCAAGAGCACGATTTAGGTCATTGGTGTCTTGTCCCTCTGATAATTCATAAACTTTGTCCTGGTACCAACGATAAGTATTGACTTTATTGAAAGTGACACAAGGTTGGAGAATATCAACTAAGGCGTACCCAGGATAGGTGATGGCCTGCTTCATAAGCTCTTTGAGGTGTTCTGGACGTCCCGTAAAACCCCGAGCAACAAAACCTGCGCCTGCAGCCAAAGCTAACAGGAGTGGATTAAGTGGTTGGTCTATATTACCTTTAGTCTGGACTCCAGTGACTTGTCCAAGGGCAGTCGTGGGAGAAGCCTGCCCCTTTGTTAAAGCATAGATCTGATTGTCATGTGCAAAATGAGCAATATCTACGTTACGCCGTATATTGTGAATAAAATGATTACCGCCTTCTCCGTAACTATCTCCGTCCCCGGAATGGACGATCACCGTTAGTTCAGGATTGATGATTTTGGCAGCCACTGCCGGCGGCAAAGCGCGCCCGTGTAAACCGTTAAAAACATTGGCCCGTAGATAATGAGGAAGTTTAGCAGCTTGGCCGATTCCTGAAACCAGCAAAACTTCTTCAGGTCGTTTATTCAATTCCATCAACGCCGTCTTAAGCGCCTTGAGAATGGCAAAATTTCCGCACCCAGGACACCAAGCGATTTCATCATCAGAATTGAATATTTCATTACTCAGTTCCTCTTTGATCACTAGCAAGTACCTCCTTTAACCTGTCCGTGATATATTGCCCACTCATCTGTCTTCCGTCATAACGCAAGATACTGTGTGTACAGGCCATCAAAGTTTCCTGGCGGATAAGGCTAGCAAGTTGCCCAGTGGCATTTTGTTCAACATTAATCAACAGCTTAACTTTAGGATATAACCCTTGGAGTTGCTTCACCGGTAAGGGGTATATATCACCAAAGATCAATGCTCCAATGGCATAATTCTCTGCTTGAAGGCGTTCCACAGCCTCTCGAACTGATCCAGCGGTTGACCCCCAGGCTAAAAGCAAGATCTCGGGATCAGACTGTCCCAAAACCCAAGGTTCCTGGACAATTTCCCGCAACAGCTGCAACCGGTGTAGCCTTTTTTGGGTCATAGCTACGCGCACCTCTGCTGACTCTGTAATATGACCGTCCTCAGTATGTTCATCACTATCGACAATAACGACCTGTTCTCCGCATTTTCCTGGAATTAAGCGCGGTGAGATTCCGTCTGGCGTAAGTTTGTAGCGTTGATAGCTTTCCGACTGCTGCCATACCTCTTCCCCAGCTAAACCGCGCTCAATCGTTAAACCGGAAAAATCAAAGGGTGGGATAGTCTGGTAATAATCTCCTAAATATTGATCCCCTAGCAAAATCACCGGGATTTGAAACCTATCCGCGATATTAAAGGCACGGACGGTTTGATAAAAGGCATCTTGCGGATCACGCAAGGCGATCACCATTCGAGAGAATTCTCCTTGGGAAGCCGAAAGCACAAAACTAAGATCCGACTGTTCCGTACGGGTGGGGAATCCTGTCACAGGACCAGGGCGCTGGATTTCTGCTACAACCAGCGGTGTTTCCATCATTGCCGCCAGGCCAAGCCCTTCGACCATCAGGCAAAACCCTCCGCCAGACGTTGCCGTCATGGCTCTAGCCCCTGCATAAGAAGCACCAATAGCCATATTGATAGCCGCAATTTCGTCTTCTGCTTGTTCCACTACAATCCCGGCTTCTTCCATTTTGCTAGCCAAGTAGGTCATAATGCCGGTCGAGGGAGTCATGGGGTAGCCGGAATAAAAACTAACCCCAGCAGCCAACGCACCTAGGCCAAGCGCTTGATTACCTGTCACCATAATCCTCGGTTGGCTTAAAGGGTAATCGACCTTAAATTTCGGTTCGACTAGCGAATAACCAAGCTCCAAAGCTCTTCGGTTAACCTCGAAAATCTCTGACTTAAAGAGACTATGTAGCACTGGCCAGACCTTTTCGAAGTCAAAATCGAACAGACGCAGAACAGCACCGGCGGCTACCGTCCCTTCCACTAATTTCGTCCCTACTTCAACGGCCTTTTCTTTGAGCGGAAGCCAGAAGGTCTTGTCATAGTTTATCTGCGCACGGTAACTCTGATCACTTATCAGTACACCCTGGGCAGACAAGCGGGCAGCATGCAGCTCTGCTGTGCTGGGATCAAGTGCTAAGATGACGTCTAAATCATCGCGGTGAGAATAAATCCTCCGATCCGAAAAACGAATTTGAATAAAATTGTGTCCACCTCGGACACGTGACATATAGTCCTTATTGGAAAAAACCTCGACATTTTGTTTTTTCAAGATCTGTTCCAGCAATTTTGCCGCGGTATCTACCCCTTGACCCGCAGCACCCCCAACTAAGATATTAAAATCCAAGGTTTTTCCTCCTTAAGCCGGTGAAAACTGTTGCTTTTCCCACCACTCATCTTGTAGCATCGAATGAATCTTATCAAGCAGCTCCAAATGAACCGTTTCCCACTTGACTAAATGATTGAATAATTCTTTTTCTTCTGGTGTAACTGCTTCCTTAGCTGCCTTGTCATAAAAATCTATTGAAGCTTTTTCCATCAAGAGCCCTGCGCCAAATATGGCGAGTTCTATCGCGCTGAATTGAAAAACCTCTCCGGCTTTGGCAAAGATCCCAGGTGATTGGACTTTTTCCAATTCATTAAGCTTATCCTGATCAAGTTTAAAAGTGATTTTTGCCTGAATACTTTGGTTAAGAGAACGTAACCATCGTTCATGCACGATCTCTTGATCTCTTAGATGTTGCAATGCTAATTTAACATCTGTATTCGTGGCCTGTAATACCGCCATTTCATAGAAGGCCGTTCCTTCTACTTCATTGAGTATGGCTTGTTGAATTATACTTAATTCATTCATCGAGATACACCTCTTTCTTACAATCTAAAATGCCCTTTTAGTATTTATTTATTACATTTTTCGATTAATTTTATCATGTCTAGATTCCACATTAAGACAAATATTCCTGCATTTCAAATTTATTAACCTTGTAATATATACCTGTCATAGGTCGTACTGCTTACCTTATAGACACCCCCAGTAGTTTTGCGTTCCTTGTATTCCTCCCGCAACACTTTTTTTCTATCACTTGTACACCCCATAACTAATACTCCAATTCCTTTAACAATTTGGCAAGCGTTCTTAGTCTTTCGCCAATTAATTCGTCATCATTACTAAGTGCTTGTTGAAACAGCTTGATGTCGCCGTCGATCATAGGGTTGTCTGTACATACAGATACCGTCATGGCATCTCCCTGCATTCCAACTCTGTCGATAACGGGTTTCTGCGGATCATATAGTTTTTCATAGCGATACGCCTCCCTAAAATGGAGCTTGGCTCTAGAAATAAGAATTGCAAGGTCAATCACCCGATGTAACGGTAATTCTTCCGATTGTCTTGACCACTTTTCACCAGTAAAACGCCATACTTTTGCTGAGATATCGAGTTTCCCTCGGTCATTCCATTGGGCAAGTCCAAGAGATAATCCTTTGGCATCTGAAGCATAAGCATTTCTTCCGTCAATATTTTCGTAATCTTCGCATACAATGACGGGCTTATGTTTTAAAGTGGTGGGTATTTTCATTACAAAGCCTCCTTTTATTAAATCTTGCAATTAGTTAATTCTGATGATTTTTAAATCCTTAAATCCTTAAATAAGTAAATTTGTATTTTACTAATTTAGTATATTATATAAATTCAGCATTAGCAACAGCAAAAAAGAAAAGCCGACATAATTAGTCAGCTCTAAATCAATCAATATTGTATGGATAAAGGCAGCAGATAGGCCATCAATGCTAAGATCACCGTTTTTTGGTTTTGGAGATTGGGTTGGAGTCTCTTTTTTGGCTTGAACATCTCACTTGCTCTGGTAATTACGTTAGTTAGGAATGTTTAATTGATATTTGGTACAGTATTCGAAGAATTTTTTCTTATACCATTTAACAGCTAGATAAAAACCATACCAGTTAGAATTCAAAAAGTTATCCGCTAAATCAACGCCTACTACTTCCCGATTATCAAAAACTTTGCGATCAAAATTACTAAATGCTTCTTTCAACCACCTATCATCTTCGTAGATGATAAAATCTAAGTCATCCTTGTTAAATAGTCCCTGCTCGATTAAAAGTCTTTTCCAATTCTTTTCCTTTTTATTATTCTTACCTTCCAATACTAGCGCCTCCATAAGTATCTCAAAGTTTTTAAATCTTAGATTACTATCAGAGTGTTGTTGATGGTTTATTAAGTAATTCTCCAAATGTTTTCTGATGCCCTTAAAGGCTCGTGTATATCTTGCCTTATTATCGATCTCGACTAGCTTATAAGAACCATTGAATTCATCACTATAGTCATATTCATACGACCACAACAAGTCAGAAAGATCGGCAAAATCCATTGCCTGACTGTGACCGTAGGCAGGCATAATATGATCCAAAAATTCGTCGTATTTTTCCTTACCAAAATACTCGAAAATGTTTGAGATTCTGTCCAATAGTCTTAAGCCTACTTTAGTTTTCGCTTCACAATTCTTGATGTCATTAACTTTACTTAACAACCCGCTAAACCCTTGATGAGAAAATGTATCTGCGTAAGCATGCAAAACAATACCTAGCTTAATCAAGTCATCCTCAACAATTACATCTCTTAATATATCCAAAATCACTGGGGATTCTTCCATACAGCGAAGCTTTTTTGTAAAGTTTTCGCCCTTACAACCTGGAACAAAATGAAAGACAATCGTGTTATTTACCATAGACTCGTAATTAAATGTTTTAATTCGAAAGTAAGAGTGACAAGTCGCCATATTAAAAAAAGCAGGCAGATTATTGACAACGTCATGTTCAATAGCAATATTTGTTTTTTTAAGAGACATTAAATTTATTTTAGCATCATCCACAAATTGTGAGGCATAGGCAATTACTAGTGCACTTTTTTTCTTAAAACCACATGCTCTACAAAACCCTAAAACAGCATAGTAATGGGCATCTCTATTCATATGTTTCCTCCTTGAACTTTGATCCAGCAAAGAAAATTCAGGTATTTTACAAATTTTTAAATTTGATAAATTATGCACCATTATATGCATAAACCAATAATATGTACTAAGGGGGCGATTCGTATGTCCATTAAGATCATTAATACTAAAGCCGAACTCGTCACCATTTCTACAGGTGAGGAATTCGGCTCTTTACCTCAGAAAACGGGTAATGATGAACTGAATAAAGCGATAGAAATTGCTGGTTATTCATATGATCCAAACCAAGATATTTTTTATTCTAATCTTAATCCCTGGCAAAGAAATCTTGGATATTGTCGTGCGTATGATGAAGCGGCCGCGCCTTTGGGAATGATTATAGATTGCGAACCAATTTACTTTGACTATAGTGAGAAAAAATGGATGATCGGCTTGTGGAAAGGTCAGTATGATTTAGTAACTGGTGGCGAGATAGGAATATATACAGGTGCACTTGATCTAAAGATCCCCAGTATTTTTAATAATACTTTCTATAATTCTGCAAGCAATGCCGATCTATTACCAATGTCATATACTTTAAAAAAGAACGGTAATACACTCTTTACAAGAACAGGAAAACACTGGTGGCTAACAGGTTTTAAACTAGGTGAATTTTCAGAACCTTTTGAATTAACGATGGATATAGCTATTACCCTGCATAATGAGATCATGCGCGAAGCGTTTCTAACTGGATTAAGGAAGGCAGGCTATTCGGATGTTGAATTTATAGTAGATAAAAATACAGTAAGTTTTACATTTAGTATTCCGCATACACTACAACCGATTACGCGAACAAAAGTAACAGACAGGATCATACAAAGGAAAAATGAACTATTATGTGATAAGTATCAGGATATTACGAGAACTTCTCTTAATATCCAGGATAAAATTAAAGCGATTGAGGAACAAGCACCTGAGATTTATGAAAAAATTATCAAGATGGGGAAATCCAAACCATTATATAAAATATTCGAAAAAATATCAGGGTGTGTAAACCACTTTATGTAAACCAAGACAAGCGTGTACTGAACTCTATTGTTCAGAGCAATTTTCATAATCTAGCCTAGTTCCCTTTTTCACTAATACCTTAACAAGGTTACGAACCTTATCAAGGTCAAAAGGTTTCGTCAAATAATATTTAATGGATCCATTTTCTAAGGCCTCACTAATTAGAGGCATTTCGCTGTAAGCAGAAATCATGATTATCGGTAAATCAGGGTTACTCTTTTTCAGCATGTTAACAGTCTCTATTCCACTGATACCTGGCATTTTAGCATCCAAAATAATTAGGTCTAGCTTATTTACCTGAACTTTGATAAGACATTCCATTCCGTTTTCGGCCGTTTCAACATTGTATCCTTCTTGAGTCAACAACTCATAAAGAAGACGTCTGATACCGACATTATCGTCAACAACGAGCACATAACCTTGTTGCATTCTTATATCCCCCCAAAAAACTTCTTTTAATCGGAGTGATCATTAATTAAGTTAACTAGGTCTCTTAGCAAAAGTTCAATATTATTAATCTCTTGTATTAATAGAAGGGAAAAATCTATGCTCTTGCTTTTATTCTGATTATTTAATTGGGTAAAACCTTTAATAACGGTAAGCTTATCAAAGAGATCACTACAGATATCTAATATATTATCATTAATGTCAATCTCAATATACCTCCTTATGAAAAATATATTATTTTACAATTCTATAAATGTCAATAAATTAGGATATTTTTTCTTGCCCCAAGTACTTCGCCACTGCTGCAGCTGTCTCGTATTTGTTATTACCCGAAAGTAAAACTTCGTTTGGATGTTTGGTCGTTGATCCGCCAACTACGATTAGTTTCTGAACACTCATGGCATCGGTCGGAACTGAATGATCTGCTGGTCGCGTAAACATAGCACAATTGCCATTCTTAACTGCAACATCAACTCCTGCCCAATAATCATCCTTTGAATACAACAACACAGCTACTTTTAACACTTCGCTTCCTCCTTGTAAATCCATAAATAGTCGTTCCCAAGGAAATCCTGTTCCCGGACAGCCCGATTTATTAACTGAGTCAATCCGATAATGCCCGATAATATTATCACGACTCACAGGTATCCCTAATGTTCCGATTAACCACCGATGTAAGGCTAATGTGGCTTGGTACTGTGCTTCAGGCATTAGATCTCCGCTTTCCCCTTCGTGTTCAATTGAAACAGTGTAAAAATTCGGGTTAACTCCGTTCTGAAGCAGTAACCAATTAGGATTATTTACAATACCATTTGCCCAAGCAGGGTTATCCAAGTTAACATATTGGTGAATTTCGCCATTCTTACCTACTCCGAAATGCGAACTAACTTTACTTGCTGGATTGGCAAACCAGGAGTCAGTACCTATTAGGGTTCCGCCCATAATGTGATTTACAATCGCGATTATTTTATAACCCTCAGGGCTACTGAAGTTTGGCGATCCGATCCATATAATATTTGGTTTATTCATTTCTACTCTCCTTTTCTATCATAATATGTAACGGATCTCATAAGGTCACAGTCCCTTAATCATTGCCAACTCTAACCCCGCGATTACCCCGAAAACAATAGCTAAAAACAAGCAGCCACCCTGGCACTTGGCCATTCGCAGCTGCTTGTTAGTCGGAGGAAGATGCTTAACGTTATTAGGCTAATTCTTGTTGATCTCTATTTGCACCGTCGTAATTCCCAATTCACGTGCTATATAATTAGCGATAGTATTAGATCTGGAAGCGGCAAAATGGTCATTAGCCAAAAGGTTTTTTCCGCTATTCGTGCCAGAGTCCACATCGAATTCACGCTCACGGGCTGCTCCATAGATGTCTAGGACGATCTTCACTCTTTCGCACCGGTGAATTGATTGACATCTTAATCTTCTCTTGTCCGTCTTGTAAAAATAGATTTTTTCTATATTTACTGCTTCATCATTAATACATGATCGATTAAACCCTGCTAGATCATCTTCTGGTTTGCCCAAAGTGATAACCCCTAACTCCTCTATGCGAACTCCCACAAATCAAGACTCGAATTTCCATTAAGGTCACAGCTTAGAGAAGGCAGTCTGGAGTAACGGTAATCCGTAATGAATAAGCGCTGCAATTACCGCAATGGTAATGGCTAATTTGAATAGCTTTTTAAAAATAAATACTACGACAAATATTCCAAAAACCAAGACAAGTATTTCGTTTAAGCCTAGCACAGTGAAAAAAGTTGGCATATTTTTTTCCCTCCTGTTTTAACGAAAGTACCTTCCTAAATCTCCTGAAAGGCTCGTTGTAGCTCTTGATTAATCGACAGTGCCACGAGCTCTTGTTTGTTCCTCTCCGCTTCAATAAGCTCGAAGGTCGCTTTCTCTTCAAATGTGGAGCCAACAATTTCTCAAGATAACCGGGTTTTAAAATCTTGATAACCAAATTGTCGGATGATCTTAAGGCCTTCTTCTGCATTGAAAAGTGCGATAGAAGGAAGATTCACGCCATTGAACATATTATTTTTGACCATTGTATAGTGGGCCATGTCACAAAATACCAGCCTGTCACCTAGTTTTAGGGGCTGTTTGAACGAATAGTCACCAATGACGTCTCCGGCCAGACAAGTAAGGCCACCAAGTCTGTAAGTATAAGGATATTCACCAGGCATTCCAGCATCGATGATCTTAGGTCGGTAGGGCATTTCGAGCACATCCGGCATATGACAGGCTGCTGAAGTGTCCAAAATGGCAATTTCCATGCCATTATCCAGTATGTCAAGCACCTTGGCAACGAGAAACCCCGTGTTCAAAGCCACAGCCTCACCTGGTTCCAAGTAGATATCCACGCCATATTTGTCCTGTAAAAACGTGATTGAACGGACCAAGGTTTCAAGATCATAATCAGGTCTGGTAATATGATGCCCTCCACCTAAATTGAGCCATTTCATCCTTCTGATAAATTCACCAAATTTTTGATCAACTACCTGAATTGTACGTTCCAGAGTATCCGAATTCTGCTCGCACATGGTATGAAAATGAAGACCTTCGATACCATCAAGCTCTTCCGGTCGAAAATTGGCCAACGTCACACCTAGTCTGGAATACTGATAGCAGGGATCATAAAGAGGAGTCTTTATCTCAGAATATTCCGGATTGATCCGGATACCACAGCTTATCTTTTTTGTTTTAAGGTTTTTTACTTTGTCTTTGAATCTAGCCCATTGTTCAAACGAGTTAAAGGTAAGATGATCACAATTACTGAGGATTTCAGCAAATTCCTTTTCTATATAAGCCGGCGCATAAATATGAACTTCTTTGCCCATTTCTTCATAGCCCAGCCTAGCCTCAAACAAAGAGCTTGCGGTGACACCTTTAAGATAGTTCTTCACTAAAGGAAATACCGAATACATGGAAAATCCTTTTAAGGCCAGCAGAATACTACAGCCCGTACGTTGTTGTACGGAATGCAGGATTTCAAGATTTCTGATCAAAAGTCGTTCATCCACAATATAGCAGGGTGAGGGCAGTGCACTGATATCAAAGTCCATTAAAACACCTCAATCAAGGAGAGTTGGCGAGAAACTTTCCTGCCACGGTAGACCGCATTTATTTAACGCCTCCATAAACGGATCGGGGTCAAATTCTTCAACATTAAATACTCCAGGTTTTTTCCAAAGACCTTTAAGCATTAACATTGCCCCAATCATAGCCGGAACCCCGGTAGTATACGATATGGCCTGCGACCCAACCTCTGCATAACATTCTTGATGATCACAAATGTTGTAAACATAATAGGTTTTGGGCTTTCCGTCTTTAAGCCCTTGCATAATACAACCGATATTCGTTTTCCCTATCGTTCTCGGTCCGAGTGAGGCAGGATCAGGCAGCACAGCCTTTAGAAATTGTAAAGGAATAATCTGTTGCCCCTCAAAATTAATCGGTTCAATCGAAGTCAGGCCAATATTTTCGAGCACACGTAAATGATTAAGATAACTATCAGAAAAAGTCATCCAAAATCTGAGCCGCTTAATCCCCTTGATATGAAGGGCTAGGGACTCTAGTTCTTCATGGTACATAAGATAAATGTTTTTGGGGCCTATCTCCGGAAGATCATAAACTTTTTTCCAAGCCAGAGGGTCAGTTTCGACCCACGAACCGTTTTCAAAGTACCTTCCGTTCGCTGTAATTTCGCGAATATTAATTTCAGGGTTAAAATTTGTGGCGAAGGGATAGCCGTGATCGCCAGCATTGGCATCCACAATATCAATCGAATGAATTTCATCAAAATAATGTTTCTGGGCATAGGCACAAAAAACGCCGGTAACCCCAGGGTCAAAACCACTTCCTAATAACGCAGTGATCCCTGCCTGAGCAAATTTTTCCCGATACGCCCACTGCCACTTGTATTCGAATTTAGCAAGATCAGGCGGTTCGTAATTCGCAGTATCCAGATAATCAACCCCTGTAGCCAGGCAGGCATCCATAATCGTCAGATCCTGATAAGGGAGCGCCAGGTTAATGACAATATCTGGTTTAAAGCTTTTTATCAAGTCAATGACTAGGTCTGTCTTATCCGCATCAAGCTGAGCCGTCTGAATTATTGTGCGACTTCCAGCCAATTTGTTTTTGATTGCTTCACATTTTTGGACAGTTCTACTCGCTATACAAATTTCTTCAAATATATCTGGATTCTGACAACATTTATGAATAGCAACACTGGCAACTCCGCCAGCGCCGATTATCAAAGCCTTTCCCATTTCAGCACCTCCTAAATCACTTTTGCATCAACGCAAATTATATATAAACCACTCTAAATATGCAATATACAACTAAAAGAAACATCCATGACGCTCAATCGGTCTCGTTGTTCCATTCCGCCGTGAAGCTTCTCACAAGAATATTTCAAGTCCCTTTTCATTTGTTGTCAACCCCTAGGTTTAAATACCCCTGCCCGGTCATTGATTTCTCAGTCGTTCGACTCAGGGATTGCCAGGTAACTCCTCATAATAATCCTGATACATCGTCGAGAAAAATTAATATGTTAAAAGGCAAAGACACTCATCGTGAGTACCTTTGCCTTTTATTAAAAATATTTGCTAAGCACTGCTTGGATAAAACCCTTTATATCATCAAGGTTTTCCTGCAAAATTCGGTAAATTTCAGCGTCACCAACTTCTTGGTACAGTTGAACAATGCGGTTTCGAAACTTCACCATTTGCACCAGAAAGCTAACAGTTTGATTGTTCCACTATGATACGCATAGAAGCTTTTAGCGAAGAAATCTTGGACTTTGATATCAACATGAACTTCCCAGCGCACATAAAACCGACAAGGAATAGCCCTGTCGGTTTTAAATCAATGATTTTTGCCGTGGATGACGAACCATAAATATGTCAATCGAATATCGCGTAAGTCAATAAAAAACTTTATATGGATCAGATGCACCTACCGAAATGAGAACCATCCGTAGGTCGATCGAATATCCTTGGATAAAAACAGCTTTTCCTGGGACATACACTGAAAATTCTTGTCTCTGAAAAAATCGATTAACGTGTTTTCTCAAGTATGATCCCATTGGTGAGAGGTCTTGCTCTTTACGCCATCTATCCAGTTCCAAAAGCGAATGTATAGCTGATTTTCTCCAATAAATCTTCATGTATTCTTCGATGCAGCCAACATTTTGTCAATTTCCACTTCAGAAAGAATGGGGTTATCCCCTTCTAAAGCCTCTAACAGCAACCGTTCCTCCTCATAATCAGTTACTTCATAAACATCCTTCTCAGATATTCGATCTACCTCAAACAACAAAAATTTACGGTCACCGATCTCAATGTATGGAAGCTCAGAACTGATGGCTTTCAAGATATCCTCATTATCTACTTTAATAGACTTCACTTCAATTCCTCCAAATGCTGCAACTATCTCTTCCTCTCATATTATACCAAATTATTGTTTGACTTCCACCACAAAACTAAAATTTTCTCTACAGTGATCCACTTTCGAAACTATGACGAATTCAGTATAGTTCCGATCAGAGCAGCCAATTTACAAGCCATGAATATCTTGATTTCGTTACTAAAAACAAGAGCAAAATCAGTATGGATGGTAAAGGTAGATGGGCGGATAACATTCCCATAGAGCGCTGGTTTAGGACACTTAAATACGACGAAGTCTATCTTAAAGGATTATGAAAATATCAAGGATTCCAGGAAACAAATCGGATCATTTATCCACAAATATAACTCTATGAAATTACATTCGGCATTGAAGTCTGAAACACCAGCAGCTATGTATTACCCTGCTTTGCTACAAATGAGTGCGTAGTTCTACTACTTTCAGGTTATGGATAGTGCCGCATTGTGGACAACCCTTCGCTATCGCTGCAGGTTGACCACAACGCTTGACAAGCCCTCTGGAATCCGTCTTAAAAGAGCTTGTCCACAACCTCTACTACTAAGGAACGGTTCTTATTGTTGCTAAAGGTATTTTGTGGATAAAGTCACCGAACAAGTGACTCGTCCTACACGATTCAGACAAATACATAGCCCAAATTTCAAATTGTCTCTTTGAATACAACAAGACTATTAATAGGAAATATCAGGTACATTATGTTTTTGATTTTTTTGGCTTTACAACCGAGCCATTATAGTATTCTGCCTGGCCTACTTTGTCACTAGTTCTATAAATAATTAAAATGTCGCCTCTATTAGCTTTATTCAGCATTCTTGCTGTAGTTCTCGCTATTTTTCTCATATCCTTTCTATTTTTCAAAAAAAATTCCGAATAATTTGACCAAAAAAAACCGCCAATTTTACTTAGCGGTTGAAACGGCGCTCTGGCGGCAGCTGATGGGGTCAAAAGTTCTCAAAGCATATTCCGGATGTTTTGCGTGGTATGACTCTGAAAATTGAAATCTCGGAATGTTTCCCCGTGCGGCCCTCCGGCCTTATATTCCGGGGTTTTCTTAATGGCCGCTTTCAACTGTTCCTTCAGGATCGGATCCGTTGTTTCCTGATATAGGTTATACATGTAAGGGACTGCTGCGTCGGACAGGCTGGATAAAGCCTGCACGTCAAGACGTTCCAAGGTTCCGTTTTTATACCGGTCAGTGTTGTAGGCCGCGATGCGTCCGTCAATGTTTCCATAGCTCAGGATCATGAATAAAATCATAAATCCTATAAGCATGACCCTAGCTGCGTTGAATTTTTTGAACTGCTGGACTGCAGTCACCGCAAATATGAAGAACAGCACAACCATAAACCAGGACGTATAGACGCGGAGTTGAGTCAATCCGTAGGTATTGATATACATGACCATCTTGCTGACGGCCGTAATGATCAACATCAGGGTAAAAAGACATAAGGCAGCTGTTTCTACCCGCAGGATCTTCACCTTCTCCCTTTTGACGATCAGATTGGCTGCTGTCATCACGGCCAGATTGATGCCTGCTACCGTACAAAGTTCAAAAAAGCCTCTCCGGGCATACTCGGCATACGTCATAAGTTCGGGAAGACGGTTGTTGAATGCAGAAAAAAGATAAGTAAGCTGGGATAGAAAGTAGACTATAAAGACGAGATTCAAGGCTGTCAAAGCGGAATATACAGTTACTGCGGGGGCAAAACGGCAAGCAGCCGCCATTTTATCCACCGATTCGATAGTCACACGCCCCGTATTCCTTCCATAACGGTCGCCATATATGAGTCCGTACAGGTAACAGGCGACAGGAATCCCCAAGATGATCTGGATGAGTATATCCATCGATACCGGAAAATGCAGGTTGGCGATCACCCCTGCAAAAGCGGCATCGGCTTTTATCAATAGATTAATGACTACTGCCAGGACCGGAAAAATCACTAGGATACCAATCGCGCCGGCCAGAAGGGATTTCCCCTTTTTATTTCCATTAATCAGCTTCCTAATCGCACCAAAGCAGCAGGCAAAATTGCTGAACGGGACAACCAGAACCTGGTGGTAGAAATCACCCAGGATATAAGCGGAGATTCTTTTCTCCAGGGTCCTGCCCGTCAACAGGCTGATCCAATAGATAACGGCGGCGGTAAGAAAGAGAAAATTCAAACCTTTGATTAGGATATTGTCATACAGCAAAAAGACCAGGGCAGAGAGGACAATGACTGTGAAACACAACAGGCTCGTTCTTTTTGGGCGAACCTCCCCCGATTTCAGATAGACGACAGTACAAAGGCAGAATATCGCAGCAAAAAGGGTAACACCCGCGCCAAGACCCGGCAGCCGGATCAGATTCCAGTATAAGAAGCCGCAGCCCAGCATGGCCAGGGCGAAAACAATATCCTTTTTTGTATAAAATGCATTATTCGTATTACCTGCATTTATTGTATCGATCGTATTAGTAATACCGTTATTCATTTTCCTCTTCTCCTTCCACATACTCTAAAATATCCCCGGGCTGACAGTTTAAAACCTTGCAGATTTCTCCCAGGGTGGAAAAACGGATGGCTTTAGCCTTGTTGTTTTTCAGTATCGAAAGGTTGGCCGGAGTGATTCCGATTTTCTCCGCCAGCACGCCGGCGGATATTTTTCTTTTTGCCATCATGACATCGAGATTAACGACAATCAATGGGAATCCCTCCTCCCTAAATCGTGAAATCATTTTCCTGTTTGATTATAATCGCCTTTTCAAAAATATTTTTGATCACCCTCAGGATCAGCCCTAAAAAAGCCGCACTGACGGCAATAATCACGAAAAGAATATAATAAAACCCTGAGATAAACAAAATGACGGAGAAGACAAAGCTGCACCAGGATAACGCCCTTAGAAGTTTGACATTTTTTATGGCGAACACCTCTTCCCGCCTGATGTTGACAAGCAGCCTGTCAAGGCAGATCAAGGACACCAGCCCGGGCAAGGCACAGGCATAGACCGTCAGTAGCAAGGAATGAATAATATCAAGATCTTTTCCGGTGAATGTCACATATTTAGGAATCAAATACGGCATAGCAAATGCCGCTATAATGACCAGGACGATGGCGGCTTTTGTACAAATGGAAGACAGAATTTCAGATTTATTTGGATTCCACATGGTATCAGTCCTTTCTATAATTTCTGGTTAAATTGTAAGAAATATTTTATCGTTTGTCAATATTATTATATCGATATACTATAAGTTTATGTTGTTTGTTAATAAAAATATACTTCCCGACTTGGTATGGGAAGTGTATGGGGTGAATGGACACTTTTTATCCGAGTCGTGGTTTGGTATCAGGATCATCTCCTTACTCGAATCCAGGTCTAGCACCTTGTCCAGGTCCAAATCCAGCCCCGGAAAATCCGGGTGGGTAAATTTGTCTCCCACTCCCCCGGCACCGGCGGCGATCAGGGCATAATTTTCACCCTTAAGCACAAAAGCCTCCAGGGTGTTCTCTTCGGGATCAACCAGCCAGTAGTGAGGGATTCCGGCCTTGCGGTAAATTTCCATCTTCTGCAGGCGGTCCTTCCGGCGGTTGGCCGGGGACATGATTTCCACCACTAAATCGCAGGGCCCGTCAATGCGTTCTTTGAGCATAATATCCCTGCGGCTGCCGGAAATAAATAAGATATCCGGCTGCACTACATTACGCATGGTCAATGTTACATCTAATTTTCTTGATTATTTTTCATAGGCCTTTATTAGTTCCCCAATATCAAATTTTTTCATTTTAAGAAATGCTTCAGTCACTTGTGCCATTTTTTTAGCATCCTTATTCTGCATCATGTCATTCATGATCGTTGGTACAATCTGCCATGAAAATCCGTATTTGTCTTTTAACCAACCACATTGTTCTGCTTCAGGAACTGCAGATAGCTTATCCCAATAATAGTCTATTTCTTCTTGTGTATCGCACATCACCATCAATGAAATAGTCTCATTAAACGTAAAGTCATGCTCATAGGAGCTGTCCATCGCTGCAAATGTTTGGTTTTCAAGTACGAAGTCGACATGTTGAATCGTGTTAGCTTTGTTTGGGTTGGGGTTATTTTTTGCTTAATCTCAAAATTACCCATGTACATTACTTGCCAAGATAGGCCGTATTTGTCAGCCACCCATCCATATTTTTCGCTAAACGGATAGGCGTCTATTGGCATGAGCGCTGAGCCATTTTCGATAAGTCTCTCCCATAACCCTTCAACCTCATCTACAGAACTGCAAGCGATCAGAAAGGATACCGCTGGGGTAAATTTAAATAATGGACCGGCTGACAGCAGCATGAATTCTTGTCCTGCAAGCTCAATTGTGATCATATCCACTGATCCTGAGGGTGTGTCATTTAAGATAGTTTTGTTCTTGAGTTTTGATCCTTCAAATAGGGACATATAGAACTTTGATGCCTCATCGGCTTCCCTGTCAAACCATAAGTGCGAGATAATTTTTTGCATATAGGTCTCCCTCGCATTCATGCAGATTTTTCTCATGGGAAAATTCTATGGATTTTCCGAAGTTCAGCTATCAGGAAAATACTGTAACAAATTAAGAATTAGCGGAAGCCTGGTATAGTGGATAAAAGGTGCGAATGTCTAGTATTGGTGCGTCCTCTATGAGTTTTATTGCTCTTTATCGCCATTGGACAGTAGAGATTATCCAGTAAGGACAACGAATAATTAACAGATACCAAATAGATAGATAAAGGCACCGAAGAGGTGTCTTTATTTTATCTCTCAGGTTCAATGTCGTCCCCTGTATGACCTTTTATGAAATTGGTCTTCATTTATATTGCAGAAAAAGGAATCCCGGCTTGTATTTGCGTTTTGTTGGCAAAAAAGCTCTTATAACAATTCAAACTGTTTTTTTCCTTTGGTAAAAACATACCTTCCTGCAATCAACGTCAGCACAAGTAAGACGCCAGCCACAGCTGGGGCAAAAACATCAAAAGAAATGAAGCTCTGACAGAGGAAATAAATACCTGCAAATGCGCCTACCACAAGCCACATCCCAAACATTGAAATCAGTACACTGGCACTATTTTTTACTACCTGCATTTCGTTGGTAAAATCAAACCGGTGGTAACGCAGATTGGCAATCAAGCCCACAAAGCCGCTTAACACGGAGATTAGAACAGGGATCAAGCATACCCAAAGGAAGGATATAAACGAGAAATGTAAGGTTAGCGATAATATTACGCTGTCGATGACCAGCACGGGTATGGCAATGAAAAACTGAACACATAACTTAGCCAAAAGAATCGTACCCACATCCACCGGACTGGTTTTGGGTATCCAGAGGTTTTTCCCTTCCAGAGAGATAGACGGTGCCGTGGTATTGGCAAGCACCGCTAAGAAACAAAATAATACTACAATGCCTGCTGTTTTGTTGTCAGCAAACAGGTTTAATATGGTCCTGAACTGTTTGCCAGAAAAAGACGACGACACTGTAAATAACGTAATCAAAACCAAGCCAATTCCGCTATTAAGCACATAAAAAGCCGAGGCAAAATATCGTCCAAATTCTTTTCGCAGAAGATTAGCAAAGGGTGTGGAAACTTTGTAAGTAAGCCCTTTGGATTTCACCTTTTTTGTTGCGCTGGTTTTGGCTCGCAGCGCTTTGTACCAGCGTGAAAGGATGGTTGTAAGCAGCGCAAAAGGCATAATATTGATCACAAGGAAGATTAGCAAATCGGATACACTGTTATTATTTATAGCGCTGATAAGATAACCCACCGGCGGGTAAAACTTTTGGATGGCTTCCACCAGTGAAGATGAACCGGCAACAATGGACTGAAGGTTATTTGAAACAGCTCTTACCAAAAAATTGATACTGCCTGCACAAACGAGAATAAGAACTAGATTGATTGCACTTCGTGCCCGTTTCCCCATAGAAATGAGGTTGATTAAATAGCTGATCATAACTGCCACGGTAAGTGGCAGCAGCGGAATAAACAGAAATCCGGAAACGGCGCAAAAGTAAAACAATACGGGTGGATGCGCATAATAGCTGTAAATACCCAGCACCGGAAGCGTGAAAACCAGGTTAAGCGGCCAGTTTTCCACAATCAAAGCAGTTATTTTGGCAAAAATAATTTGATTGCCAGATAGAGGATAGGAAAATAACTGGTCAAGGTCACGACTCTCAAACAGCACGCCGCTCACTGTAAACAGTCCGATCATCAGTGTCATCAAGGTTAAAATGGAGAAAAGCAGCAGCAAGATAATCCATTGCAGGTGAAAAGGTGCAAGTTTGCCATAAAGCATTTCCATCATCTTGCCAAAATACACCATGAGTCCTATGTATACAGCCCCTATCAGCCAGAGATACCCGCGGTCCTGTTTTTTATTGGAGGAGATACGGACTAAATTCATTTGGGCTAGCGCCATAACAAGATTGACTCTTACAAGCTCGATATATTTATTCATTTTCCGTCAACTCCAAAAATACAGCTTCAAGGGACTGCTTACCGATAATTTGCTCGGTCGGACCCGCTTCAATCAGTTTTCCACCTTTGATAATGGCTATTTTATTGCAAAGTTTCTCTACGACCTCAAGCCCATGTGAGGAAAAGAAAATAGCTGCACCGTGCGCGGTCATTTCTTTCATATAGTCCTTAAGTGTGTGCGCTGCTTTAGGATCAAGACCAACAAAGGGCTCATCAAAAACGAGAAGCTTTGGTTTGTGAAGGATGGCCGAAATAATGGCAAGCTTTTGCTTCATACCGTGGGAATAACTCGCAACAGGAGATGAAAGAGCGTCCCTAATTTCTAATTCTGTGCCGTATTTTTCGATAGCCTTTTTTCGATCCGGGATTGAGACCTCAAACATATTGGCCACAAAGTTTAGATAGCGGATACCTGACATAAACTCATAAAGGTCAGGATTGTCAGGAATATAGGCTGTGATTTTCTTACAGTCCATGGGTTTTGCTTTCACCGAAAGTCCGTTGATTTCAATCTCACCGCTGTCAAAGCCGTGAATTCCAACAACTGCTTTGATGGCAGTAGTCTTTCCTGCGCCGTTATGTCCGATAAAGCCGTAGATGTCGCCGTCCTCTACCGTAAGGCTCAAATTGTCCACGGCCTTAACACCGCCGCCATATATTTTTGTTAAGTTTTGTATTTTTAGCATATCTTTAAAACCCCCTTGTCAATATTATACCAAACCCAGCCAATATAATTATTGTATAACGCCCAAGCTAATAAGAATAATTAGCAGTTTAAGAGACAAGACCAAGGCTTTTTAATTTTCCATTAATATATGCTCCAATGGGCGATAGTTTAACCATAGGGCTTTTTGATAGCGCAGCTAATACCGTAGCATCTCTAATACAGGCGGGGAAAGGGTTTAATTTATGGGAAAGACAATGATATAACAAAAGGAAGGGTTTTCGACCCTCCCTTACATTGTTTGAACTATTTCAGCTCGCTAAATAACTGTTTTCATTTGCTTATCAAAGGATGTACCTTGGCATCGGGTTAGTGTCTTTAAGGGTTAGTGTCTTTAAGGGTTACTTCTTTGAAATTTGAATTCTTCCTACTTTAATTATAACATACAAAAAATTGTAAATGCAGACTATTTGTTCCCATTTGCTACTGCTATAATGCAATAGCACGTTAATGCGATTTGTTGGAGGGATATATAGAATGAGTTCTTTGGTTCTCGGTTTTCAGGAAATGGAAAAAACACAGCTTTTGCTCGTTGGCGGAAAAGGGTTAAATTTAGTGGAATTATCAAAAATTGAAGGAATACAAGTACCGGAAGGATTTTGTGTTACAACAGTGGGATATCAAAAAGCCATCGAACAAAACGAAATGTTTCAAGCATTGTTGGATCAACTAACACTGCTAAAAGTAGAGGATCGAGATCAAATTGGTGAAATCAGCAGGAAGATTCGACAAATCATTATGGAAGTAGGAATTCCTTCCGATGTTGTGAAAGCAGTTGCTCATTATCTCTCCCAGTTTGGCAATGAACACGCTTATGCAGTGCGTTCTAGTGCGACTGCTGAAGATTTACCACATGCCTCTTTTGCTGGTCAACAAGACACCTATTTAAATATCGCAAGTGCTGGGCTTCCCTATTTACGGATCGTGCGGTAATCTACCGAATGCAAAACAGATTTGACCACAGCCAAGTTTATTTATCCGTTATCGTTCAAAGGATGGTTTTCCCACAGGCTTCAGGGATTTTATTTACCGCTGATCCGCTGACTTCTAACCGAGAGCTGCTATCCATCGAGGCCGGTTTTGGACTTGGAGAAGCACTGGTCTCCGGCTTGGTATCTGCCGATTGTTATAAAGTACAGGCAGAGAAAATCGTCGATAAGCTGATAGCCACCAAAAAATTGGCGATCTATGGACTAAAAGAAGGCGGAACAGATTGAATTAAATAACATGGATAGACTTATTACAATTGCACCAATGGTATAATATTCGGGGGTTGTGTAGTAACGGAACAGAAAACTGGAATAAGCAATCCATTATTTACCGAATGTTCATTTAGGACGTGATTCCTTAGATTATGAAAGTAATAGCCGAAGCGATAGTTCATTTATTTGAAGGACTTATATTCAGATGGTGTCCATTCAACTGACACCATTGCCAGCCTCGGACAATACAAAATTCCTCAGTATAAGTAGCGCAAAAGTAGTCTTTTACGCTATTTTTTAGTATGATAGAGGTGGAGAACACTGTAAAGAAGATTTGTAATGACTAGAATAAATGACGCAAAACCCATCGTTATTGACAATAAGCCGACTTTCCCTTAGCGTTGGGAAAGTCGGCTTATTATTACCATATATTGTCTTAGCGTGGGTTTTGCGTCATTTGGTTGGCCCTACCCCTGACAGTGCTATTATTCATTAGACGTAATTATTTACTTATGAATTTTTAAAAGATTCTAGACTACGAGGCACTTCGCCTTTTTGAATTTTTCTATAATTTCTAATCCATTTGTTATCTTGGCATTTATTAACAGTTATTACATTATTACCATCCGCTTGTTTATAACCAAATATTACTTCATTACCATCATTGCTAATGAGTATTAATGGCAACATAGAATTGATAGGCACTTCTCCTAAATTCGGATTGACTACTTCCAACAAAATACTTTGTACCTTTTTCTTATCCTTTATAAAACCCTGACCTATAGAGAATTCCGGCAAATCTTTAATAAGATCAATTTGAACATATTGGGATTGGTCTATTCCAAAACTTTGTATAATATCCTTAAACGCTTGGTTCACATTATCATCAACTTGCATCTTTATATGTTTCTGCTGTTCTGTTAATGCCTGTTGTTTTTTTGTTTGGCTAGTAGCATTTGCTAATCCAGCAACAGCCGACAACAAAAGAACAGAAATTGCTAATGTAATAATAATCTTTCGCTTCAAATTCCGCACCACCTTTCTTTAGCGATAATAAGTGTCAGAAGTATAAGTTATTTCATCACCAGTCCAATCAATTGCAGTATGTGTACTTAGCATATCAACGGTTCCATAATAGGCACGAACATTAGATGTAGAAATAAATGATCCATCATTTATTGAATTAGCCGCTAAACCTTGATAATATCCGTAAACATATACCCTTGAGACGACTTGAAGCAGATCTACAGCAGCAGTGGTTCCTGAGTAAGAATAAAGATTAACACCATTTTGATTCCAACTAACATCTGTGTAGCCATATACATCATAAAACAAAGAAGCACTTGCAACCGTTGGAAACGAGAGCATTGCAAAAACTAAGATAATCATCAACATTTTTTTAGTTTTCATAGAATCCTAACCCCCCTCCCTCTTAAATTTACATATCTCACGAACATTATATTATATTTTTCCTCTATTTTACTCTATTGACAATAATAATGGTTTTATGACAAATATCTACAATTAAAACACGGGTCCTATAATGGGGTAATACCAGCGTCGCTGTCACCACCCGCAAAGTAGATGGCACTAAATGGGGGTTGTGTAGTAACGGAACAGAAAACCGGAATAAGCAATCCATTATTTACCGAATGTTCATTTGACGTGATTCCTTAGATTATGAAAGTAATAGCCGAAGCGATAGTTCATTTATTTGAAGGACTTATATTCAGATGGTGTCCATTCAACTGCCACCATTGCCAGCCTCGGATAATACAAAATTCCTCAGTATAAGTAGCGCAAAAGTAGTCTTTTACGCTACTTTTTAGTATGATAGAGGCAGGGGACACTGTAAAGAAGGGTTTTAATGACTAGAATAAATGACGCAAAACCCATAATTAAGGACATTGCCAAAGACGTTCGATTAATCAATAAGCCGATTTTTCCTTAGCGATGAAAAAATTGGCTCATTGTTACCATATATTGTCTTAGCGTGGGTATTACGTCATTTGGTTGGCCCCACCCCAATAAGAGAATATACGTATGCCTACGCAGCAGTATTGTCGGCGCTCACTTTACCTGACGGTAAAGTAGCGCTTTTTTCTTGCGCAATATAGCGGTCATATTAGATAATGATAGGTGTGTGGTTATACATGGTACATGCCAATCGCATACTACTGTGAGGGGGAGCCATTTATTTCGGTGATGAGTGTGCCACCTTTCCGGTGAATTAAACCATGAATACCGTAATTAACAATAAGGTACGTTCCTTAGTAGCAGGGGTTGTGGAGAGTGT
>JBAQMG010000071.1:0-8613 GCA_049302575.1 Desulfitobacteriaceae bacterium | reverse complement strand
AAAGGTATTCAATTTGATTTTTGGATGAATTTTGAAATGTCAAGGGATTTTGAGTACTTAATAAAAATTATTTTCTATTCGATACAGGGTGGTATTTTATGGTTACTTAGATTGACGACATTGATTTTAATAGGGCTGCCGAAACTATGGATAACCTAGACCGTCAAACCTTAATTGGACGATCTATACTTTGTAACTTTCCAAGTGCCGAAAATAACGGTTATCTTGAGGCTCTTACAAAAGTTTGGCGTTCTGGACGACCCCAACAATTTCCCGTCAGTATTATTAAAGGCCAACATGTGGTCAGCTATCGTGAAAACTACATTACTAAGCTTCCCACTGGGGAAGTAATGCTCATCTACGAAGACATCACTGTACGCAAGCAAGCTGAAGAAGCCGTCTGGCAGGAGAAAGAACGCGCTCAAGTAACCCTGCATTCTATCGGAGATGCAGTTATTACTACGGATGTCTATGGTAATATTGACTATCTCAACCCAGTTGCCGAAGATCTCACGGGTTGGTCCAACTACTCTGCCAAAGGCGTACCTTCTCAAAAGGTCTTTAAAGTTATTAGCGAAAACACAGCTTATCTTGCAGATAACTCCGTGGAAATATGCTTGTTATACGGGAACATTGTTACCCCAACCAACTATACCATCCTTATCCATCGCGAAGGGTATCGCTATACCATAGAACATTCTGCAGCTCCTATCCGTAATCAACAAGGATTAATTATTGGCGCTGTTTTAGCCTTTCGTGATGTAACTGATAAAAAAGCTTTACAGCAGCAATTAAGTCACCAAACACAACACGACTCCTTGACTGGCCTTCCCAACCGACTATTACTTACTGATCGTTTAACTCAAGCTTTGGTAAGGTGCCGTCGCAAGGGACATATCGTAGCTGTTTTATTCCTTGATCTTGACCGTTTTAGACCCATCAATGATACACTTGGACATACCATAGGAGACGCTCTTCTTCAAGAAACCTCTCAACGTTTATCAAGTACTTTACGAGAAGGAGATACTATTGCCCGCCATGGTGGAGATGAATTTGCTATCCTTATCCCTGAGCTAACACATGCCGAAGATGCTGCGATAGTAGCCCAAAAAACCCTAGATGTATTCACTGAACCTTTTATGATCAATGACCAAGAAATTTTTATTACTACAAGTATCGGTATCAGTCTTTACCCTGCAGATGGTATCGACAGTGAAACCTTAATCAAACATGCGGATACTGCCTTATCACATGCCAAAATTCAGGGTCGAAATAATTATCAATTCTTCACTACTGCCTTAAACATCTCCGCTTATGAACGTTTATCTTTGGAAAACAGTATGCGCAAAGCGTTAGAAAGGGAAGAATTTATTGTTCATTATCAACCCCAAGTTAATTTAACCAATGGAAAGATCGTCGGTGTTGAAGCCTTGGTACGCTGGAACCATCCACTAAAATCTTTAATTCCACCTTCACAATTTATCCCCATTGCTGAAGAAACAGGGCTAATTATCCCCCTTGGTGAATGGGTCTTGTACGTCGCCTGTACCCAAATACTAACTTGGCAAAAACAAGGTCGTCCGCCGATACGTCTTGCTGTAAACTTGTCAGCTCGCCAGTTCTGCCAGCCAAACCTTGTTTCTACTATTGCCCATATTCTCGACAAAACTGGTCTTGATCCACATTTCCTAGATTTAGAGATCACCGAAAGCATTGCCATGCAAGATGTAGAATTTACTATTCAAATACTTAATGCCTTTAAAGTTATGGGCATTACCTTATCCATCGATGATTTCGGAACAGGTTTTTCCTCTCTTTATTACCTCAAACGTTTTCCCATTGACACTCTCAAAATTGATCGATCGTTTATTGCTGATATCGATACTGTTCCCGACGGTGGGCAAATTGTTAATGCTATCATCGTCTTAGCCCAGAATCTCCACTTAAAAGTAATTGCTGAAGGGGTTGAAACAACGGAACAATATGCTTTCCTAAAAGAAAAAAATTGCGATGAAATGCAAGGCTTTTTGTTTAGTAAACCTGTTCCCGCTGATGAATTTGAAAAAATGCTTTAAAATCAAAAAAGCGCCGAGAGCTACCTCTCAGCGCGACTTTTTATGTATGGGGTGGATGAGGGGTCTTGAACCCCCGAATGCCGGAACCACAACCCGGTGCGTTAACCACTTCGCCACATCCACCATGTTTTGAATTTTTGGTCTAGTTAATAACAAAGTGATTGGATGGTGCGCCTGGAGAGATTCGAACCCCCGACCCTCTGCTTAGAAGGCAGATGCTCTATCCAACTGAGCTACAGGCGCTCACTCTCGAATTTCGAACCTCGAATAAATGGTCGGGGCAGAGGGATTTGAACCCCCGGCCTCCTGCTCCCAAGGCAGGCGCGCTAGCCAAGCTGCGCTATGCCCCGATTAGGCACTTAATTAGTATATCCCAAGATTTAAATTTCGTCAAGGTTAAAAGTTTTAAAAAACTACATTTTTATACAAAATTCACAGCCTTCTGATCTCTGATCTCTGATCTTGCAATATCGGCACAGCCTTACGAAGGGCTTGTGCACGGTGACTTATTTCATTTTTCTGAGTAGAATTTAATTCCGCCATAGTCTGTCCTACTTCCGACACAAAAAAGATCGGATCATAGCCAAATCCACTCTGTCCCTTTCGTTGCCGTAAGATCTTGCCTTCTACTGTTCCCTCCACAACATATTCCTTTTCATCTGGAGTAACAAGGACTAAAGCACAACGAAAGCGAGCACCCCGCTGCTCATCAGGAACATTCTCTAGCAGAGCAAGTAATTTATCGATATTTTTTTGATCATCTTTTGGTTCACCGGCAAAACGCGCTGAAAACACTCCAGGTGCACCATCGAGCACCCCGACTTCCAACCCTGAATCATCAGCCAGCGTTAACAGTCCAGTTTTCCTCATGGCTGCCCAGGCTTTAATTTGTGCATTTTCCACAAAGGTTTGTCCTGTTTCCTCGACTTCTTCCCAATCCGGAACCTCAAGTAGCGAACGAACTTCAACATCTTGGTCAGCCAATAGTTCCTGTAGTTCCAAAACCTTCCCTTGATTCTGAGTCGCCAGTAGTATTTCCATATCAATTACCTCGATGCTCGAGGTTCGATGCAAGATGCTCGACCTCTTAATTTCAATGCACGGGGCTCGATGCCAATGCCTAGTTATGCATTATGCATTGCCTCAATTTGAGCAGTCATTAATTCCCTAATACCTTTTTCAGCTACTAGTAAAAATCCATCTAAGTCTTCCCTATCAAAGGGAACTCCCTCTGCAGTCCCTTGGATTTCCACAAACTTACCTGCCCCAGTCATAACAACATTCATATCCACTTCTGCCTGAGAATCTTCCTCGTAAGCAAGGTCTAAAACTAACTCACCCTTTATTTTACCCACCGACACCGCGGCCAACGTATCTAAGAGGGGAGTTTCTTTAATACTTCTCTTTTTTAACAAAAACTGAATTGCATCTGATAACGCTAGATAGGCTCCGGTAATGGAGGCTGTGCGAGTACCTCCGTCCGCTTGTATAACATCACAATCGATCCAGATCGTTCGCTCCCCTAATTTCTTAAGATCTACTACCGAGCGTAAAGCACGTCCAATCAGACGTTGAATTTCCATTGTGCGCCCTGTCAATTTACCTTTAGTTGCCTCGCGCTGGGTCCTAGTATGCGTCGCCCTAGGAAGCATAGCGTACTCTGCGGTCACCCAACCTTTGCCTGATCCTTTTTGAAAAGGCGGCACTTTTTCCTCAACGCTGGCCGTACATAAAACTTTAGTCTCACCTACTTCGATTAGAACAGAACCTTCCGGGATTTTAGTGAAATTTCGGGTTATTTTTAACGGACGTAGTTCATCATAAGCCCTACCATTGTATCGTTGCATTATTAAACCTCTTTCCAAGTATTAAATTTTACATTCAGTGCTCG
Source organism: Desulfitobacteriaceae bacterium (assembly GCA_049302575.1). GTDB lineage: Bacteria > Bacillota > Desulfitobacteriia > Desulfitobacteriales > Desulfitobacteriaceae > JBAQMG01. The sequence goes on along the minus strand of JBAQMG010000071.1, from coordinate 4,647 downwards.
TTCAGCGACTATATCCACAGGTCGACAAGAGGCACCCCCTCTTCCCCGACAATTCCGGCAATCGTATAAATCCGTTGGAAGGGACATAGTGAACAAAAGTCGTTGCCAAGCTCCATCACTATTTTAGACAGGAATCAAGGTTTTGAAAAGGCCATCAATCAAAACAATTAAATTTTTGCTTAATACTTACTGACAAACCATCTCCCAGAGGGAGAATACTAGTTCTGAATTGTGAATTATGGCAAAGCTTATCTAGAAATTCTCGAATCCCAGTGACCAAACGGCGATACTTCAAATCAAAAACCGCCCCTGGCACAACCCATCCCCTAAACAAGACATTATCAACCACCAAAAGCCCGCCCAGAGTAATTAAGGGTACCACCAATTCCAAATACTCAAGGTACTCTCCTTTAGCTGCGTCAATGAATACAAAATCAAACGTACAATCTAAAAGCGGCAATAACTTTCGGGCATCTCCTCCGAGAGACGTAATCAGATGACTAACACCAGCACGTTCAAAATAAGCCCTAGCTCTTTTTTGTCTATCCAAATTTAAATCTATGGTAGTAACCTGACCACCTGTCAACTCCACAGACTTTGCCAACCACAATGTTGAATAGCCAATCGCCGTACCTATCTCCAATATATTACACGCCTTATTCATTTGCGCTAAATTTGCTATGAAATTTCCGACAGCAGGCGTAACGACTGGAATCGTTTCTTGAAGAGCCTGAGTCTCCAGCTCTTTCATTAGCATGTCCCGCTCAGGTAATAATGTTTCAAGATAGCCTTCTAACTCAAATGGATAAATCAACGTTCCACTTCTTTTCATTATTTAAATCCCAGTACTACCCAACTCACGGTCCTTTTCAGTTTTAAAATCCCCACCGCGGACTAAAATTCCTGAGCCAGTAAGTACTACATTAACCTTACAAAATTCATCATGTTCTTCAATTGCACAGTCATCACAGACACTTTGTACTTCTTCAAAAGCGTCACGCAAATCCAATAAATTAAAAATCGAAATGAGTTATTTTCTATTTCAGCAAATAACTCATTTCTCCAGTGAGAACCAGCAACTTAAGTTTGTTTCCCCATTTAGTGCTCTAATTTGTGGTTTGAAAGCATTCCACTAACCTTAGGTATAATTCCTAATCTTTAATTCTTCTATATTCGGTTTTAGCACTCTCGTGAAGATTATTTCCTCGACTATCTACGATTACAACTACTGGAAAATCCCTAACTTCAATGCAATGGACGGCTTCTGGCCCGAGTTCAGGGAAAGCTATCACTTTCGCTGAGACTATCTGTTTTGCGATTAAAGCCCCCATCCCAGCGATAGCTCCGAAGAAAACTGCTCCATGCTCCTTAATAGCATCAACTATGCTTTGCGAACATAACCCTTTACCAATAATTCCCGTCATCCCTTGAGCCAGCAACTTTGGTGTATACTCATCTATCCAGCCATTAGCTTTGGGACCAGCCGAACCGATTACCTGCCCAGGTTTCGTTGGGGTGGGGTCAACAAAATACATTAGCTGATCACACAAATCAAAACCAAGACCTTCACCGCGAGCTAAGGTTTCTACTATTTTTTGTTGTGCTGCATCTATCCCTGTATATATAGTACCATTAATAAGAACATTGTCACCCGCTTTGAGAAAGCTGACCTTGTCACGGTTTAGCGGGACATCAATCCGAATTACGTCCGTCATTCTGCAATCCTCCTTACAAAAAACTTACATTACTAAGAGAATCTTTAAAAACTAAGCATCAGTTAATTCTTCCAATATTTTGGCTACTAAGCGCGTACTTTTACAGTCATTGTATACTTGCCTTAACTCTTAATCAAGCTTTTCAGCAAAATAACATCGATTGCCTCCTTACGGCCTTGCTATATTATCAGATTATTGCTATATTATCAGATTATTGCTATATTTATTATAAAATGTGAGAGGGGTCTGTGAATATGGTAAAAGAATATCAAGTTATGTCAGACGGCACCTTTTTAATCAAAGCCACGGTGCAGGTCTTGCAAGATGAATTGAACAAACAAAGTATAGCTGTGCGCGGAGCATTGGATTATTTTCTCTTGGCAGAAAAATTATCTGGCTCCAAGCAATTTATCGAGGCAGACAAAGCCTATGGAAAATCGGCAGACATCCTTCCCACGATGTCCATCTACCTTAACTGGGGGAACCTTTTTTTTATTTCTGGCAGGATTGCCGAAGCCCTTCAACATTACTCCAATGGGTTGTCCCTAGCCGAAAAGAACAAAAACAAGTGGTTTGAGGGTGCCTTTTTAAGCAATATCGGCCACCTCTACTATTCTGAAGGAAACTCGGATGAGTCTTTAAAGTATTTTATTCAGGCTCTACCGACCCTTAAAGATACCCGTGTAAGTCAGGACTTAGTTGACGTACTTTTGAGCCTTCTCCTGAAAATGGAGGGTATTTACAATCAGAAGAAAGAATTGGAACTTGCCATAGAATGTCTCCAACAAGCACTGGTATTTTTCAGAGAAATCGGCCAAAATATCGGAGTAGGCAGGTGCCTAAACAACCTTGGGCTAACATCTGTCGCTCGGAAAGATTTTGATCAGGCCTTAACTCATTTTAGAGAAGCACTGAACATTTTTAAAGCACTTGGTTCCCGTGAAGATGAAGCCGAACAATTAGGGAATCTTGGTTCGGTTTTTAGGGACACCTCTGAAAACGACCTAGCTTTGAAACACTATCGTGAATCCCTGGCTATTTTCAAGGAAATCGGTCACGAGTTGGGCGAAGCGAATGAGCTTGGCAACATCGGTTATATTTTATATGCTAAAGGTAAGTTTAACTCTGCTCTGGACTATTTCAGGCAGGCAGAAAAACTATACCTTAAGTTAGGAGTAGCTGCTCGCGCTGAAGTGACCAGAAAGAACATTGACAATCTGCTTGAAATAATAATTTAAGAGAGGAAGTCTTGGCTATGCAGGGTCTAGAACTGTCAGAAAAATATTTTAATCACTATGGTATGCCCATGATCATTGAAAAATTCGCCGTGTACGCAGACAGGATTGCCGCAGGCTTAGTCGGTGATGGTTCAGAATGTTTTGGATTTGATGATGACATTTCTAGGGATCACGACTGGGGGCCTTCGTTTTGCCTCTGGCTCACTCCAAAAGATTACCAAATCATCGGAAATGCACTTCAAGCGGAGATCTCTAAACTTCCCCAAGAGTTTGCAAGGTTCGGTCCGCGACAGGTAAGCGCTTTTGGCGGTGATCGGATCGGAGTCTTTGAAATAGGGAGTTTTTATCAGAACTTTATCGGACTCGATCGGCTTCCTGCGAGCTTGAATGAGTGGCTCAGCATCCCAGAAGACGTCTTAGCAGTGAGCACAAACGGCAAGGTGTTTTATGACCCTCTGGGCGTGTTCACTGGATTCAGAAATGGACTTAAGAAATTTTACCCTGAAGACGTCCGCCTGAAAAAAATCGCCTCCCGCTGTATGACCATCGCTCAGTTCGGTCAGTATAATTTCAGTCGTTGTATTAAAAGAAAGGAATATGTGGCTGCCGATTATGCCGAAGCTAAGTTCTGCTCTGATGTTATCTCAGTTGTATTTTTGCTAAATTCGGAATATAAGCCGTTTTTTAAATGGATGCACAGGGCGCTACGTTACCTGCCCCTCTTGGGGGAATTTGTTTATTCAGCAGTGAACGAGATTGTTACAAGTATTGATTATGCTCAAAAGTATTCCTTAATCGAAAAAATCTGCACCGCAATCAGAGAAGAATTTCAGCGCCAAGGTTTAAGTGACTCAACCAGCGATTTCCTTCAGGATCACGGCCCAGTTATTCAGCAAAGGATCAAGGATCCCAGTTTGCGCGCTCAAAACGTATTGTTGGGATGATTTCACTATTAGGATTTCAGTTTATTTTTTTCGTTGGCCTCTTCCAAAGAATTATAACCATATTGTTTTGTCATAGCGTGTAGGGTCATTTCTGAACCATTTATATTTTCCGACTTTTGCCTTAAAACATTTTCGTAGTATAGTTCTAAAGTTCTAAGGGAATAAGTGGCAAGTTCTCCTCGTAAATACGTTTCGATAGACGTTACAAACTGGCTGTCTTCTGTACTATATATGGGTCTGCCCCTTTCGACAAGGTGAGGGTACTTAGTTGATAATTCTTCCTCCCATTCCAGCACGATTTTAACAATATTATCAATCAACTGAAGAGTTTCAGGTTCCAAAGTGGGGAGCCCATGTTCGATTCGATCATAATACTCCAATGGCGAAGTTGATTTCATCATCCGAGCATATTTTTCCGTTAGTAGATTTCTTTTATTTTTCTGAGCCTCAGAAAGGTCAGTCAGATAACTTTCAAGAGCATCCTCTGCCCAACTAATAGCTTGGCTATATCTCATAATCTTAAAGGTTTCTGGATTTTTCTGACAAGACGCTGTTCCACCGATATTGGATACATTATGAAACATGTTCCATTCAAGTTCAATGATCTTGGCAATTAAGGCTTCTTTACTCACAACTTTGCCTCCTCTGTTTCTCTTCGAAATCATTTATCCAATCGTGAGACTCCCACTTGTAGAAGCTGGGGTGGTGTCTCGTACTCTGTTGCGGTGACGAAAGCCTACACTGTAGGCT
>JBAQMG010000070.1:0-11737 GCA_049302575.1 Desulfitobacteriaceae bacterium | reverse complement strand
TAAAAGGTATTCAATTTGATTTTTGGATGAATTTTGAAATGTCAAGGGATTTTGAGTACTTAATAAAAATTATTTTCTATTCGATACAGGGTGGTATTTTATGGTTACTTAGATTGACGACATTGATTGCGCTGGTGCTGCTAGTCTTGTTGTTAACGGCTACGTACGCTGAAAAAACAGCCTATTTACAAGATAAAAAAAGAACGAGATATATTGTTATAAAATCTAGTACAATTCAACCCCTGGTTTATGAACAACGACTTTTCAATGAAGTAAATAAAGCTGGGAAAATACAGGGTTATATCACTTTCTTGAGAAATACGAATCCTGAGGTTGTTGCGGTGATCAAGACAGCAGAAGATTATGAAAAAGCTGCGTACAGCTTTTCCTATCTAACCTATAACAGTGATGCTGTGAAAGATTATATGTCTAAGCAGGAGATCAAGGGCTATGAACGCCAAAACTACGGGGAATATTACGTTCAATTAGCTAAAAAATATAAAATAGATTCTAAATACATGGGTATAGAAGAAATTGAAGGGATAACCTTCAATCAGAAATTTAGCAGGGCTACAATAGTGTTTACAATTGGCTCTGAATATGTAAACACTAGCGAGAATTTTTGGAAGGAAATGAATTTTAAACCTGGGAAGATGATTCATAAATTAAGCTTAGAAATGGTGAAAGAACAAGGTCTCTGGAAAGTAGATTATATTGAGCCAGTAAAAGAAGGTTCAGAACAGGTTATTAAGACATTACCTAATTCACCAGCGTCGGGATATTTAGCGAACGATTTAAATCTATAATAGTATTTTACAGGGGTTATAAGAAATAAATAACGATATGGATATTGACTACCATAAATATCCATATTATAATAATAATTACACAACCAATTCCAAACTCACATTGGCGCCTGCACGGCGTCCTTTTTATTTCATTATCTATACAGAAAAGATGACGGTAAGCGAACTCGCTTCGCTCGGTTAAATTAAGATACAGGGACTTTCTGAAATTGAAGCACCGAAAGTCCCTGTATTGAAGTTTTTTAGAAGGTGTCGAGAAAGCTGCTCTTAGAAGATTACTCCTAAAGCAATTAAAATTAGAATCGCAATCGCGATAATTCCAGCGCCAACACCATGACCTGCCACTGGAGCTGCAACAACACCACAACCTGCACCATAGCCATATCCGTACATGAATTTACCTCCCCATATTTCAACTTTATTGCTGACTTAGAAAACGATGCCCATCGCTATGAGTAATAAGATGATTACAACTACGATTGCTATTCCAGCACCAAGGCCTAATCCACCACCAGCACCACCAGCACCAACTGTACCAACTGTACCAACTGTACCAAATGCCATTTGAATTACCTCCTTCGCTTTTCTCATGACCTGAATAATACATGACCTGAACAATACATGATATGAACTTACTGTGACCATTGCCACAATTACCCAAATAATATTGTTAGTGAAAGAGGACAGGTGAATAATGATAACTTTGAAAAGGGCTTTTTTAGGAATATATGATTATCAAGAAAAGCAACAGGCAGTATCTTTTTAAGGTACTGCCTGTTGCTTTTAAATTTTTCAGCTTAATGGTTTATTCATTGCGTTATTTTGACTTACGTAGGATAAACGACCCTTAAGTAAATCAACATGGTGTTCCATATCAGAGGACAATTGTTTAAACATTTGTTTAGCGGAGTCGTCTAGGGTCGAGAGTGAAAAGGTTTCATAAGTTCCAAGAGCGGATTGCGCCGCGGCAACTGCTTTTTCCAAGTCTGCTTGAACTGTCAAAGTAATCCCTCCAAACAACATTATTAACGAAATTATTATGTGACAATTGAAGAATAGTTATACTTTGATTATTTACATAAAAGAAGAATGATGTTTAATGATTGATTTGGCGGTGGTGTTTGAGGAATAGGGGTCAGGGTTGCTTGGTCCTTTATGATTGTAGTATATCGTAAGAAAATTGTGAGGTTTGGTTGTGGGGTTTAATGTTGCGGGTGGCGATGCGATTTTATTTTTACTTCAACTGTACTTTTCTAAAAATTGTGCGGGCGTGGGAATTTATGGCTTTTCAATATCAATGTGACAATTGAGATTTTTTTATCTTTCTATGGAGGAAAAAGGAAAGTGATGTAGAAGACTGATTAGAAATGATATTATTTAACGATGCCAAAACTAGCGTCGTATAACAACAGCGCAAGGTAAATACACCCAGTCCCTTGAATTCGAGGAAATGGTTGTGAAGGCGAAATGATATTTATGACACATACATGTCGTCTGAAATTTGCTATAAATAAAATATTGAGATAGGTTTAATAGGAAGAGGAAATAAGGAGTTTGAGATGATCGATTTGGCACATACAGAACGATTATTAAACCTTGTGTATATCATACAAAAATCTCCGGGAATTCAAGCAAAAGATCTAGCTACGATTTTTGGAAGGACCACCCGAACAATCCAGAGAGATATTTGTAACCTGCGCAAATTGGGATTTAAGATTGACTCATCGACCGGAGCGGCTGGCGGGTTTGCCTCTAGAGGTTCTTATAACTTAAAGCCCTTGGTTTTTTCGGGAGCGGAGGCATTGGCTGTATTCGTTGCCTCCCGTGTGTTGTTGGAACAGAATGGATTTCCGTACCTTAACGATTTGCAATCAGCATTAGGAAAAATTTCTCAAGTGATTCGCGAGAAGGATGAGGCATTCTTTCAAAGTCTGGAACCTAAGACCAGCATAATTGTTAAACAGATCAAAGACTATTACCCATGGGGAACTATATTTTCTCAAATTAACCAAGCGATTATAGATCAGGTTACGGTAGAGATAACGTATGACTCGTATTCCAGCCATGCTATTTCTGTGCGAAAAGTAAACCCATACCACATGTTGTTTCGTGAAGGCCGTTGGTATCTGATTGGTTATTGCCACCTGCGTGAGGAAATTCGCATCTTTCGTATTGACAGGATAAAAAGTTTAGAAACAACAGATGAAAAATTCCAGACTCCTGAGGACTTTTCAATTGGGGACTTTTTCAAGAACAGCTGGCAAATGGGTAAAGGTGAACCCATTACTGTGAAAGTGTGCTTCGATCCGCCAATATCTCGGCTTATCAGAGAAAATATCTGGCATCATACGCAGAAGATTGAGGAAATAGAGGGAGATAGCCTTATTTTCACTGTTTGTATCGAGGGAACATGGGAAATCAAAAAGTGGATCCTGAGTTGGGGTTCTGGGGCTGTTTGTCTGGAGCCGGAGGAGTTGAGGGAAGAGATACGGCTGGAGATGTTAGAGTTGGTGGGGAAATATAACGGTATTCATACATAAGAAAAGATTGTGGAATCGAGTTAGAGAATATCGGGAGGAGGGAATAATGTTTTTAAAATGCAAAAACTTAAATAAATTAGAAGGGCAGGTAGAAAATGAGTGATGAATTTATAGCTCATGTGCGAAAAAAAGATGATGGCACATGGGAGGCACCTCATAGACTTGTTGAGCATTTAGAAGGTACGGCAAGACTTGCAGAAACTTTCGCTGCAAAGTTTCATTCCAGAGAATGGGGAAAGGCAGCTGGATTAGCTCATGATGTAGGTAAGGGAAGGTTAGTGTGGCAAAAGTATCTTAAACTGAAAAGCGGGTATGGATATGATGAAGAAGCCCATTTAGAAGGTAAAGCAGGCAAAATTCCTCATGCCATTCATGGGGCTAAACTGGTTGAAACATTATTTGGCAAGGGGTATGGAAGACTCCTGGCGTACAGTATCGCCGGGCATCATACGGGACTGCAAGATTGGTCCAATGCAGAGGGAGCAGGACAGTCTTCGCTTCAGTTTCAAGAGACTCAAGTGAAAGATTTGGATGATATTGATACATCAGCTATTGGAAAAATACGGTCTGCAAAGCCAACGCTTCCTCCATGGCAATTCATAAAGGGTTTGGATTTATCGTTGTGGATCAGAATGTTGTACTCAAGTCTGGTGGATGCTGATTTTCTGGATACTGAGTCTTACATGGACAAAGACAAAGCGGATGACAGAGGTAGTTATTGCTCCATGTCTGAGCTCCTTGATCGATTTAAGAACTTTATTAAACAATTAGATGAAACATCCGAAGATACAAGTGTTAATGAAATCAGAAGAAATATTCGAACAAAGTGTGTGCAAGCGGCGAGCGAAGCTCAAGGGATTTTTTCACTTTCAGTGCCTACAGGTGGCGGAAAAACATTGTCTAGTCTTGATTTTGCTCTCGAACACGCTATAAAGCATCAGCTGGATCGTATCATTTATGTGATCCCCTATACGAGCATTATCGAACAAAATGCTGATGTGTTTCGTTCCGCCGTCGGCGAAGATCAAGTTGTGGAACATCATTCGAGTTTAGCGGAGGACGATTCTACGCCAAAATCCCGTTTGGCTTCAGAAAATTGGGATGCTCCGGTGATCGTAACTACGTCTGTACAATTTTTTGAATCTCTTTTTGCGGCAAAATCCAGCCGTTGTCGCAAACTACATAATATTGTAAGATCCGTGGTTGTATTGGATGAAGCCCAGTTAGTGCCAGTCGAGTTTTTGGCTCCAATACTTGAAACAATGCAACTTCTCGTGGATCGCTATCAGGTTAGTTTTGTAATTTCAACGGCAACACAACCAGCATTTAATGAGCGCATTGTCGACGGAAAACCGTTTCTTGGGCTGAAAAATATCAAAGAGATTATGGGTGACAACAACGATGTAAAGTTGCTTTATCAATCACTAAAAAGAAATCACGTTCAACTTCCAAAAGATCTTAATGTCATATCAAGTTGGGAAGAAATAGCGGAAGAGTTAAAACAATATGAGCAGGTTTTATGTGTTGTATCCGATCGTAAAAGTTGCCGCGATTTACATAGTTTGATGCTCGAAGGGACATATCATTTGTCGGCTTTGATGTGCGGTCAGCATCGTAGTGAAATTATTAAAACGATTAAGAAAAAATTGAAAGACAAGGAATCAGTTCGGGTCATAAGTACTCAACTTGTAGAGGCCGGCGTGGATTTGGATTTTCCGATCGTTTATAGAGCCCTTGCTGGCTTAGACTCTATCGCGCAAGCAGCAGGTCGTTGCAATAGAGAAGGTACATTACCATATTCGGGGAAAGTTGTTGTTTTTAACCCTCCTAAAAAAGCGCCAATGGGGATTCTTCGTAAAGCTGCAGACACTACTCACAGTATTATTTCAACCAATGCTTTGGATCCCTTAAACTATGACTTGTTTGAGAAGTATTTTGCAGAATTGTATTGGAAAGCTAATTCATTGGATTCAAAAGGGATTGTTTCCTTGCTAAATCCTGACCAACAGGAATGTGGAGTATATTTTCGGAAAGCAGCAGAAAAATTCTGGATTATTGATGATTCAATCCAAAAAACAATCTTAGTTCGTTATGGTGAAGGCGAAAAATTAATAGATTTATTGAAATTAAAGGGGCCTGATCGTCGGTTAATGCGCAAGCTACAAAGATATACGGTTAATGTCTATAATCGCGATTTTAATCAATTGTATCAGCGGGGTTCGATTGAAGAAGTGCATCCCAAAATTTTTGCACTTACATCAAACTTCGATTATTCAAAGGATACGGGGCTATTAGTTGATGAAACCCCTTTTGATCCTGAACGATATATTTTGGAAGGGAGTTGATGAGGTTGCATAACTGGTGTTTGGAAGTTTGGGGTGATTATGCTTGTTTTACCCGACCGGAGATGAAAGTTGAACGAGTGAGCTATGATGTGATAACACCTTCGGCAGCCAGAGCAATATTTGAATCAATTTTGTGGAAGCCAGCGATCCGGTGGAATATTACGAAAATTGAAGTGCTTAATCCGATTAAGTGGATTTCTGTACGACGAAATGAGGTAGGAAAAAAGGTATCAAATCCTACAGCAAAGCAACTTGCAGGTGTGCTTGGTGAACCAATGGGTATTTATATTGAAGACGAACGCCAACAACGTGCCGGACTTTTTTTAAGGGATGTTAGGTATCGCCTTCATGGACATTTCGATTTTATTGCACAGGAAAAAAGAAGCGCAAATCGCTCAAGCTCACCAGAATTTTGGGCGGACGAACAAGAACAGGCGGATATAGTTAGGCTGGATGAAACCGAGGCAAAATATGCGGCAATGTTTGAACGACGGGCAAGGAAAGGTCAGTGTTTTCATAGACCCTATCTGGGATGCCGTGAGTTTGCCTGTTATTTCAAGTTAGTCAATCCCAAGGTAGAACCGGCTAGATCGATTGACGAGACGCGAGATTTGGGTTTTATGTTATATGATATGGATTTTGAACAAGATGTTAATGATCCGACACCTCAATTTTTCCGAGCGCGAATCGATAAAGGGGTAGTAATTCCGACAGGAGAGAAATGGAGGTGAGAGGATGATACTCCAAGCGTTAAAAGAGTATTATGATCGAAAAGCTAACGATCCCGAAAGTGACATTGCCCCGGAGGGTTTTGAAAAAAAAGAATTACAGTTTTTGATTGTCATTAATGAAGAGGGAGAATTTATCAACATCGAAGATACGAGGGAGAAAATTGGCAATAAGTTAGTCGGAAAAACTTTTCTTTTACCAAGGTCTGTAGGAAGAAGTGGTGCTAGGGCTTACGAAACGACCTTTTTACTTTGGGATCATATTGGCTATTTACTTGGGCAACCAGACAGTGATAGCAAATCTTCAAAACAACATCAAACATGGCTCAAAAAATTAAGCAAACTGCCACAAGATGTAGTTCAAGACATCGGAGTCAAGGCTATCATTAAATTTTATGAAAGCAATCAAATTGCACAGGCTATTGCCTCACCCCAGATTCAAGAATGCTTAAAAGCTCCACAGTGCAATATGGCTTTTCGTTTAGTATCGGATATTCCTGTTCCATGCCGAAAGAACGTTCAAGAATATGTTAGAAATAACCTGAAAAATGCAGGAACTGAAGAAAAAAACGAAAAGGAAGAGAAGAGTTTAAAAACAGGGATCTGTCTCGTTACAGGTGAAAGTGGTGTACTTAAACGAACTCATAGTATAACTCCAATTGATAAAGATACAAAGAGTTTGGTATCATTTCAAAAAAATTGTGGTTATGATTCTTACGGGAAAGAACAAGGTTATAATGCACCCATCATACAGTCAACAGAATTCGCTTATGTTACGGCCTTAAATACGTTGCTGAAGACAAAATCACAACGTATTTTGATCGGCGATGCAGCCACAGTTTTCTGGTCAGAAAAACGATCATCGTTCGAATCGGATTTCTCTTTCTTTTTCAAAGAACCTGAGAAAGACGATCCGAATGCGGGAACCCAAAAAGTGAAGGCACTATTCGAATCGGTCAATAGTGGTACCTATATGGAGGATATTGGGGATAATCGGTTTTACATCCTAGGACTTGCTCCTAACGCCGCGCGTATTGCCATCCGTTTTTGGAAAGTTGGAACAATTTCTGAATTTGCATTGCGGATCAAACAATACTTCGAAGACTTTGCCATCATTAAACCACCCAAAGAGCCTGAGTATTATTCAATATGGCGTACTTTAGTAAATGTTGCGACTCAAGATAAAAGTGAAAATATTCCCCCTAATCTTGCAGGTGAGTTTATGCGCTCAATTCTGGATGGAACACCTTACCCGGCCACATTGATGCAAGCTGTCCTTCGGCGGATTCGCAGTGATACGGAAAATAGAGTGAAACCTATTCGGGCAGCGTTGATTAAAGCCTATTTAAACCGTTATTATCGTTTTCATCCACAGCAAAATTGTAAGGAGGTTAATATGGAGTTAGATATGAATCAACCATCGATCGGTTACCAACTAGGGAGATTATTTGCTACCCTAGAAAAGATTCAAGAAGAGGCGAACCCGGGGATTAATGCTACGATTCGGGAACGGTTTTATGGGTCTGCCTGTGCAGCACCGGTCACCGTATTTGCGAATTTACTTCGACTTAAAAACCATCATCTGGCAAAATTTGAAAATAAAGGTGGTGTGGTAAGGTTTGAGCGATTGTTAGGTGAAATCATGGGTCATTTAAGCGATTTTCCAGCACATCTTGATCTACATGAGCAAGGGCGTTTCGCTATCGGTTATTATCATCAGAGGCAAGCTTTTTTTGCACCTAAAAATACGACTGTAAATGAATCAAAGCAAGCATAAAGAAAAAAGTTAGAGAGGGAGTATAGTTATAATGAGTAAAGATGTACTTGTTCAAAAACGTTATGATTTTGTAATTCTGTTTGATGTTAAGGACGGTAACCCCAATGGTGATCCAGATGCTGGAAATTTACCGCGTGTAGATGCTGAGACAGGTCATGGACTGATCACGGATGTCTGTCTAAAAAGAAAAGTCAGAAATTATGTTGGATTGAAAATGGATGAACAAGCTCCGTATAGTATTTTTATCAAAGAAAAAGCTGTATTGAACAATACAATTGACCAAGCTTACATTAGTTTGGATATTAATTTGAATGAACCTCCAAGTGATCCTACGGATGGTACGAAACGTAATAAAACTGGGCATGGACAAGGAAAAGAAATTGATCGAGCAAAGCAGTTTTTGTGCCAAAACTTTTTTGATATTAGAACATTTGGTGCTGTTCTGTCGACGGGGGCTAATGCAGGACAGGTTCGTGGTCCGGTGCAATTAACTTTCGCTCGGTCAGTAGACCCGATTGTATCACTTGAACATAGTATTACCCGCATGGCCGTTACAACTGAAGCAGATGCAGAAAAACAGGGTGGGGATAATCGTACGATGGGGCGGAAGTTTACGGTTCCTTATGGACTTTATCGTGCTCACGGATTTATTTCAGCACCTTTAGCCAATCAGACTGGTTTTTCAGAAGATGATTTGGAGCTTCTTTGGGAAGCACTAGAATTTATGTTTGAACATGATCGTTCTGCCGCTCGTGGATTAATGGGAACTAGAAAATTATTTATTTTTGAACACACTTCTAAAATGGGCGATACTCCAGTTCAACAACTTTTTGATTCAATTACTGTAAAACGAAAAGATGAAAGTAAACCAGCTAGAGATTTTAGCGACTACCTTGTTGCAGTAGCAGAAGACAAGATTCCACAAAGTGTAAAGTTGATTGAGAAATAATAATATGTATAGCGGTTATGATGAGGAAGATTTTCTACTCCTCTCTGGAATCCAACATATGGCATTTTGTGAACGACAGTGGGCGCTGATCCATATTGAACAGGTTTGGGCGGAGAACGTTCGTACCTTGGAAGGAAAACACCTTCATGAACGTACAGATGACCCATTTCAGGATCAAACAAGGAAAGATATCAGGGTTGTCAGAGCGATGCCGATGGTATCTCATAACATAGGTTTTCGTGGAGTTGCCGATGTTGTTGAATTTCACAGACTGGAAAGTGTTCAGGAAGGGATTACTGTGCAGCTTAAAAACCGAAAGGGGTGGTGGAGGCCTTATCCAGTGGAATACAAGCGAGGTCGTCCTAAATCAGATGATCGTGATGCAGTTCAGCTTTGCGCCCAAGCGATTGCATTAGAGGAAATGTTGAATATATCAATTGATTCAGGGTTTCTCTATTACGGTCAGACTAGACACCGGGAGAGTATAGCAATTAATCAAGTGTTACGTACTCGTGTGGAAGAGCTTTCTGAAAAAATGCATAAACTGTTCTCTGAAGGAAAGACGCCGAAAGCGCAAAAGGGAAAGCACTGTTCTTTGTGTTCATTGAAGGAAATATGCCAACCTAATCTTACCATTCGTCATCGATCCGTTACGGAATATCTCGCAAGGATGGTAGATTCGGAGGTGGGAGATTATTGAGAAAGCTTCTGAATACTCTTTATGTAACGATGCCGAATGCATATTTAGCTTGTGATGGAGAGAATGTTCTGATTAAAACCGAGAATGAAATCAAATTTCGTGTACCTGTCCATAATTTAGAAGGAATCGTATGTTTCGGCTTTGCCGGAGCAAGTCCTGGACTGATGCATTTGTGCTGTGAAAGAGGAGTGTTACTTTCGTTTTTTACAGAATACGGGAAGTTTATGGGGCGTATTACAGGTAAAATTTCCGGCAATATCCTATTGAGAAGAAATCAGTACCGCTGGACGGAAAATGATCTTATATCGGTGAGACTAGCAAAACGTTTTATTACTGCAAAAATAATAAACAGTAGAGCAGTTTTGCATCGTGCGGTACGGGATCATCCGAATGCCGTCGACAACAAACTGCTAATAAGTATTATGAAAAGCATGGCAGATATGGCAAGACAATTAGATAAAGCAGAAGATTTAAACGTGATAAGGGGGTTTGAAGGACAGGCTGCTAGTCTATATTTTTCAGGGTTTAATCAACTAATACTAAACCAAAAAGATGATTTCTGCATGGCAGGGAGAAACAGACGTCCTCCGTTAGATCGAATTAATGCGCTGTTGTCTTTTTTATATACTTTGCTAACCCATGAAGTTGTGGCTGCACTGGAAAGTATAGGGCTTGATCCGCAAGCCGGTTTTCTTCATCGGGATCGACCGGGGAGACCAAGTCTTGCACTGGATGTAATGGAAGAACTCAGACCCCATTTTGCGGATAGGCTTGCGGTAACACTCATAAACCGTAACCAAATCGATTCTAACGGATTTGTTATTAAAGAGAACGGTGCGGTCGTTATGGATGACAAGACAAGAAAAGAAGTACTTATAGCCTGGCAGAAACGCAAGCAAGAAGAAATAATGCATCCTTATTTGGAGGAAAAAGTGTCCCTGGGACTTGTGCCTTACATTCAGGCCATGCTTTTAGCAAGGCATATTAGGGGAGATTTAGAAGATTATCCTCCGTTTTTCTGGAAGTGAGGTGTCCTTTATGATGGTACTGATCACTTATGATGTTAGCGTTACAACAGGTTTAGGGAAGAATCGTTTGCGCAGAGTTGCTAAGCAATGCCAGAACTATGGACAGAGAGTACAGAACTCCGTATTCGAATGTATAGTAGATCCAACACAGTTTTCTGAGCTGAAACATCGTTTGGAAAGTATTGTTGATCCAAAAACGGACAGCTTGCGCTATTATATGCTGGGTAGCAACTGGAAGAGGCACGTGGAACATTATGGAGCAAAGGAAGCTTATGATCCAGAAGGCGTTCTTATCATTGATGCGAACCATTAGCTGTCACTTGTTTAGTGGGGGTTTCGCACTGCGGTAATAACAGGCTATGATGACATTTTTCTGCGTGGAATAGAATAACTTAACAAGTAAAAAACATGTTTCGCATAACAAAGCTCCTAAAAGCTTTGTTGTTAAGTGTTTATTTTGTGGCTGTCGCACCCCGTGCGGGTGCGTGGATTGAAACAGGTCATAGCGATTATAGATGCCAAAAAACAAACGTCGCACCCCGTGCGGGTGCGTGGATTGAAACTTTCATCGCTCATAGTGACCTCCCCTACGGTGCGGTCGCACCCCGTGCGGGTGCGTGGATTGAAACCCTGTATCCTTAACGCTATTAACACCAGCAACTGGTCGCACCCCGTGCGGGTGCGTGGATTGAAACCCACTGCTCCCGTCATAAGTGTAACTAATATAACGTCGCACCCCGTGCGGGTGCGTGGATTGAAACCTTGTTTAGTCCATTTATCAGGAGCCCAGTCATAGGTCGCACCCCGTGCGGGTGCGTGGATTGAAACTTGATAGTTGCACAGGTCCGCACAAGTCCTTTGCTG
>JBAQMG010000069.1:0-7946 GCA_049302575.1 Desulfitobacteriaceae bacterium | reverse complement strand
GTTACGTGTATATTATAACACATAACAAGGAGAATATCCATTACAAAGTGTCGAAAATCCAGTGTTTTAGGGTGTTTCAGGCTGTTCGGCGTACGAAATATTGTTAGGCGTTCCGAGAATCCAGGATGCATTGTTTATTTGTCTCTCAGCATCTGTAAAAAGGATTCTAGCCGCATTTTAGAACGGGCGTCCAAGCCTGTCGGATTCTCCCCTTCTATCGTTAAAATAGGATAATTAAGTTTCTGGCGAATGATTAAATCCTCAATTTGCCGATAACAAAAACTCTGCGTATAGTGAATAATACCGTCTAATTGGCGGATTTCGGCCTCCCGAGCAATATCCTCAATCCGTCCGAACACCGAATAAGGATAGGTATAGCGCTGATACTGTTCAACGAGCTCCTCAGTTTCAAGGGGCATGCTGAATTGTCGTTGAACCTCATTGAATACCACCCGTGCCCCCTGTTGTTCAATAAAATCATAGAGTTCCGGATTAATCGGTGGAACCCCAATAAACCCTAGCCTAAATTCCTTAGCATGGACTTTTAAATCTGATCTATCTGCCAGTGATTTCCTCATCCGAACTTGTGCCAAAAACTCTTCCAGTTCCTGACTAAACTTTTCAGGATTACCATTAAAATCAGAACAAGAAACTAACCACAAGTGGTTCTCGAACCCAGTAACCTTATTTTCCTGCCAGGTCAGCCTGTCAACCTCCCAAGCCAAAGACCGAACCTTGTCCAACCGTTTCTTCTGAGTTTGAACTTCTGCCCAGTTTGTACCAAACGCTTGAATAAGTTTACCGATCTGCAAACGGAGCAGATCAGCATCTCGATCATAGGGAAAAGCAAAAGGAATAATTACTTTACCTTCCACCTCCCAAGTCTCCATTAAAGCATGTGTATTACTACAGTCCCCCTGAGTCACCGCAATAATACGCTGGATATCCGGGCTTCGCAGTGCTGTAGAATACAACCCTTTAATCCAGCCACAGACATTTCGTGGATAGCCCGCTAATTCTGCCTCATCAATCCGCCGCATAGGCTCAGAACTAGTAATAAAAATATTATTTAAATCAACAGGAGTCTCCCCTGCTGCATAAAGCACTTCAATAGGAACAGTCGTTGTTAAACCGATCTTAGCCATAGTAACTCCTTAGTTCTTATTCTGTCCAACATATTTGCCGAACATTCTCAATGCTTTCTCTAAGCAGCGTGTTTCCCACTTGACGGAAAAGTCCCGGGTCCCCGCTGACAAAATAACGTACCTTCCATAGATTAGTTGTTGATTGTGGTGAGTCCCGCGCTTCCAAAAGAGCCAGCAGCTTTTGCAATTCACTAACAACCCCCTCTGCCGGATCAACCAGTACCACCTGTTCCCCTAAAATATCTCGAATCACTGGAATCAGATAAGGATAATGTGTACAGCCTAATATCAAGGTGTCTACTCTCGCTATTTTCAACGGCCCTAGATAAGTTTTAGCGATGCCCCGCGCTTCGGCGGAATTAGCTAACCCTGCTTCTACTAAGGGAACAAACAGAGGACAAGCTTGAGCCCTCACTAAGGCAATCGGCTCCTCACCGTTTTGCCAAGCCGCCTTCGTCTTTAAATCATGGGGAACCGTCCCTTTAGCCAAGGCCCGGCTAACTGCTAAGGCATAAGCTTTACTTCGAACAGTCGCCTCTGTCGCAATTAAACCGATCCTACCCCCTAAAGTCTTTTCTACCGCCAATCGGGCCCCTGGCTCGATAATCCCCAAAATCGGAATATCAAAACGTTCTTGCAAAACTGGCAAAGCGATTGCCGAACTAGTGTTGCAAGCCACGACGATCACTTCAGCCCCTTGGCTAATTAGGAAAGTGATGATTTCCTCCCCAAAACCAATAAGTTCCTCCGTCCCACGGTTTCCGTAAGGTACACGGGCAGTATCCCCAAAATAAACAATCTTTATCTCTGGGATTAAAGCTAAGATTTCTTGCATTACCGTAAGTCCGCCAACCCCAGAATCAAACATCCCAATAACCCGAACAGGTTGTTTTTTCGAACTCAAACTATCCAAACACTACACCTTCTTTTCCAATTACCCTTGTTCTCAATTTAATAAACATTCCATACTTAGCTTAGATTCTCCTGTTATCGTAATTAATTTATATCGATTATGAAATAGAAGTTCACCCTAGAGTGAACTTCTGTAAAATATTCTAATATTATACTATTCATACCTTAAAGCTTCGATTGGATCCATTGCTGCCGCTTTCTTCGCAGGGAAAACCCCAAAAACTATTCCAATCATAGCTGAGAAACCGAACGCTAAAGCAACTGAAGTCCAAGAAATACTGGTGTTCATTTTCATTAGCGATCCCACAAGATTTGATCCGCCAATTCCAAGAGCTATTCCTATACCCCCTCCCAAAATACTGAGTACAACCGCTTCAATTAAAAACTGCAACAGGATATCCCCACCCTTTGCTCCGATAGCCTTACGGATGCCAATTTCACGAGTCCGCTCTGTCACGGAAACCAGCATAATATTCATTATCCCGATTCCCCCCACCAGCAGGGAAATAGCGGCAATTCCACCTAAAAGCATCGTCAAAGTCTGTGTTACACCCTGCATAGTAGCTAAAATATCTGCTTGGTTCATAACTGTGAAATCATCCGGCTGATTAGGACGCAAGTGATGAGCCCGTTGCATCGCAGTAGTAACTTCATCTTGGGCTGTTTGCATTAAATCAGGGGAGGTAGCCTCAATGAATACTTGCCGTAAATATTTATTTCCGATCAACCTGTCTTGGGCTGTTGAAATCGGTACAAAAATCATATCGTCATTATTCATAAAACCCGATGACCCTTGACTAACCGTCACGCCAATAACCTGAAAAGGTACATTGTTTAACTTGATAATCTTACCAACAACCTCTGCATTACTATCACCCATGAGGTTTTGCACCGTTGTCGGCCCAAGAACCGCTACCCGAGCATAGCTATCTACATCCTGTTGGCTTAGAAAACGTCCGCGTGCAACCGAAACATTACGAATCTCCGCATAGGCAGCGGTTGTTCCAGTCATATTCGTAGAAGTATTCCCTGAACTAAAAACAACTTGGACATTCTTACTTGCGGATGGTGCTACTGCCCTGATTGCTGGTCCAGCGGCCTGTATTTTAGGAACATCGCTCATAACTAAAGTATTGCCACTTCCAGATCCACCCCTCACCCCCCCGGAATTTGTCTGTCCCGGGGAAACAACCAGAAGATTAGAGCCTAGACCTTGAATTTGTGAAGTAACGGAGGCCGAAGCCCCATTGCCAATCCCTACCATAGCAATAACCGCGGCCACACCAATGATGATTCCCAACATCGTTAAGATTGAGCGTAATTTATTAGCTCGTAAAGCTCGCAAAGAAACTCTAATTGATTCAAGAAAATTCATGAAGCCGCTCCTTCCTCCTCAACATGATGCCGGGCAAGACGTGGATTTTCTACTAGTTCATCCCCTTCAATCTGACCATCCCGAAAACGAACAATCCGTCTGGTATACTCCGCAATATCCGGTTCGTGCGTAACAATCAAAATCGTATTTCCCGCCGCATGAAGCGTCTGAAAAATCGCCATAACTTCCTCACTGGAACGACTATCAAGGTTACCTGTCGGTTCATCGGCTAAAATCATCGCCGGTCGATTAACTAAGGCCCTAGCAATAGCCACTCTTTGTTGTTGTCCCCCAGAAAGCTCCTTGGGTTTATGATGTACTCTATCCCCTAAACCCACTGATTTTAATGCCTCTAAGGCTCGCTGATGTCGCTCTTTACTTCCCATACCCGCATAAAGCAAGGGTAATTCAACATTCTCAACTGCAGTGGTTCTCGCCAATAAGTTAAACCCTTGAAAAACGAAACCAATTTTGCGATTGCGCACGCTAGCCAGTTCGTTACTAGTGGCCTTGGCAACGTCAATCCCATTCAGAAAGTACTCTCCGGCGGTGGGAGTATCCAGACAACCCAAGATATTCATCATCGTGGACTTGCCGGAACCAGAGGGTCCCATGATCGACACAAATTCCGCTTCCCCGATATGAAGGTTCACCCCCCGCAAGGCAGCTACCTCAATATCGCCTGTCACGTAGATCTTTTTAATCCCCTTAAGGTTTATCAAGTTATCCCTCCTGCTCTAACAATTAGTTACCTGGGCGACCGCCGCCACCGCCACTCAACGCTCTCATTGGATTAGCGCCAGAGCCTGTTGTTCCTGTGTTTTTAGCAGCCGAAGAAGACCTCGTACCAATAACAACCTCTTGCCCTTCCGTTAGACCGCTTTTGATTTCTGCGTTACTACCATCATCTAAACCCGTTTCCACAGACACATAGTGTGTATTGGCAGGCATTGCAGCATTCCCGCCACTACGCCCTGCCGTTCCGGTTGAACCAGCCGGACCAGTACCTGGAACTAAAACTCCTTTATGAGTTCCATTCCCACGAATAGCTTCAAAAGGAACAGTCAAAACATTTTTAGCCTCTGCCAAAATAATACTTACATTGGTACTCATTGCCGCATGAAGCAGAGAACTCGGACTGTCGAGATGAAGCGTAACGTTGAATGTCGTAACATTGGAAACCGTATTTCCCTGTGGAGCTACACGACTGACTGTAGCGCTAATATGCTGATTGGGAGCCGAATCCAGAGTAATATCAGCCTTTTGACCCACTTTAACTTGACCAATATCCGCCTGGTCTACTGCCGTATCGATTTGCAAATTATTTTGGTCAGGGGCCATAGTCATAATGGGCGTAACTGTTGAGGTTCCGACATTTTGATAATTTTGGACAGTAACAACTGTAATTAATCCGTCAGCAGGTGCAACTAAGGTGGCATCGGCCACGTTGGTTTTCGCCATATCCAAAGCTGCTTGAGCTTGAGCTATTCCAGCTCGAACCGACTCAAGATCCCCAGTCTTGGGACCTTGATTTTGTTGATCAACTTGAGCTTGAGCTGCTGCCAAGTCAGCCTGAGCAGCTGTCAAAGCTGCGGCAGCTCCTCCATTTTGAAGGCTTTGAGCAGCCGTAAGGGCTGTTTGAGCTTGAGTAAGAGCCGACGTGGCCGACTGGATAGAAGCGGAATTGCCTCCTTGCTGAGCTTTAGCCAATGAATTACTGCTCAGCAGAACATTTTGATTGGCTAAAAACACTTGATTCGCTAAATAATTGGGATCAGCATTTTGTTGAGCAGTAGTTAAAGCCTGTTGAGCCCTCGCCAGCGAAGCCTGGGCCTGCGCCATTGATTGCTCAGTAAAAGCATCTTTTAAGGACTGCAACCTTGCAAGCGCTGAAGTAAGGTTGGTTTGACTCTGAGTTACTGCTAACTGTAAATTTGTCAAATCAAGTTGGGCTAATACCTGACCCTTCTTGACCACATCCCCAACATTAACATTAAGGGCAACCAGTTTTCCTCCTTCTGGAAATGAAAGTGGAATCGTCAACGGGTAATTTACAGTTCCTGTCGCAGTGATCACCTTACGGACATCCCCAAGCTTGGCTATATCCGTAATTGAAGTGGCTGTGACTGGTTTAGCTGTAAAATGTTTATATGCCCAATATCCCCCTCCTAATACTACGACACCTAAGACCCCAATCGTGATCCACTTTTTATTCATGCTCTTTTCTCCTTTACCTCTCAAAACTAAATAAGTCTTAATTCATAAGCCTCTTGATTTCCGTCTTCTTCTAAACAAAAGATGATCCAGATCTAAAATCAGTTACCACACTACATAATTTAACATAGAATTCCAAAGTAACTATGATGGAATCTTTAAGATTATGTGAAGGATTAAATCAACGCATAATGCATTAGTAAGCCCCTTGGTCTTTTCTCAGCCAAATAGTAAAGCAAGTACCCACATCAACTGTACTTTGAACCGAGATCTGACCACCGTGAGCCTGTACAAACTCCTTCGCTATCGACAAGCCTAAACCGGTTCCACCGGTTTCACGTTCCCTTGCTTTAGTCACGCGATAAAAACGATCAAATATATGCTCCAGTTCTGTTTCTGGGATTCCGACCCCGGTATCTTCAATTACTATTCGAATCCAACCCTCCGCTGCTACAATTTCAGCATCAGCTTCAGATCCTTTACGTTGACCTGCCCTACCTGGATTTCTAGGCGTCCAAAAGCCCAAAAAACTTCTCTGTGCTAAACTAAACTTGCTTGGCAAATTGACTTGTTTAACTGTCTGTTTTTCAACACTCACTTGAGGATGCTGAGCAGTCTCTACAATTCTCCAAGGATTCCCTTCCTCTAAAGTTACACGGATTGTCCCGCCCGCTGGGGTGTGGAGCAAGGCATTCCCCACTAAATTTACAAAAACTTGAGTTAAGCGATCCGTGTCAGCTGTAATTAGCGGGACTCGCCCAGTGATTTCTGCCTTTAGCTTACGTTCTTCAAATTCATAGGCGAATTGTTCAAATATTTTAGTCATTAATTGCCTTAAATCTACCGCTTGAAACCTAAGTGGTAATTTACCCGCTTCGGCTAAACTCAACTGTTGTAGATCACGCACCAATCGAATAAGACGGATAGTCTCATCTTGAATGGGCAGCAGGGCTTCCGGTGATTGAGGTAAAATCCCTTCTTGGATAGACTCTAATTTTCCCAGAATGACTGAAAGCGGTGTTCTCAACTCATGAGCAATATCCGCCACCATGTTCCGCCTGACCTCTTCATTGCGAGACAATTGCTCAGCCATCCGATTAAAGGCCCCCCCTAAACTGGCAATTTCATCCTTTCCCTTAATTTCTAAACACTGGGAAAGATCACCTTGACCAACTGACTTTACTGCTTCAGTCAAACGTTTTAGAGGAACAGTTAAACGTCTAGTCAAAACAATACCTAGAACTAAAGCAGTCAGCGAAGTTACCACCAAACCGACTAACAATCCTCGAATAATAGAATAACTGGCAATACCTCTAGCTAAGTACCCCTCTCGAATAATAAGCTTTTCATCGATCCAGTAGTACCCCACTATTTGTCCCTCAACCAAAATGGCATGCCACTGATCCGTTATTTGGCTTCCTATAGGGGATTGATCTATCTTTCTTCTCGGATCTTCATCCACAGAACCACCTACCAGGTTTTTGTTACTATCAAACACGAGAATGTGATCATTCCCACGAAGAATGGGCCTTGATTTCTGGTTAGGAGTACCCGTGATGCTCTGAATATACTCTTGTACCCCTGCCCAATTTTTATGTTGCTGATAATAATAAATCAATGAACGTTCTAATTGTTGAGTATAACTCTGACTGATATAATTAGACGAATGACTAACTAAGCTGGAAATAGATGAAAGTGAGATTGTGGCAAAAATAATAGCCATAAAAAAAACCATTCCAACTAAAGCGGTCAAGAACTTCTGCCTTAAGGTCATGCTAACTCACCAAACCGATAACCTATCCCAAACACCGTCAAGACGAACTTAGGCTCACTTGGATTATCTTCAACCTTTTTACGCAGATTAGAGATATGGGTATCAATCGAGCGTTCGTAATAAAGATATTCCTCACCCATGGCCTGTTGCAACAATTGCAGACGACTGAAAACCACGCCCGGACGCGTAGCTAAGAGATGTAACATTTTAAATTCTGTAGGCGTTAAAAGAATCTCCTCGCCCCTCTTCCAGACCCTATGACTGGCAACATCAATACTTAACTCTCCTCTATTCAAAGTAGCAATATGTTCTTGTGCCGTACCATTGGCGCGCCTGAGAACCGTTTTGATTCTGGCCAACATTTCCCGTAAACTAAAGGGCTTAACAATATAATCATCCGCGCCAAATTCCAACCCTAAGACGCGGTCTACTTCCTCAGATTTCGCCGTTAGCATGATTATGGGTATGGAACTGGTTTCGCGGAGCTTTTTGCACATTTCCAAACCATTTAACCCAGGAAGCATCC
>JBAQMG010000068.1:0-2487 GCA_049302575.1 Desulfitobacteriaceae bacterium | reverse complement strand
AGCCTGCTTTCTGACGGCCCCTATCATCTAATAATTCAAAAATATTCATCTGTAGAGTGGTATCTTCAGTTTTTTCTGCGCGTGGTTCATCTACCTGCTCAATTACCTGAAATGGCAGGACAATGTTGCTTACTTCGTTAGTCTTTCCGTTCCAGACGAGTTCAACTTCCCGCTTGTCATCAAAGAGCAGAAAACGGTATTTATCTGGAAGTGGTTTGTCGACCTCGATAAGTTTTAGGATTTCACGTTTTTCGTTATCGGTTAGTTTCATCTATTCAACTCCTAAAATGATTTATTTTCTATGTATTGAATCCCGCTCGCAACGAACGCATTAAGATTGCTTTCTATGACAAACGTCCGTCACAACCAATGCAATGCGCCGAGTACCATCTTCATATTAACATAACCCACAGACATTAATCTGAAATCTCGGTGTATTACCAGTCCATTATAAGACTCCCTTTAGCATAAACCAATGATATCATGAAAAATAACATGTTTATTTACTTTTCAAATAATTTTTTGTAATTCACCCATATTAAAAGGCACCTGCCTTTCAGCAAATGCCTTTTAATATAAATGAATTATGCAACTTTACTTATTCATTCCAACCTCAACCGTAACCTTCCTATCCTTTTCCCCTACCGTATAATCCTTGTGATATAGCAGTACACAGGTCTCAACGTGGCCCGAGCCATTCTTTATGATGTCAGTTGACAATTTTGGTATCTGACGTAAGTGGGAACAGGTCAACCGGTTTTTAGCTTTTCCGAGGTAAATGGAAACATATCAACGGTTTCAAGGTCCTCGGGAACATGTCAATGTTACACCTTATTACTTATGCAGCTCACGGTCACTCAGCCAATCTAGGAATACAGGATAGTCTTTTATTTTGTCTGCCTTATTTTTTAGGTTCTCAACGATTTTTCCCATTTGCTTTTCACTTATGGACTTCGAGGCAGACTGAGCTGTTTTTAGGATATTTGTGAATTCGTTTCCGACTACACTGGTTATTCGCTGGTCCTTTGCTTCGATACTGCCGATACCTTTCAAAATTTGTGTCCTTTCCCATTTTTCCCGACTTCCTTTTTTATAAAGGGTAATGAGTACGATACCCATCATATTCGTAATGGTTCCATATGTGCCATCATCCTCGAAGCAAAAGGTATAGCTGATTATGCCCCTGTGGAATGTTACATGTGGTCTTAACTCAGCCATCTCAGTATTGCCTGTGATTTCCCTAATCTCATCAAAGAAAAATATGTGATGCTCGATGGCTTCGATATTGTTCCTGCTGTTAAGCAGATAGTCTTTCATAAGCTTTTCACAAGATATTAAGTGTTCCAAGGCATCAATGCCGACCACATGGTTTTCTGTGAAGTCGATCAGATCTAAGTAAAGGCTTCTCCAGCTCAAGGACGTGAGAAAGTAGAAAAGCTTGCTGTCGTAATCAAATTTCGCCTTTTCCTTTTTTATATATGGGTGAAAGAGAGTGTTTGCAAAGTACGTCTCTTTTTCGCTGAATAAATCCTCACAGTTTCCACAGAGCATATAATGCTTTTCGCTATCCTGGGCAGGGATATTCGGTTTTTCAGAATTCCTGATGTTGCCTGCGGCGGTTTTTTTAAGCGTCCGCATAACCATTTTTGGAACGATGTGGCTCAACTCCAAGTTAGTCTCTGCACCACATAGAGCACACTTTTTTAATTTATACATCACATCTCCACCTTAACTAAACTTTATTTAATGTGACTTATCACGTTGGCTACAGCTTTTACAGCCTTCCCGCTATGCTTCAATGCTTGTCTTCCTAATAAGCCGAGTCCTAATGCACCAGCTGCGGCAACTGGCGTACCATACTTATTTACACAGTCAGGGCACAGGCCTAGTTTGCTTTCTTCTACAAGTGTTCTCTTGCAAGCCCAGCATATTTTTTCTTCTTTATCTGGTTTCTTCTTCATTTTCAATATCCTCAATTGATACTATAAGTATCTCTTTCCCTTCTATAGATTTCGTGCCATCTTGCAAAATTGGCTTCATGTCGGCAGCCAATTCCATCCAACAATTGCGATTGTTCTCATTGTATGGATAATGTTGATGAATCAATATAGCAGTAGATTGATTTTTATGATTAATACTCTTTGTGAAGAAGTCCTGCATGACATGTTGGTATCCTTCCAATGCTAGCTTTGAACCCGCTTTCTCTCCAAGGTAGTCAAACACGTGCATCTGAACACCTACAAATTTTGTGGCCAACTGAAGATCAAGAGTCAAATATCCCATGTAATTCCTAATCTGGCTCGGCCGTTGGAATATCGGCCACCTTGTTAATTTTTCAAGATGCTCTGAAGATGTAGACATGTCTGAATAAACAGCATTAATAGCAGTCGTAAGCTCATCGGTTGCCTTTTTCAGACAGCCCTTTTTATCCTCCAACGATTCACTATGTTGTGCTCTAAGAATATAACTTCTGGCGTTCAAAAACGG
>JBAQMG010000067.1:0-5588 GCA_049302575.1 Desulfitobacteriaceae bacterium | reverse complement strand
AAGAAACGCTTCTTTATGAATAAGAAATCTGCATTGTGAATTATTGGATGCTTAGATTGACGACATTGCTTAACCAATTAGTAAAAGGCGATAACTTACCTCAAGATTGTTTAAATGAGTTTCCTTTGGGAACAAAAATTAATGGGTTTAAAATTGAAAATGGAATTGCATATGTAGATGTTAACAAATTAATGGTTAACAAAATAAAAGAACTAAAATGGTCAACAGATATTGACAGGGGGATTCTAAGTTATAATATATTTAATTTTGATGCAAGCATAACAGATATAGTATTTAGCTTTGACCAAGAAAACATTAATGATTTTAAGAATGTAAAAAAGACTGATTTTTTTGCAGAAACTAAAGAGTTATCAAAAGACGAGCTTAATAAGAAATTAGATCTTTTAAGAGAAAAATTCAAGAACATGCCTCCTGATCAAATTACCAGTTTCATTGAATCCCAATCATCTATATCACCTGCATCTACAACAACTTACTTCGCAAAGGTATGTGTTGATCCAGGACACGGGGGAACAGAACCCGGGGCAGTAGGCACGTATAACGGCACACAATACTCGGAAAAAACTATAAATTTAGCTATAGGCTTGGCACTGAGAAACGACTTATTAAGCAGAAATATCGATGTGGTAATGACAAGAACAACAGATGTAACCGTTGGTATTAACGATAGATTTGCAATAGCAAATAATAATAATGTAGATGTTTTTGTCAGTACACATTGTAATAGTTCTACTGATAGTTCGGTCTATGGAAGTACCGTTTTATATCCAAATAATCATGATACATCATATAGTCAAACAATAGCGAATTTAGTTGAAGATCGAATATATAGTAACACATTTCTATATACGTATACTACTCCCTATTCAGTAGGTAGCTCAATCGGGGTATTATATTATACTCAAATGCCCGCAATCCTAACTGAAACTGGATTTATGTCAAATTCTAGTGACTTAGGTAATCTTATTAATTCAAGTAACCAGACTTCTATTGGACAAGCCATATCATATGGAATATGGTATTGGTTATGGTATTAAATTCATAACGGACTATTTCTATAGATTACAGGGTGTATTAAAGTACTCTCTGTAATCTATTATTGAATTTATTTAGCCTAATATTATTCCATTAAAAAAAGTTGGTGATTATTTGAAAAATTTTAAAACTTATTGTTTAGTAATTATTTTACTATTTGTCACAAATATTTATACGTTTTATTTATACTATGATCAGGCAGAAAATATTGTACAATTACAAACAGAAAACTTAAAACTTAAAAATGAATATACAAGTAAAACTCTAGAAAATGAATTAGATTTTATTGCTAAGGGATTTATAAAAGCTATAAAAGATAAAGATGATAATATAATAAAAAGTTATGTTGCAAAAAATATAGAAGTAAATAAAGAACTTCAAATAAAATTACCTAATAATGTAGTTATTCATTATCCTTATCCTTCAGAAATTAATACCTTAAAGCTAAGTTTTTTTGATCAAAAAGAATTTAGAATTGGATATGAATTCTATAATAATAACCAGAATATCAGGTTCATAAATATTAGCTTTATTAGAGAACAAGATCAATGGAAAATACAGAATATAGAAAATGATACTTAACCAACTATCTGCTGTACCATGCTTTCTAGGAAGTATTCAATCTTTTACATGATAATATTACCATAGTTAATTGTCCTGGTTCGAGTATCTGTGAAATCAGTCAAACTCAGAAATCGCCAAGCTTTTATAAACTAAAAAAACTGGAGTAGTATCATTTTAGTTAAGTCGGAAAACTCGTATATTTGGTAATAATAGTAAAAACTAAAGAAGGATCCAAATGCGAGTTTATGACCAAGAATTTAAGAAACAAGCCATCGAACTTTCCTATGAAATCGGACCAACTGCTGCCACGGAACAATTAGGAATCCCCTTAGCTACACTTAACACATGGAGAAGCCAAAACAATAAATATGGATCTAATGCGTTTGTCGGTAGCGGAAATCAGCGTATAGACCCTAAAATGGTGGAATGAATATTTCGTTCCGTTAGCGCAGGTATAACGGTGAATCAGCGCATCTGTCACGGTAAAATTGAGCACCTTTCGCGATCAATAGAACACATTGAATATTACGGTTTAAGAGAGCCAGTATTCTGGTAGTGATTGAGCCACCCCTCCTGAGACTTAAGCAACGAATTCCTTTATTAACAATAAGATCCGTTCCCTTAGTAGTAGGGGTTGTGGAGAGTGTGGACAAGCTCTTTTAATACTTACCCCAAATGGCTTGTCCAAGCATTGTGGTCAACCTGGAGCAACAGCGGAGGGTTGTCCACAGTGCTTGGACAAGCCACAACCCGACAGTAGCAGACTTGTAACTTCATAATATCAAGTGGCTCTCTAACTGGAAGTATGGCTCTCAAAACACCGGAGACAGGGCTCTCTTACAACCCGGAATGTTGGCTCAATTAGCTCCAAATTATTCAGGTGGCTACTTACTTTTATTAGAAATCAACATATCTGGTCGGAATTTCAATGCCATACTTTTGCAGAATACCTTTGAGTATTTCGTTTTCCGCTCGCAGTTCACCAATATTTTCCAAGATAAGCCTATACTCGGATAAAAGCTCACTAAAAAGATCCTGCAATTCTTCATTCCGTTCTTTGTAATGCTTAAAATTCATCAGTCAGCACCTCCCGACTTGTTGGATTTTAAGCCGTGGCGTTCACGCATGGATATTTTCCCATCGATGAGTATTTCGAAGGAGCTGTGCTTAATGCGGTCAATAATGGCTTCCGATACAGTTCCGTCTTCAGCGGTACCGATACGATCATACCAGCCGCGTGGGTCAAACTGTGTACAAAATATCATGGAACCACTTTTGGTTCGTGCTTCCACAATTTAGAACAGTTCCATGGCTTGGTCTGTTGAAAGTGGCTTAAGAAGCCACTCGTCAAGAATTAAAAGATCCACTTTCTGGTATGCTTTAATTAATTTCCTGTAGGTGCCTTCTCCCTTGGCGATGACAAGATCATTCAATAGTTCTGGGAGCCGGATGTAGCGGACCGTTAGAAAGTTTCTGCAGGCTGCAATACCGAGCGCACAGGCAATATAGGTTTTGCCATTTCCCGAAGGACCTTCCAGCAAGATATGGTGGCCGTCACGAATATAGCGGCAGGTTGAAAGCTGAAGAATCTGGGATTTGTCCAGTTGCCGATCAGTATGGTATTCGATGTTCTCAACGCATGCATTCGGATAACGAAATGTGGCCGTCTTAATAACCTTTTGCAGTTTACTAGTGCGGCGTTTCTGGTATTCGGAATCCACAAGCATCCCGAAACGGTCGTTAAACGACAGCACCTCGTAGGAATGGTCACCATCCTGCGACGTGAATGCATCGGCCATGGCACCAAGACGCATCGCGTGCAGTTTGTCAATGGTAGGCTGGTTAATCATTAGATTCACCTCCTCCAAAGTACGCTGCACCTCTTGTGAAACCATAGTGCCCACTTGGTTTGGAAACTGGGGTGGACTTATCCGGTTTTACTCGGTCCTGTCCCGTCTTTAGAATCATTTGGATATTTTTCAGACTTGGATTTGGGGTGTAAACAAGCGCCTTGCTACAGGCATCCTCGATGCGTTCAATGGAGTATCTGTCAGCCAACTTCATCAGAGTTTTGCATGACGGATAGGACTGTTTCTCGACCTTGTTGGCAGTCAGTAAAACTTTCATGACCATTTCGGTCGAACGGCCTACTCCAGCCGCCCATTCAAGAAAGTTTGTGGTGGTATAGGCAAGATACTGTCTGTGGTTCTCTGGCATATGTTCCGGCAGTATGACCGGATCACAGATGCCAAATCTCCTGACATGTGAGGCAATCCGGTTGTTATGGAAAAAAACTTCTATGGCTTTGCCAGTGTAACGGATATTTACTTCCTTACCAATAAACTCATAAGGTACTGAATACTTGATTTTATCCACAGTTATGAGATAATCGGGCTGTATGGTCGCAGTTGCCCAAACGGCAATCTCATACGTGGAAGCAGGTAATGGCAGGAGGTAGGATTTTTCCTCATCTTCAAATGCAGAAAGTCTGCTTCCGTTCTTTTTCTGAAACGGTTTCTCATTGAATTCTATCAGTTTTTCTTTGATGGCACTATTCAGTTCGTTAAAGGAAAAGAACTTTCTGTTGCGAAGTGCCGCAATGATCCAAGTAGAGATGACACCGACAGTGCCTTCGACATTCGGCTTGTCTTTCGGTGAAATCGGCCTCGCAGGGATAATTGCTGTCCCATAATGCTCGGCCATTTCCTGGTAAATCCGATTTAGGACAACTTCGTAGCGTGAATGGTGGATCACACCGGTTTTGAGGTTGTCCGGTACGAGGATACTGGTTACACCCCCAAAGAACTGGTAGGCATGAATGTGCGCTGTGATCCAATTCTCTGTAACCATTGACGGAAATGATTCTGCATAACTGTAGAGGCTGCACGGCAATGCTGCAACAAAGACATAGGCCTTAATGTCTTCGCCGGTGATCGAGTCTGTAACATAAAGCGTGTTGCCAGCCCAATCCACTTCCAGAAGTTCACCAGGCTTGCGTTTGATCCGCATGGTCGCTTTGGTCTTGTATACGAATGCTTTGTAGTAATCGCAAAACTGGGTGTATTGATAGGGGATAGCCTTTTCTGCTTCGCACTGCTCGCAATATTCGCTCCACAGTAATGTGAGTGTAACGCCAGATTTCGCCAATTCCTTGTGCATATAAGCGTAGTCAGGCATCTTGCGACCTGACTCAGTAACCCTCCCGGGATACAAGATGTTCCTAATTTAAGCATCTTTCAACTCGTCTGGCAATGGCCATCTCAACAGCCCATTTTGTTCAGCAAGGTTGCAGATTTCAGTAACAGTGTTCCTTGAACAGTGGAGACTGGTCGCAATTTGACTCTTGCTGTGGTTCAGGCATTTAAGCCTGATGATTTCTCGATAATTTACCACGATTATCGACCTCCATAAAAATATTTACACAAAGAATTGTGCATATAACGATTATAAGGTCGGTATTAGAGGTGATACTGATATTGTTTGATCTGTGCTTCGTGAATGTTGCTCTATTTTATCGAAACACATGCTCTCGTTTACCGAGTAGTGTGCTCTGCTGTAACGAAATATTCATGGAAACCAGAGCACTAGAAAAAAAGGTCAAGGAACTTGAAGCCGCTAACGATATTCTGAAAAAAGCTTTAGCTTTTTTCGCAGGGAGCCAAAAGAAGTAGCTGCGCGAGAACTCTTTAAGTTTATATGGGCACTAAGGATGAACGACCTAACTAAGCAGTACAGCGTAAAAGTGATGTGCAGGGTATTACAAGTTAGTGAAGTGGGTTATTACAAGTGGTAAAAAAACCAAGACAGCCCCTATAAATACGAAAAACTTTTGGCTAAGATCCGTCAGATTCGTGCAGAAAACGAGGACTATGGAGCGTATAGAATTTATTTAGATTTAAAGCTTTTTCATGGCTATACCCAAAGCTATTACTTGATTCTTAAACTTTGCAAGATGCATCACCTTATGC
>JBAQMG010000066.1:0-13451 GCA_049302575.1 Desulfitobacteriaceae bacterium | reverse complement strand
TGGTTGGCAACTACAAGCCCCCATAGTGGACTTTCACCACCGAGTTAATCGTCATGCGTGGCGCACATATAAGAATACGTCCCCCATCTTAGATGGGGGACGTATTCAAATACCGCTACACTCTAGAATCTAGGCTAGACTTACGGTGCGACAAAAGATACCTGATTTTGTACTGGTGAACTGTCGACTATCGCTTGGCCAGTTGTTCCATCAGCAGATTTATAGTAGGTGCTATTAGCAAGAGTAGCACTAGTATAATCTCCGTCTACAACCTTCAGCGCAACAGAAGCTCCAAGAACACCTGTCAACAAACCATCGTTGCGAACAATAATCGTTTTGGTAGCTCCAGCGTCGATTAGGAAGTCTCCTCCACCGGGTTTCGACAACGTAACCGCTGCATTAGAACCAACAAATGCAACCGAAGTGCCTAATACATCTCCATTAGAAGCATCGATCAGGGTCACCTTCTGACCAGTTAATACACTCGTACTACTACTAATGGTATCAGCCAGGTAAACTTGCTGAAGAACAACCGCTGATGTGCCATTATTAGTAAAGCTAAATTTGGCAATCTGTTTTCCAGCAGCAAGATTTGAACCACTAGTTTTCGGGTCAGGAACATCAACAGAAGTCACAGTGACAGTAGACGGTACTACTACAAAGTAAGCCTTGGAATCTACCATCATGCTCTTTTGGTCTGCAGTCGCGCCAGTGAAGGCTGTATGTGCCTCCATCGCTGTCAAATAGAATTCAACGCCATACTGATATTTGCTAGCGGCAGCTGTAAAGTCTGCCAATACTGAAATCTCCCGATTATGAGTGGAGCCTTTTTCAAGGGTAATTGGTTTGCTAAGTGTAATCTTGACAGAATCAGAACCAGCCGCGAAGCCAGTAGCTGTTCCTAACACACTACCTGCAGCGTCCACAATGCGGATATTTGCAAGTCTCGTGGAATCAAGCAACCCCCTTATTCCACTTAAACTAGGGCCTTTTTTATCCACAGTAATGCTTGAAATTATTGCATCTTCAGTACCAAGATCATTTTTCAGGGTAAATCCGGCAACCTTAACATCCTTGGCGGACTTTTGAACGTTATAGTTGTCTTTAATGTTTTGTGATGCAGAGTAAATTGCAGCAATATCCGCATTACCTACACCATGAACAGCGAAAACATTGGCGCCACCACTATTTGTGAGATCGTCTGGTCCAACATCGTTACCGCTAGTAACACTAGTTGCAGCCCCACCAGCGAATTGAAACTTAGGATTAGTGTTATCGGCTGAAGCAATATCGCCAACAAGTTGAACTCTTACAGTAACGTTTGGATCAACTTTGGCAGGTGTTGTAAGGGTAAGTTGTAACGTTGCACTACTAGTGTTCGGATTAGCTACGACATTAGTAAGCACATGTCCTGCCGTATCAGTGAGCTTAAGGTTCTTAAAGTCACTCCAATACTTGCCGTTGCTAGCAGCGTTGTTTGAGAATGTTATACTACTTAGTTGAATTGCTCCACTCATATTGTGTTTCACATCAAAACTGTCCAGCACGACAGCGGATTGCCCAATATAAGCATCAATATCCTTCGTCGCCACTTCATGGACTGTCAACCCTTGGTTACCGATGGTCATTTGGTTCAATTGAACAGAAGCTAGATCACCAGTTACGATAGTACCACTAGTCATCCGAGCATACTCTGTCACACCCTCGAACACAAGGCTAATAGAGTCATCCTTAGAAAATTTTGGGGTTTTGGTATTTAAAATGTCCGACGTTACTGTGATTAGCACAGGGGTAGCGGTTTGAACTGTAATAGGTTTAGACAGTTGAATGTTCAACGTCTTACTATTATAGAAACCACTATCTGTGCCTGTACTGGAACCAATAGTCTGACCGTCTACAAGCAGTTTAACATTTTGCAAGTTATTATATGCTGCTGTTTCGGCGCCCAAACTATTCTTGGTATAAACTGAAAGATTAACTGTTCTCAGTTGGATTGCTTCGCCTACAGCCTGGACTTTAACTACACCGAAGGTTTGATCCTTGGTATCCTCAGCAAGCGTAGCTGTAGCTGGGCTGGAAGCATCTTTAGAGATAATCAGACTTCCAGGAGCAATTTGTCTTGAGCTCATTTCTGGAAGAGCGCTAGTATTATCTGCAACAATACTTGTTCCATAAGTTTGGCCAACACCCAAAACATCTACATCATTGGCTACTGCAAGTTGCACGCTCCGTCCGGAACCGCCAACTATAGTAGCTTTGACATCGAGGGTATTTGAACCGCCGTTTGTTACAAGCAAACCGCTAGGGAATGTGAAGATTATTGTACGGTCAGAACCCAATGTTACAGGTCCAGCAATTTGAGTACCATTGCTGTTCCACAGGGTAAAGTCTTTGATATCTGATGCTCCTGCACTACCGTTCTGGGTAAGAACTATACGATTGAGCAGAACATCTTCGTCAGTTGCCTCGAATTTAAACTGTGTCAAGGTAGCCACTGTGCCGTTAGGGTCAAGATCTCCAACAGGAGCACCACCAGCACTGGTTACTGTAAGTGTTCCTACTTTAACACTAGTCGTGGTAAAGACGTTGGATACCAGTGGCGTAAAGCCAGTAACATTTGATCCTCTTAACTCGTTAACTGTGATTATGATTTGTGATCCAGCTTTTAGACTACTAGCAGAAGAAATATTCATATAGACATCAAGAGCCTTGGATTGTCCTGCTGTCATTTCTACTGGGTTAGTGAAATCAAAATCTGCTACGCTATTACCTAATACTGCGGGTACATTTAGGCGTTGGTTACCATCGTAGATAACAATTGAGGAAATATCAGCATCTTTGCTTAAGCCGGAACGGGAAACCTTCATACCCGTTAATCCAGCAGCAGTTGCCGCAGTAACATTCAAGGTGCCGATTTTGACGAGTTTCTCACCAATTGCCACATAACGACTAGGAACAGCTGTACTGGTTACAGTCACAACGCCGTTCGAAGGAGGAACAACAACAACATTATAACCAAGGCCGGCTACAACACTGTTAGGAACAACAGCAGTACCACCAAAGGCAATAACTTTGCTGCTGGAAGTCATGTTTTTGTTCACACCAGCTGCAGCAGTTGCACCAGCGGTATTAGCAAGAACGATTGGGGAGTTGGTTTTTGCAGCCAGAACGGATCCGGCTAATGCATCAACCAAAGTTTCACCGTTAGCTACATATACGTTGTCGTAGGTGTAGGTCAAAGCTTTGAGAACTGCATCATTAGTTGCATAACGGTCAGCGCCCTTTAAGGAGGTTGCGCCAGCGATAGCAGCTACTTGACCACCTACAGTGTAGGTCTTGGTTCCAACTGCTGTCTCGGAAGCAGGAAGGTTTCCGTTAGTATCAGCGATCATGATCGCATATTTATTGGCAGCTGCGTAGGAAGCTACAGACATGGCATCAGCCAAGCCATTGTAAGCAACTACGAAAGTACCGGCAGGTGCTATCAGCTTAGCTGCGACTTGAGCAGCAGTAGCAAAACGATCGGCACCTTGGATTTGGGTAACAGTTGCACCGCTGATTGCATTCAGCGAGTTAACAACTGCTGGGCTAAGAGCACCTACTGCATAAACAGTGGTAGCTTTTAAGGTAGAGATTTCAGCTTGAACTCTAGCATCCAAACTATCTTTGTAGGTCATAAGGATAGGAGCGCCGAGTTGACCTGCTAAAGGGGCAACTGCTAAGGCGTCCACGAGGTTGGCATCATCTGCAGGGGCTACGATTACAGTAGATGCACCAGCAGCCCAGCCGTTGTTGGCAATGGCAATTGCGGTTCCAACTCTGTCCACATCAGCGAGGCGGGTAGGAGCTGGTGTGTCGACTGCAAATACCTGAACTGGAATCATCATGAGCACCATTGCGATGATTGACAAACTAGCTATTGATTTTTTGAACTTTCTCATGTAATAGTTTCCTCTCTTTCTGTTTGTGTTAATTCTGTCTCCGAGGTGGGGCTGCATGTTTTGCCCTCCTCTCACCAATGATGCAACTGGGTTTTGACCCTCACCCCCTTAAGTTCCGTAAAATCTTTAGACATTGCGCAATATCTAAAGGCACCCACCCGATTATATTCGGGAGCGTCCCCCCTAGGAGACCCGAAAGCCTCATGGGTGGCTTACCCTTTAGACTAGCTATAATGAAAAACCTATAAGAGGTTCTACATTCTTTAGAGATATTCTTTGTGGAAACGAATATTCCTGCTGAATATTAAAAGTTTTTCTTAAGAAACCTTAAAAACTAGGTGTAGAAATCTTAACCTTTGCCTTTTCGGCGAGTAAAAAATGAAAAAGTACACAAGGCTAAGTGTTTTTCTTGTTTTAAGAATGATTTAAGTTTATCTTAAGTAGTACATTTTTTCCAGTACTAAAATGAAAAACTCTGTCGAAAACTCAGTCATTTATTGTTTTTCACACATACAGATGAATTCGATGTTCCCACCAGAAATCCTTTTGGTAAATTTTGTAATCATCAGTAGCCTTTATAGACCAAGATACCCCGATAAATGCCCAAAGCAGCCTTCTTTTGACCGTCCAACGAAGAAAGTAACTTTCCCTCACTTGGATTGGAGATAAAACCTAACTCCACTAGGGCTGCTGGCATGTTAGGATGTTTATTGACGTAGAAATTGGTATCTTTCACCCCACGGTCAGACAAGCCCAGCTGTTTTAGCACTTCCTTCTGAATATTCTGGGCCAGTTGCTTGCTTTTGTCCGCCTGTGGATTATCCGAACTGTAAAAGGTTGATGTTCCACCGACCTCGGGATTACTAAATGAATCATTATGGATGCTCACATAGAGCTCCGCTCTTCCGGTATTAGCCAGAGCGACTCGAGCCTCAAGGTCAGGAAGTTCCGCATATTGGCTTCCTGTGGGAGGTGTATCCGTAGAGCGGGTGAGGATCACCTGGGCACCAGCCGCCCTGAGCAAATCAGCTAGAGCCAAGGCTACGGGCAGGGTGTTATTCTTTTCGTAGATCCCTGAGACTCCGATCGCTCCGGTATCCTTACCACCATGCCCAGGATCAACGGCTATCGTAACTCCTCCCAGTAGGTAGGGCGGCTGGATCGTTCCCTTCACTGTCCCTTCTACCTTATTGGAAATTACTGCTGCTCCACCGACGATAGTTACCTCTAGGCCGTTTCCCACACCTACAGCATTCCCCAGCGCAGAATACGTCATCGCCGGAAGTATATTAGTAGAAGACATAAATAAAGAGGTAGCCTGCCGAGCAGCCAAGGCTCCAGCAACTAAAGCATCCGGGAAATTCTCCCCCGTCACTAAATAGGCTTTATTTAATAGGTCATTATTTAATAACTCAGACGAGTAAGTTGTTTGTACCACGCTCCTGCTGGTTCCCAAGTTGAATTTTGCAACACCCTCCGTTCCTGTGAGGACATCTTGAGCAAACCAGTAGACTTTGGCAGCGGTCTCATAGCGATCTTTTCCAGCGATTCGGTTAAGATCTGGAATCCCTAGGAGGGTAGCGGAGGGCACTACCCCTTCCCCGCCAACCACGATCGTTTGTCCGCCTCCTTCCCCACCAGCCATGGTTGTGCCCGGTTGGAGGACGAGGATTTCGTTCTTAGTGGCCGCCTGAAGTCCACGGGCATTCGTCAAAAGGATCGGGGTTTGGGTAACCCCTGCATAGGGAGCAATAGCTAAGGCATCGGGAAAGTTTTCTCCATTGACTAAGACGACCTGGCCGTTGGAGCCCAAGCGTTGGGCGATTTGCACTGCTGTATCATAGCGGTCAACGCCTCCGATACGTTCCCAGGTAAACCCAGCCTGTTCTAAGGGGGTAATGATGGTCTTTCCTAAGACTCCTGCTCCGCCCAAAAGGATCACGTGCTTAGCTCCTAAGCGTTTAATCTCGGTTAAAACAGAAGACTCCAGCTTATCCGGGTAAGTAAGCAGGATGGGGGCTTCTAGGCTATGTGAAAGCGGCACAGCTACAAGGGAGTCAGGAAAATCATCCGCCCTAGCTAAGAGGACAATGTCCGCTTGTTGCCAGCCAACTTGAGCTACGCGGATCGCTGTGTCGATTCGCGTAGCTCCATATAATCTTGTTGTTTGACAGTTGAGAGGAGCCGCCTGAGCCTGACCACTTAAAATCAACCATGAGGCTAGAAACATAACCCCAAGGACAATCCGCTTAACCTGTTTCAACCGCACCGAAACCCCTCCTTTAGTCTTTGTAGTGAGATTTCGACAGCTTTCATTGTAAATCCTGCTCATGCACTTATAACTTTGACCTATTTCTTAAATTTTTCACATTTAGAGACAGGATTTATCAATTATATTAGCGAATACTTCTTCTGTCAATCTAAAATAAAAAGTTAACCAAAGTTTTTTAACCAAAGAGAAAAAAAGGGGTGAGTTTATTGAGCAAATTCGGATTCCTTACAGCTTTATTTACCAAGAGATCGTTTTCTTATCTGGTTATTATGGGGTTTGTCCTCTCTATTATTGGAGGAATCTCCTTTGATCTTTTCTCTAAGGTTAACCCTGCTCAGGCGGCTGACCTGTCGCCTCGCTACCAACGGCTGGCCGGGTTAGATCGCTATAACACCGCGCTTCAAATCTCCCAGGACGGCTGGACCACATCTTCGACGGTGATCCTGACTCGGGGGGATGATTATCCGGATGCCTTAGCCGGGGCGGTCTTGGCGCATAAGTTAAACGCCCCCCTATTATTAACCGAGTCCAATACTTTAACCCCTGCAGTGCTTACCGAGCTTCAGCGTTTACAAGCGCAGAAGGTCTATCTTTTAGGAGGAACCGGCGCGCTTTCTCCTTCTGTGGAACAAGCTTTACAATCCGCGCATTTGAGCACTGAACGCTTACAGGGAAGGGATCGCTATGAAACGGCGGCGGCCATCGCTCTAGCCGTTTCAGGGAACTCGGATAAGGTCTTTCTTGTTTCAGGCTCCGGTTTTGCCGATGCCTTGAGTATCTCTTCTTATGCGGCGTCTCAAGGCATCCCCCTTCTTTTAACAGGCACTAATAACGTACCCCCACCTACACTGCACGCTTTACAAACCTTGGGTGTTCATTCCGTGACCTTAATTGGTGGAACTGGTGTGCTCAGTCCCACAGTTCAAGCTCAATTAGAAAAGCTTCAACTAGTAGTGAATCGCTTAGCGGGATCGGATCGCTACCAGACCAACGCCTCTGTTTTAACTAACCTCACCTTTAATCTGTCCAAGATTTATGTTGCTACCGGAGAATCTTTTCCGGATGCTTTGGTGGGAGCAGCCCTGGCAGCTCAGCAAAATAACCCTATCTTGCTCATCCCGCCGACAAACATCAACTCTACAACGACAGCCTATCTGAACGCTCAGCGAACCTCCGGGTCAGCCTTTACCCTCTTGGGCGGCTGGGGAGTTCTTCCCTACGGGACAGAGAGCATCATCCGAACAGGTTCTTCGACCCCGCGCCTCTCCCTCCAGTTCGTCCAAGGGTCGAAGGGGGTGAGCTACAGTGCAGTGCTCAACCAACTTAACGCCATCCCCAGTCCAGCTACTGATTACGTTGATGTAGTTGCTCCGAGCTGGTATACCCTTAATGACCCACCCAATGGCTCTTCTACCGCTGATGGAAGCATAAACGGGGTCTGGGATGGTTCGTCTACCTCCGGCCAATATTATCAGTATGTCAACTCTGCTCATGAACGCAACCTGAAAGTTCTGCCTGTCATAGCCGGTTGTTTAGCCGGTAGTTCCGGGACCGACAGTGTCCTAACCTCAGCAGTTGCTCGGGGAAACTTGGTTAACCAAATTACCCAGTCTCTCCAAGCTACAGGAGCCGACGGGATTGTGATTGATTTTGAAACCATGCAAACCTCCAGCGGATCTGGACTGACCCAACTTATGCAGGCTCTTTATACCCGGCTTCATCCCCTCAACAAACTGGTAGTCATCGCTGTGATGTCCCGTACTGACCCAGCTGCGGAACCTTGGTCTGCCGAGTTCAACTATCATGATCTCGCCCAAAG
Source organism: Desulfitobacteriaceae bacterium (assembly GCA_049302575.1). Classification (GTDB taxonomy): domain Bacteria; phylum Bacillota; class Desulfitobacteriia; order Desulfitobacteriales; family Desulfitobacteriaceae; genus JBAQMG01. The sequence continues at coordinate 5,419 of JBAQMG010000066.1, read as the reverse complement.
CGTTGATTACCTGGATATCATGACCTACGACTATAGCACGAGCACCCCTGGACCAATCGCACCCCTAGACTGGGTGGATAAAGTCCTCTCCTACACCCAAAGCCAAGGAGTGGATATGAGCAAGGTTTTACTTGGAATTGCTTATTACGCAAGAGACTGGACTGCTATACCACCTTCAGGGGATGAGCCAACGATCTACACGCACAGCCACCTGGAGTACTCAGGAGCAATGGCTACTGCCAAGACTTACAATGCCCTCATCCAACGCGACACCAGCTCCTACACCTCCAAGAGCAACCTGAAGGACACGGTAGGTATCCCGTACTTTCTCTACAAAGACTCAACCCAAGCTCAACACACAGTTTACTTCGAGGATCCAGCAAGCTGGGAAGCCAAACTGAACCTGCTCGACAAGTACAACCTAGGTGGAATCGGGGCCTGGTCCTTATACTGGGTGAATAGCGACACCACCGCTAACCAACTCTTCCCGCTGCTCAAAAGTCACTTGCGGTAGGGAACAGCGCACTTCCTTGGTGTAGGGCATAAAGGACATAAGGACATAAAGGGGATAGGGGGATAAGTGCGACAAAAGTAATAAAAAAGCAAAAACTTCCTAGGCTGACGATAGCCAAGGAAGTTTTTACTTTCATCACATATAACAACAATATCAGGTTGTGATTATCATATATTCTCAAACACCGATTTTAAATCTACTGTAAGATTCGGGAAAATGTTTAGTTTAATTATGTCATCTTCCGAATATGTATCGGGTCTTCCATACCGTTTATTATCTTGAAGTATAAAAACACTGACTATTTTCCCTTCCGGCTCTACTATCCAATATTCCATAACACCAGCCTTTTCATATCTGTTAAATTTCCAAATCTTATCATTTCTCGTTGTTGAAGGGGAAGCTATTTCGATTACAAGGGTAGGTGTTCCATAATAGCCCGTTCCTTTTAGACCTTCTTGGTCACATACAACTATAATGTCCGGCTGTACAACAAATGTGGTTTCTTCGTCCGTTTCGTTCGCTTCGGGTAGCCTCAAATCAAAAGGAGACGCAAATACCCGACAGGGATTATTCACCAAATAATTTGAGATTTGTCTGTAGAGCTCACCTGATATGCTCTGATGCTGCCAGGTTGGCGCAGACTGCAGCAAAGGCACACCATCAATTATCTCAAATCTTTCATTTTCAGGCCAAGTTAGGTAATCTGCATAGGTATATTTCTTGTTTTCTTGTGGTAAGGGCATACTAAATCACTCCCTTCTTTGGTTTATAAATTTTTATGCCTTTTTAGTTTGCCTTACGACCTCGAACCTCGAACCTCGAATTAGTACGCCCCTTTACCAGTCAAAACAACAAATAAGGTGTTCCAAAGTATTTTAAGATCTAATCCTAAGCTCCACTTCTGGATATATTCCAAATCATACGCGATGGTTTCTCCTAAGGTTAGCTCACTCCGTCCATTGATTTGAGCCAGACCCGTTACTCCGGGAGGAACGCTTAGGCGTTGGGCTTGCTCTGGAGTATAAAGCTTCACGATCTCCGGCACCTCTGGTCGCGGTCCAACAAGACTCATATTACCAATCAGTATATTCAGCAACTGAGGAAGTTCATCCAGGCTCGTCTTGCGCAAAATTTTTCCGCTTCTGGTAATGCGAGGATCATCCTTCACTTGGAAAACAAAATCGTCAATTTCTTGCAACTCAGCCAGTTTAGTCTGCATTAAGAAATCCGCATTAGGAATCATCGTGCGAAATTTGAAAACCTTATAGGTCTTACCACCTAAACCCACACGGGTCTGCCGAAAAAGAGCCGTGCCTGGTGAATCAACGCGTATTCCAATAAAAATCAGCAGCCACAGCGGAGCTAAAACCACTAAAAGAATAACAGCCACTAAGAGGTCAAGCAGCCGTTTAACCACGCGCCGCCAGCACTTGCTTGTGATCTCTTTTCCTTCTCCCTCAAGTTCAGTATGTTCTGAAGCCACGTTACACTGATTCATCCAGAGTCTCCTATCTAGACTTTCTATTTCCTAAACCTCTCCACAACCAGCTTCACAGCCTCAATCACATCTTCGGTATCCTGCGCACTCATCTTAGGAAATAACGGCAAAGATATAATCCTGTCAAAAGTTGCCTCCGCCTGTGGAAAATCCCCACGCTGATAACCATAGGTTTCCCGGTAATAGGGGTGTAAATGCAGTGGTATAAAGTGCACACTGGTACCAATGTTTTCAGCTTTAAGTTTTTCAATAAACTGGGCTCGGTCAATGGTTAGAGTTTCTAAATTTAATTTTATAATATATAAATGCCAAGCATGTCGTGCATACTCTAACTCCTGTGGAATCTCTAGTTCAGGCATTTTTCCAAACTCAGAATTATAACGTTGAACAATTTCTTTCCTTAATCCCTGCATACGCTCTAGCTTAGCTAGTTGTGTCATACCCAAAGCTGCTTGAATATCGGTCATATTATATTTATAGCCTGGATAGAGAATTTCATAGTACCAGGAACCTTCGGAGGAATAACGATTCCAAGCGTTGTGATTAATCCCATTTCCGCTATAGATCCTAATCTTATCTGCTAAAGCCTCATCATTGGTAGTGACCATCCCACCGTCCCCTGTCACTAGATTTTTGGTAGCATAGAAAGAAAAGGCCGTAGCATTCCCAATGGAACCAATTAGTTTTCCTTTGTATTGTGTATAAACTGCATGCGCCGCATCCTCTAAAACAAATAAATCATGTTCTTGAGCAATTGCCAGAATCTTGTCCAAATCGACTGGATGTCCAGCTATATGAACTGGGATGATTGCTTTGGTTTGGGGAGTTATTTTTTCAAGAATCTTTGTCGTATCAATATTCATCGTCAGCGGATCTATATCAACAAAAACAGGTTTAGCCCCTGCATGGATGATTACATTAGCGGACGATGCAAACGTCATCGGTGTCGTAATGACTTCATCTCCTGGACCAACACCCGCAGCCACCAGTGACACATGAAGAGCAGAAGTACACGAGTTTAGTGCTATGGCATATTTAGCCCCTACATATTCCGCAAATTGTTTTTCAAACTCAATTGTTTTCGGACCTTTAGTAATCCAATGGGACTTTAAACTATCTACCACTCCGGCGATATCGTCATCTTCTATAAGCGGTCGGGCAAAGGGTAAAAATTCTTCACGTTTCATTTTTCAAACTCCCCTCTCTTTCAATGCACTGCCTATATACCTCTTCCATTTGCGAGACATTCCTTTGCCAATCATAGTGCTTTAGGACCAATTCCCTACCGGCCTGACCCATAAGTACTCGCTTTTCTGGATGAGCAATCATGAATTCCATAGCCAAACACAATTCCTCAACATTTTCAGGTGGAATAAGCAGTCCGGTTTCTTGATCAATCACAACCTCCGGTAGGCCTCCGACACGGCTGGCAATAATCGGACAACCACAAGCCGAACCTTCCACTGCCGTAACTCCGAAACTCTCTTGACGGGAAGGTACTACCACCACATCCAAACTCTTATATAACGCGGCTACTTCAGAATTGGGGATTGCTCCTAACCATTCTACTTGTTGATCGAGCCCAAGTCTAGTCGTTAAATTCTGAAGCTTCTTTTTCTCTGCCCCATCGCCGGCTATCCGCAATAGTGCTCTTCCCGGACAACGGTTTTCCAACAGGGCAAAAGCCTTAATTAAAATATCTAAACCGTAGACAGGTTGAAGATACTTTGCTACTCCAAAAACCACCGGGGAAGCAGACTTTAAACTCGCGCGTTCTTCCGGAGGGGAAAAGCGCTCGATATCTACCCCAAATGGGATTACTTCGACCTTGCGCTGCGGACTAAGATATTTTTGCATTTCAAAAGCCATGGTTTGACTGGTGGAGCACAGCACATCAGCTTTCCTTAGAATCCGTTCTAAGAGATATCTGTGTAATAATGAAGTTCGCGGAAACGAAAAAATATCACTCCCCCAAGCAGATATGATTAAAGGATGCACTTCCGCAACCACTCCAAGAAATCCAAAACTTGTAGCATAATGAGCATGAACAAGATCTGGTTGGAGCTTTTTAACGGTCTCAATGATCCAACGCTGACGCAGAAATACAAATTCCGTCTTCCCACCCCATAAGCGTGGGACAACGTGTACCTCCACATGGGGGATTTGGGCAGGAATGATGCTGATAATATCAACTTTCCAACCGCGCTTGGCCAACTCTGTCGCCCATTTTTCCGTATGCGAACTTGCGGCATTGGCCATCAAACATAATTTTTTCGAAATTTGTTGTTCCTTAGAAGGTTCAGCAAAACTTCGGAGCCCTCTGTACAACTCCTCCATTTCTGCCATATTATTTTCCCAGATCGCCTTGTTCTTAATTCTTTGGCGATTCAGTTCAATTGCCCCTTCGCGCAATGCCTTATCTTGTAAACTTCTAATCAAAGCCTTTGATAAGTTACTCACATCTCGAATAGGTATAATTAAACCATTAGCACCGTCTTCTATCCACTCCCGGTTGGCCGGTAAGTCAGATACTACAGGGAATGCACCGCAAGCCATCGTCTCCAAGAGTGAAACAGCTGTCGCATCTGAAGAAGGAACACTAACCGAGATAACTGATTGATTGAGATAGTCCTGCACTTGCTCATGGGGAAGTTGCCCCACAAAACTAACATTTTTCACAATACCCAAGGACTTTGCCAAGGCCTTAAGAGAGCTTGTTTCGGGACCTTCCCCGGCCACCACTAAAGTTGCCTCCGGTACAATTTCCGAGACATTTACCATGGCCCGCAGGATGATATCAATATTGTAAATAACTTGATGCCCTCTCAAACTAAGAATCTGCAAGTCATTTTTTGGCCAAAGAGGGATGCTCTTAAACCATTCTTGGGAAACGCCCATTGTTACTGTCTTCAGTAGTTTATTCTGTCCATGTAAAAGTTCGACCATCCGCTCAGACATATAAGACGAATCAGAGGTTAAGGCGTCAGCTTTGCTCAAAACTTGCTCGACAATTAGTTTTAGGAAAACCGACTGTTTCGGGGCTATGAGCACATCTGAGCCCCAAGCTGAGACAACTAAGGGATGAAACCCACTGATCAAGGCTAACAGCCCAAAGCTTGTAGCATAGTGGGCATGAAGCACATCGGGCTGGATTTTCTTGAGAAGTCTGCGGATCTTGGTCAAGCTATAGATATAAACTATTCGACCTGTCTTCCCCTTAGCCAACAAATGTACCGTTGGTCCTTCAATAGGGCAGGAACTAAAGGAGATAATATCGATCTGATGCCCGGCTTTGATAAAATAATTAATCCAGCGTTGCAAATGAATACTGCCTGCATCGCCCAGAAAACAGATACGCATTACTCTGCCCCCTCAAGATCGCCTAAGGCGGCCAAATACCCTACACT
>JBAQMG010000065.1:0-8565 GCA_049302575.1 Desulfitobacteriaceae bacterium | reverse complement strand
TAAGGTGTGCACACACTTATATCAAGCAAAGCAACGGTGCTTTGGAAGAGGAACTTAGGAACCCTTCCAAAGCACCGTGTTTTTTCTCTTCAGGTTTATTCGTTTAACAAGGCAATGGCGCTTTGAGAGATTAATTCTCTTTGAAGTGCCATTTATTTTTGAGAGAGAGGATGTTGAGTATGCGTAAGTCTGTAGCTATTTCCCTTGCAGTAGCTGCCTTGTTAAGTTTTCCAACTGTTGCCTTTGCAGCTGAGGCACCAAAAATCGATACTGGGGATACTGGTTTTCTTATTTTATCGGCAGCCTTAGTTCTATTGATGACGCCAGGTCTTGCTCTGTTCTATGGAGGGATGGTACGCAAGAAAAATGTCTTAAGCACTATTATGCATAGCTTCATTATTATGGGACTTATTTCACTTCAATGGGTATTATTCGGGTATACTCTGTCTTTTGGATCTGATCATGGTAGTATAATCGGTGGACTTAATTGGTTAGGCTTAAATGGAGTAGGACAAGTGCCTAATGCCGATTACGCAGCGACCATTCCCGCTCTGGTATTTATGGCTTTTCAACTTATGTTCGCAATTATTACTCCCGCTCTTATCAGTGGTTCTGTTGCCGAACGCATGAGATTTCCTGCTTTCGTATTGTTCATATTACTATGGGCAACCCTAATCTATGATCCTTTGGCTCATTGGGTTTGGGGTGTCGGAGGATTTTTAAGAACCCTTGGGGCATTAGACTTTGCTGGTGGTACTGTCGTACACATTAGTTCTGGTTTCTCTGGATTAGTCGCCGCGATAATCTTAGGGAAACGCAAGGGGCATGGTAAAGAGTCCATGGCTCCTCACCATATACCTATGACAGTGCTTGGTGCGGGATTGCTCTGGTTTGGATGGTTTGGCTTTAATGCAGGTAGTGCTTTAGGGGCTAACGGTCTCGCAGGGTTAGCCTTTGTGACAACAAATACCTCTGCTGCGGCAGCCGCACTTGCTTGGGTAACCGTTGAATGGCTTCATCGTGGTAAACCTACTGTTCTTGGCGCAGCCAGTGGTGCAGTTGCAGGCTTAGTGGCAATTACTCCAGCTGCAGGATTCGTAACCCCCCTGTCCTCGATAGTTATTGGTTTAGTTGGTGGTGCCATCTGTTACTTTGCAGTAAGTGTTCTCAAGTCTAAATTGAAATATGATGATGCGCTTGATGCTTTCGGATGTCACGGAATTGGGGGTACTTGGGGAGCATTAGCCACAGGAATATTTGCGACTAAAACAATAAATCCTCTTGGTGCCGATGGATTATTATATGGTAATCCTAGTCAATTGGGGATTCAGGCGATAGCGGTCGGAACAACCATTGTTTTTGCAGTCGTTGGTACGTTCATTATTCTTAAAGTAGTAGGTTTAGTCACAAAACTAAGAGCAACAGAGGAAGAAGAAACAACTGGTTTGGATCTATCAATGCATGGAGAACAAGCTTATCATGATTTTGCCTAAAAATATGGGAAGAAAGGAATGGTTATATAAATGAAAAAAATTGAAGCCATAATACGCCCTGGTAAATTAGATGAAGTAAAAAATTCCCTAGGAGATCTGGGTGTCAACGGTATAACCGTATCCCATGTCTTAGGCTGTGGAGCGCAAAAGGGGCATCTTGAGGTTTACCGGGGTGTAGAGTTAACGGTAACCCTACTTCCTAAAGTTAAACTTGAAATTGTAGTTAAAAATGATCAAGTTAAAGAAGTACTTACTGCAATCCAAACTGTCTGTAAGAGTGGAAAAATAGGGGATGGCAAAATCTTTGTTTCCTCTATAGAAAACGCGATTAGGATAAGAACAGGTGAGACGGGAGAAGAGGTTCTATAATATTGAAAAGGGATAAGGCTACTTTAAACTTAGTATTCGATGAACATTCTTTACAAAGCACTGCTTATCAAAATGGTAAGCAGTGCTTTGTTGGTTAGATTAAACACGAACCAATCAATTAGTTTATGAAAGGCCATCAGCTACTAGTGTTAAAATAAGAGATATCATCAAACAGAATTTATTCACTAGCTACCCGTAAACGTTAAATAGAGCAATACGGCGTTAAGTGATAAGATTAGCCCAACCACAACAATTCCTACATAGTTAGTTAGTTTATTGTTGGCCATATCCCCTAAAATATCTTTTCTTTTAGTGATAAGCAGTAGGGGAATTACGGCTGCCGGGAGGGTGAAACTTAAAACTACCTGACTCATAATTAAGATTTTCATAGGGTTAAAACCTAGCCAGAGGAGTATGATGGCCGGTACCATAGTTATTACGCGACGTACGTTAACGGGTATATCTAGGTTAATAAAGCCTTTCAACAGACATTCTCCTGCCATAGCTCCTACGGTAGACGAGGAAAGACCAGAGGCTAAAAGGGCTAAACCGAAAAATCCACTGGACATATTTCCCAATAGGGGAGATAAGGTGCGGTGTGCTTCTTCGATAGAATTCATGGGTAATCCCTGGGAATAAAAAACGGAGGCTGCAACAATGACCATCGCAGCATTGACTAAAAAGGCTATATTCATGGCAAGAACTATATCGAGACGTTCCATGCGGAAATGCTTTTTGGCATCGGCGATAGTATTATCTTTTCGTCGAGTTTTTACTAAGTCAGAGTGTAGATAGATAACATGGGGCATCACAGTAGCACCGAGCATACCTACAGCAACTAAAACACTATCTGCATTTAAAGTAGGAACTAGCGTATGGATGGCCACTAAATTCCAATCAGGTTTGGCCAAAAAGATCTCTACAAAGTAGGAAATTCCAATAATAGCGACTAAACCGATGATGATTCGTTCTACCACATGTTGTCCAAAACGCTGCAGGTAAATAATAACGAAGGTTAAACAAATTGTCAGGAAGCCAGCTATAACTAGTGGAATATTAAATAAAAGGTATAAACCTAAAGTTGCTCCTAAGAACTCGGCCATGTACGTAGCAATAGCGGCAAAGAGCATCACGGTCCACAGGAAAACATTCACTGAGCGACTAAAAACCTGTCCGCAATGGGTTGCCAAATCTAGCCCAGTTACTATGCCGAGCTTAGCTGAAAGTGTTTGTAGGAAGATAGCCATTAAATTACTCCAGAGAACGACCCAGACTAAGTTATAATTAAAACTCGAACCTGCGCTAATATTAGTGGCGAAATTTCCTGGGTCTATGTAGGCAACACTTACGATGAATGCTGGACCAAGGTAGCTAATTAAGGATTTGATCTTTTTTATGCGGCTTTCTTGCACTAATGGTAGGGGGACGATAATACTTCGTGGTATATTTAGACCATCACTCATTTTTATATCTCCTTAGTAGGTTTAGAACTAGACTTAAATTCAATCCAACGGCGAGACGCCCACTTCTATAAGTGGCGTTCCCCGGGTTCTCTACTTCAGGTGGAGTAAACTCTCCACCTGAAGCCCCGATGTTCAGCTTTAACGAAACGAGTTTACTAGCTGAGGTTAACTTTCTGAAGAAAATGGCTATGGCATAATACGCAATTAATATGTTATTGTTACTGAAACACTGAACATCTTAGAGAACTGGATCAAAGGATAGCGTAAAAGCTAGGTCGCTAAGATGTTGTGATTTGGAAAAAGCCTAGCAAGGATATGATAGTACAGCAAAAAGACACTCGATAATAAGATATCAAGTGTCTTTTTGCTAAGGTCCTCCTAAACTGTTTCGCGTACCTTCTTTGGAAAAAATAAGATCAGGATAAAACTAAGTACCGCTAGAATAAACAAACTCCAATAGACATAGTGAAGTGAACTTGCCAACCCTGTCGTCATGATTTTTAAAACCTCCTGGGGAAGTGTCGCCCGCTTAACTGGGTCAAGTAAAACATTAATAATATCCACATTTAAGGCTAGCTGACCGTTGGCCGCTTTCAAGTAACGTGTCAAGCTGCTGTTCAAGATTCCGCCTAAAAGGGCAGCCCCTAGGGTATTCCCCAAAATATTCATAAACATATTAGTGGCCGTTGCCACACCACGCTTCTCCCAAGCGACACTGTTTTGAATTCCAACAATAAAAACCGTTCTGGTGAGACCCATCCCGATGCCAATTAGAAATGAACCTGCCCCAGCCCAGAGCCAACCCCTTGCGGGGTTTAATGTTATAAAAAATAGCGAACCTAAAACTATCCAAATTCCACCAATGATCGCAATACGACGAAAGCCGTATTTTAACATCAACTTACCAGCAAAAGCAGATGCTACTGGCCAACCCATCGACAAAAAGGCCAAAGAGAAACCGGCAATCATCGGGGTCTGTTGCATTACTCCTTGGATATAGGTAGGTAAGAAAGTGGCGATTCCGATAATGATCACACCTGTCGTCAAGGTCGCCAAATTAGAAACTGCGATCAAAGAGTCTTGCCAAATTCCTAAGGGCATGATGGGTTCAGAGGCACGTTTTTCCTGTACTATAAATAGTGTAATTCCAGCAATAAACACGCCTAAGAGTAGAAGCGCTGGCGCTGATGTCCAAGACCAGATCGTTCCCACCTGGATAAAAACAACCATTAAGGCACTAATGGAGATGAAGAGCAGAGACGAGCCGATGAAATCGATTTGATGGTCATGTTTTTGGACGGTCTCTCCCAGAAAAAGCCATATTCCGACTAAGGCTAGGAGGCCGAGTGGGATATTAATCCAAAATATCCACGACCAGCGAACATATTGTACAAAAAAGGCCCCCAGAGCCGGACCGATGAGGGAAGAGACTCCCCAGACACTAGAGAGATAACCTTGAATCTGAGCTCTCTCATCTAGGTTAAAGATATCCCCGACAATCGTGGTAGCTATGGGCTGTATAGCCCCAGCCCCAAAACCTTGGATAAGACGAAAGAGGATCAGGGTATTCATAGTTTGGGCAAACCCGCAGAGTAATGAACCAAAAAGAAAAACTATAATTCCAAACGCAAAAACAGGTTTGCGTCCGTATAGATCGGCGAGCTTGCCATAAATCGGAATTGTCACCGCTTGAGACAGCAGGAAAGCCGAAAATACCCAACTAAAAAGGGAAAATCCGCCGAGATCTGCTACGATACTGGGCATCGCAGTGGCTACGATCGTACTTTCTATAGCTGCCATGAACATCGCTAACATAATACTGATCAAGACAATTTTACGATTAGTTTTAAGAGGGTTACTGCGCCTAGATTTGTCTTTTTCAAGCATGAAATTCTTTCTCCATATCTGAATATTTTTGAACAGTTTTTTAGCTTTTTCTATCATAACATGATCTTCTTCAGCCTTAAAGGGCTTATTCACTTAGTTCTTAATTGCTTAAATCTCGCTTTAGCAAATTTCACGATATCGAATAACCAAAGAGTTAAAAACTTTAGCCCTTGCCACCAGCTTTTTCGAGTGTGCCAGAGTATCCAAGCTAAAATAACAATAAATATGGTAAGAATCGTTAAAACTGTAGTCGTATATTCTTTATAGGTTGAGGATGCAAACAGTTGGGTAGCTGCGAGATATCTATCTTGAAGATTATTTGGTGGGGAAGGTAATTGAACTATTTCTAAGAGGTTTTCCTGAGGTGCTACCTTTACACGTAGATAGTGATAATAACTGTTGTCGGTGAGAAGTTCTGCTCCTGCGCCGCCGCTTATAACATATCTGACTCCATCTTTGAGAAAACTGAAATAACTGTGGATATGCGATAAGAAAACTGTATCAACCTTATAATTAGACATCATATTTTCAAATCTTTTAGCTTCTTCTTTATCAGGAAAAGCATGATCCAAGCTTTTGTAAGCCGAATAATTGTTCATAAGTCTCTCAAAGAAACCTGTTTTCTGAACACCTGGAATTTCGGGAAGGGTGTTGGGTGCTTTCTGGCTTCGAGGATCTGTAGAAGGAATATGGGATATTACAAAGATTTTCTTGCCCTGTGCACCTTGTAAGTCGTTTTCCAGCCATTTGTATTGTTCTTCTGGTATGGTCATTTTTTCCGCCCAACCGCGCGAGCTATCTAAAAAGATGAAATGGGTATTAAGATAATCAAACGAATAATAAGGCGGTCCAAATAAATTTGTATAAATAGATCGTCCATTTCCTCGAATATCATGGTTACCTAGTGTTGTATAAAGCGGAATTTGTAGTTTCGATACTGTTTCATAGAATAGTCGGTATTTATTGGGTTCCCCACCGAAAACTAAATCTCCATTATCTATGGTGAAGCTAGGACTAAAAGCATTTATTTGCTCTATAATATTGGAAAATGTCTGATAGCCATTCCTGTTATCTCCTAAGATCACGAATTCGGAGGACTCCTTTGGTTCTTTGGAAGTAAAAACTAAGGTTTTTTCCTCAGCAGCCTTGAGCTTCAGGTTAATTCGAAGGGTATGAGGGTCAACTACGCTAAAGCTTGCTGTGCCGTTATTGATCACTATTTTAGCTACGTTGACGTTTTCTAATCTAACTAAATAGCTGCTATCTTTATCACTTTTACTTTTTATGGTAAGCATAGGAGTCGGCGAGAGGCTTCTCAAAAGTAGTTCCTCGGTATTCTTGTCTCCGAATTTCCCCTTAATAAACCCGCCTTGAACCTTAATTAATGCCCCATTCCATTCATAGGTAGAGGTTGAATCGTAAGGATTAAAGGAGAGAGGAATAGAACTAAACTTCTCATCAACTTTAAAATTATTATAGCTATAGATAAAAAAAACTCCCGAGATCAAAAGCAGTAGGATGACGGGTATAATGATCACAATTTTTTTTCTCATAAGTCCTCCAAGTTTAGATTATGCTAGCAAGCAAAGCCCCTGCGTACAAGTGGTTTGACTATAGTATATCTTTTGTAGGATAAGATCATCCTAACTATATAATATTAAAAGGAGGCTACCTATGCAAATATCAGCGAGAAACCAGTTAAAGGCTAAGATTACTGACATCAAAAATGGACCTGTTTCAACCGAGCTAGCGTTAGATGTAAACGGGCAGACTATGATAGCGGTAATCACAACAGGGTCAGCAAATTCAATGGGGCTAAAAAAAGGAGATGAAGTTACGGCCCTAGTTAAATCAAGTTCGGTTATGGTGATGAAATAAAAGAAGAGGGAGCCGATCTAATTTGTTTTTAGGTCGGCTCTCTTTTTTGTATGTGATTTAGTTTAAAGACAGGTCTAAGTTCTCCAACTATTTCGTTGCGTTGATTTTTAATTGGAGCATAATGTCTGGAATTTAATTGCTGCAATTCTTTTTCGCTTAGAACCCCTAATTGTCGTAAGACCTCGATGCAAGTGGGTGCAGTAGCCCTTATTGCCCCATCCTCAATCTTGATCGCAATACCAATGCCTTGCTCAAGTAAGCCAAGGCATTGAACACCCTCTGCGCCGGCCTTAGATACAACCGTATGGCCAAGGATCTCCATCAAGATAGTATCCAGCCTACTGGTTCCAGCAACTAATTTTGGATAGTTAGTCATCGCTGTAACTAGACGTTTAGTAGCGTCAGAAATTTCAGCTGGCAGTAGATTGTCGGGTTTACTTAATCTTGCAAAACCCTTAGCCATTTCTTTTAGGGGTAAACCGTAAACGGGAACTCCACAACCATCTACGCCAACAACTATCTTGTCGTAGTTATGATATTCTTTCATTTTCGTTAGAAGTAATTGTTGGAGAGGATGATCTAGCTTTAGGTAATCGTCTGTGGACCATCCCCAAGCCTTACAAATCGCTAACATTCCTAGATGTTTGCCTGAACAATTGCAGTGTAGTGCAGTAGGCTGTAGGCCTTTTCGCCAGATTTCAAGTGCGCTAGTATTATTAAAGGGGGGATGGGTCCCGCACTGCAACATGTCCATTGAAAAGCCTAGTTTGTCTAGCAAACCTGTAATAACTTTTACATGATCGTCTTCTCCACTATGAGAGGAACAGATGATAGCTAATTCTGCATCCGTTAGTCCAAACTTATCGGCAGCCCCAGAGGTAATGACGGGTAAGGCCTGGATTGGTTTAGCAGCAGATCTGTAATAAGTAGTGCTTTCTGGGTCGCCAGCCCAAGCGATGAGATTCCCTACGGCATCAGTAACCGCAATACTTCCTCTGTGAATACTCTCTACTAAAGGTTTTCGTGTTACTTCAACAAGAATTTCCATTTTTTAACTCCCCTTTTTATCTCATGTTCCTCCCTTATATTTTACTCAAGCTAATCAAAAAACACTATCCAATGAAGGTTTGCGCTGAGTCTGTTTTTATATGAGGATTATACAGTGGTTGACAGTTAAAAGTTCTATGATAGAAATCATTCTTGAGAATCCCGTGAGTTTTTGAGAAAGATAATAAGTGAACGAAGAACTCGTGCCTTTTCTAATTATACCACAATACTTCAAAATGCTTAGATAAGCAGGGATATTCTGCTAAATAATAAGTATAAGACTCATATTCCAGAAAACTCCGAAGTCAATTTGGCATGTTTAAATTCGGAATTTTAAACATCCTTGGTTAGGTACCATTCCAGACAAACACTGATTCCGGTAACTCTAAATAGCGAATGATCTTCGCCTGGCTGTCGTTAAACGGTCT
>JBAQMG010000064.1:0-3751 GCA_049302575.1 Desulfitobacteriaceae bacterium | reverse complement strand
GTCGGCTCGTGATATTGCTCGGGCAGTGATGTTTTTCGCGTGCGATGAGGCTGGATATATTAATGGGCAAACCATGTATGTATGCGGAGGAAAGAGCCTTTTCGCCAATATTGGATAGGTTTAAAATTTGTTGAAGCAAAGGATCTCTGAAAACTTGGGGGTCTCAGATAAAACGCAGTAATCCGAGAATGATAATGGATCTCTTAAAAGAAGGCTAACCCTTGAGTAAACCAAGTATCCAATGGGTGAATAGGAGAGCCAACATTTAAACCTAGGGTTACATGGTAAGGCTCAAGGGATAAACCTGAGGTTAGAATCGGACTCGGGAAATCTGACTGTTCGGGATCGTGCTGGACAGTTAGCCCGACTTGGCCACCGAATGGTGGCCTTTCTAACTTCGATGATCTGACCCTCCGAACAAAAAACAAATAAAGGGCGATGATAAAAATATGCGTAGTGTTTCGGTTATTGGCATTGGGGAAACCAAAATGGGTAAATTTGCGGACAAATCATTTCGGGACTTGATCCGTGAGGCAGGTAATCGGGCTATTGCAGATGCGGGAATTCCGAAAGAGAATATCCAGGCTCTCTACATCGGCAACTTCAACGGTTCCTATCTGGGTGGACAAAGCCATTTGGGGCCGCTGGCTTCTGAGGTGTTAGGGTTGGGACATATTCCCACTGTGCGAACCGAAGGGGCTTGTGCTTCAGGGAGCTTGGCATTTCGACAGGGCTTGATGGCTGTAGCGGCAGGCTTTTATGATGTTGTCCTCGTTGGCGGTGTGGAAAAAATGACTCACCGGGAAACGGAAATAGTCACGACCGGAATTGCTAGTGCAGCAGACGCAGAGTTGGAATTCGGCGTTGGAGCAACTTTTCCATCTATTTTTGCCATGATAGCTAACCGCTATTTTCATGAATATCGGAATGTCAGAGAAGAGATGGCCATGTGTGCGGTGAAAAATCATCAAAATGCTTTGCTTAATCCTGATGCGCAGTTGAAAAAGAAAATTACCGTTGAAGACGTTATAAACGGCTTTCGAGTCGCTGATCCCCTGACAGTATATGATTGTTCGTTGGTATCGGATGGAGCTGCGTTCGTAGTGATAGCTGCAACTGACGTGGCGAAACAGATTTCGGGAACCAAAATTGTCGAAATTGTCGGTTCTGGCCATGCCGGGGACACGCTAACTATTGCTGCCAAAAAGAGTCTGACGACGCTTTACTGCACCGTAAAAGCGGCAGAACAAGCCTATGCCATGGCGGGTCTAACCCCAGCAGACATTAATCTGGCCGAAGTGCATGATTGTTTTACGATTACAGAAATCCTGAACATCGAAGATCTGGGTTTTTTCAAAAAAGGCCAAGGAGCCACGGCCGTGGCCGCAGGCAAAACAGCTTTAGACGGAGCACTGCCCATTAACACCAGTGGTGGACTGAAAGCGAAGGGACACCCTATCGGTGCCACTGGTTTAAGTCAGATCTATGAAATTGTGACCCAGTTACGCGGGGAAGCAGGGGAACGACAAGTGAAAAATGCGGAGATCGGCTTGACGCATAATTTGGGTGGTACAGCAGCTACCTGCGTAGTCAATATCTTCAAAAGGAGGTAAAGAATATGGAAGCTAGAGCCGAAATCTATACGTATTCGATTGTTTATAGTGCGGCAGAGGCATTTAAAGATAATGTTCCCTATGTAGTAGCGGTGTTGGATGATGGTCAGCAAAAATTTGTCACTAGGGTAGAAAACTATCAGGACAGCCGTGAAGTCAAGATCGGGATGGAAGTGGTATTTTCCGGGACGATGGAGGGGAGTATTCCCATCTATAAGTTTGTTGACTGATTTCTGGCTTAGCTGAGTTGTTCTAAAATTAATCTTAATGAGGAATAAAGCCATCTCTTGTTTAGCTTAGAAATAGCTAAACAAGAGATGGCTTTTCTGACATATCAGAAAGTAGATATTTGTGGGTGTATAAGTGCAAGCCAAGGTTTCTGTAATTGATCTTATATTTTGTGAAGCTTTTGAACGAGGTAATAAGAATTGTGAAATATTTAACATAAAAAATATTATATATCAAATTATTAACAAGTGTGAAAATTATTGACGCATAATGATCTCTCAAGTATAATTAATTTATAAAACTATTCTTTTGAGATATTGGTTTTTCCAAGGAGAAGGCTACTGACGTGACTAACGTCTCTGGCAAAGAGCGCTCTCGCTCGTGAAGAGTTAAAACGTCTCGCCTTTAAGTATTTGACTAACGAGTTAAATACTTAAAGGTAATAAAAAGAATTGGAAGGGGAGAAAAAAGAACTTAGAGGTTCAAGATATCATTGAAAAATGAAGAAAACTGTATCAGACTGTCTAAATTGCCGGCTAAGAATATTTTGTACACATTTTGGCTAAAACTAACCTTTGTTAAGCTTGGCAGAATAACAAGATAATGAAGAAGCTGGTTATTTTGGTTTGGCGAGTAATTATTTATGGTAAAAACATACCTAGAGGGGATGAAAAATGAGATACGCAGAGACAGGGTATAATTTAGAAATTGATTTATCCCGAGGAAACATTGAGAGGGTGGAAACTGACCCAAAATTAACGGAACTACATTTGGGAGGGCAGGGTACTTCTGCGAAGATCCTATGGGATAGGGTTCCTCCTGAAGTTGAAGCCTTTTCTCCTGAAAATCTTTTAATATTCAGCAGTGGTCTTTTGCATGGCACACCTGTTCCTGGTGCCAATCGTACCGTTGTCAATACGATTAGTCCCCAGACAAACCTGTATTCACATTCAATATTTGGAGGATTTTTTGGACCAGAACTGAAACATGCTGGTTACGATACAATAGTCTTTCGCGGCAAGTCCCCCAATTTGGTTTATTTGTGGATCAGCAATGACAAAGTAGAAATACGTGATGCCTCTCATTTGCAGGGTAAAGGTGCTCTTGAAACTGCAGAAATCCTTAAAGCGGAGTTGAAGGATTCTAAAGTACAGGTGGCAGCTATCGGTCTAGCTGGTGAAAACAGGGTTTATATGGCTAGCATCGAACACGCTAACTCCAGCGCCTCACGCGGGGTAGGCGCGGTCATGGGAGATAAAAAGTTAAAGGCGATAGTTGTTCGTGGTACAAAGGACATCAATGTTGCCCGACCGGCTGAACTTTGGGAAATATGCAACCGCCAGTATCAGGATATTTATGAAAATCCGCATTGTGGGGATGTCCTTTTGCGAGAGGATGACGAATCCTTTCACCTCAATAATTTCGCTTGGGGCAATGCGCGTGTGCGGAAGAAAAATTATTGGAACAAGGAAATTGAAGAGCAGTGGAAGGCGACTTCCGATAAAGCGCGGATCCGATGGACGGGTTGCTATAATTGTTCGAAGGATTGCCATCAAGCTATCAAATACCCAGGTCGACAGCCATATTTCCAAAAATGTTACAGTAAGCTTACCTATTTGATGGCAGCCCATGAAGATCTGGAGTTTAATTATAATATAATTGGACTTACTCAAGAGTACGGACTAGACGGATTTTCCACGCCGCAGGTTTTAGCCTTCGGCGTGGAACTATACGAAGCTGGCATTTTAACTGACAATGAGCTGCCAGGATTTCCTCCTGATAGTGCTGGAAGATTCTTCTATCTCCTAGAAAAAGTTGTTCGGCGTGAAGGAGTTGGAGATGCTTTAGCTAATGGTGTATATTGGGCCGCTCGTCAGATTGGCAAGGGCGCAGAAGTATTTGATCATAAT
>JBAQMG010000063.1:0-6648 GCA_049302575.1 Desulfitobacteriaceae bacterium | reverse complement strand
TGGCGGAGAAGGTGGGATTCGAACCCACGTGCCCTTGCGGACAACCGCATTTCGAGTGCGGCGCGTTACGGCCTCTTCGCTACTTCTCCGTATATGATAATAATGCTTTGATGAAAACTAAGCTGGCGCCAAGCCTTAGCGAAGGCGGCGGCCTTAGTTGCACTATGCACCCACAAATTACTTTCTGGTCTGTCTAGAAAATAACGCTGAAAAAATCAGCGTAATCTAACAAAAAAATCCTTTAGAATTTTAGCACAATCTTCTTCTAGTAAACCTGCTACTACTTCAACACTATGGTTCCACTTATTCACATTAAGCACATTAGAAACTGATCCAGCAGCGCCTCCTTTGAGGTCTGCGGCTCCAAAAACTAATCGCTTGAGACGCGACTGAAGCATTGCTCCAGCACACATCGGACAAGGTTCAAGAGTTACATATAAAGTAGCTTCAGCTAAGCGCCAAGTACCTAATTCTAGAGTTGCTCTCTGAATTGCTAATATCTCGGCGTGAGCGGTAGGATCTTGCCTTTTTTCTTTTTCATTATGAGCTAAGGCAATAACTTTACCATTTTGAACAACTACTGCCCCAATTGGCACTTCACCTAGTGTAAAGGCCATTTGGGCTTGTTCTAGTGCTAATCTCATCCAGTCTTGATGAAGCATATTACCCTCGATAAAATGGTGGCCCCGGGAGGACTCGAACCCCCGCACAGGGTTTAGGAAACCCCTGCTCTATCCACCTGAGCTACGAAGCCAATAATAATTAATGGCGGAGGGGGTGGGATTCGAACCCACGGCCCCTTTCGGAGTCACTGGTTTTCAAGACCAGCTCCTTAAACCACTCGAACACCCCTCCACTTAGAGACAACCGAAGGAAAGTATAACACATTATTTTATTTAAAACAATTGTTAATTAAATGGTTATTTTTATGTTATTTCAAAACCACTCAATTAGCTTAACTGTTTTGTTGAATTAACCAATATACTCGACACCAAGATAAGGCTGTAAAGCTTTAGGAACTCTAATTCTGCCATCACTTTCCTGGTAGTTTTCCAGGATAGCGGCTACCGTACGTCCAATGGCCAAGCCACTGCCGTTTATGGTATGGAGATATTCGGGTTTCCCTTTAAATTCCCTACGAAAACGTATATTCGCACGTCGGGCTTGGAAATCTTCGAAATTACTACAAGATGAAATCTCGCGATAAGTATTAAAGCTTGGCAACCAAACTTCCAAGTCATAGGTTTTCGCGGAGGTGAAACCTAAGTCCCCTGTAGAAAGAGCCATTACTCGATAGGGTAATTCCAAATCCTGAAGTATACTTTCCGCATCCTTCGTTAACTTTTCCAATTCATCATAGGAATTCTCCGGTAAGCAAAACTTAACCAGTTCTACTTTATTGAATTGATGCTGACGGATTAGACCGCGCGTATCCCGTCCAGCCGAACCCGCTTCTGAACGAAAGCAAGCACTAAAAGCACAATGATAAATCGGTAAAACTTGAGCATCAAGTATTTCTTCCCGATATAAATTGGTTACAGGCACCTCAGCTGTTGGAATCAAAAAGTATTCTGTCCCAGCTATTTTAAAAGCATCTTCCTCAAATTTAGGAAGTTGGCCAGTCCCAATCATGGAATTACGATGCACCATATAAGGTGGAAGAATTTCAACATACCCTTTGGCTGAATGCCTATCGAGCATAAATGAAATTAGAGATCTCTCTAACTTAGCTCCTAACCCTTTATAAAAGGTAAAACGTGCACCAGTTACTTTGGCAGCTCTAGCAAAATCCAAAATTCCTAGTTTTTCTCCTAGATCATAATGTGCCTGAGGCTCAAAATCAAATTTTCTTGGAGTACCCCAAGCCCTAACTTCTACATTTGCGGTTTCATCTTTTCCTACAGGAACAGATGAATGTGGAATATTAGGTATCTCATACATCACAGCTTCAATCTTCTCTTCGATAACTGTTAACGTCTCTTCGAGATTTTTTATTGTTTGCCCGACTTCCCGCATCTTCAATATCAAAGTTTCCGCGTCTTCTCCAGCTTTCTTGCGACGACCAACCTCTTCAGACACTGAATTTCGTTGGGCTTTCAGATTCTCTACTTCAAAAAGTACCTTTCGGCGTTCTTCTTCTTGAAATAAAAAATCGTCCAAGCTGACAGAAGCATGGCGTTTTTCTAAAGCTTCTTTAACCACTTCGGGATTATTGCGTACAAACTTCAGATCCAACACAACGAAACCCCCTTATGCCTTTAACAAAACACCTACTTACCCCAATTTTCCTCAACTATTTCAACAAAATATTGATGTACCCGTCGATCTCCAGTAAGTTCAGGGTGAAAGGCACTTGCTAACATATTTCCTTGTCTGACAAAAACGATTTTGCCTTCGTATTCAGCTAAAATTCCCACATTCGGCGCAATCTCCCGAATAAAAGGAGCTCTAATAAATACCGCACGAACGGGTTGTGAACCAAGTGCCGGCACATTAAGATCTGCTTCAAAACTGGCAATTTGACGCCCAAAAGCATTTCTTTCAGCTGTCATATCCATTAATCCCAGATTATATTGATCACTGTTTTGTATTCGTTTGCTAAGTAAAATCATACCAGCGCAAGTTCCAAAGATAGGTAGATTGACAGCGGCCATTTCCTTAATTTTATCTCCTAAACCATCCACTTGTAAAAGCTTGCCAATGGTTGTACTCTCACCCCCAGGCAAGATTAAACCATGGACACCCTCTAAATCTGAGGTTTTACGGACTTCTACAACTTCACACCTAAATTGTTCCAAAGCCAACCGATGTTCCCTAAATGCTCCCTGTAAAGCTAGAACACCAATACGCTTTATCATACTACCAGCCCCGTTCTTGCATCCGTTCACTAGCAGCTAGTGTGGATATTTCGATCCCCGACATAGCTTCCCCTAAATCTTTGGAAATTTCAGCCAATATCTTAAAATCATTATAATGTGTTGTAGCTAAAACAATCGCTTTGGCACGTGCTTGAGGATCACCGGATTTGAAAATTCCCGAACCGACAAAAACTCCATCAACACCTAAATGCATCATTAAAGCAGCGTCCGCAGGAGTAGCAATGCCACCCGCAGCAAAATTAACTACTGGCAATTTTCCATGTTCAGCTACATAAAGCACTAAATCATAGGGTGCTCCCATGTCCTTCGCTGCAGCCATTAATTCCTCTTTGGGCATGGTCGACAATTGCCTAATCTCACTCATTACTGTCCGCATATGCCTTACAGCTTCTACAACGTTACCTGTCCCAGGTTCTCCTTTGGTTCGGATCATGGCTGCCCCTTCACCAATACGGCGTAACGCTTCTCCTAAATTTCGACATCCACAAACAAAAGGCACCTTAAAATCATGCTTGTTAATGTGATATAAATCATCTGCAGGAGTCAAAACTTCGCTCTCGTCGATATAGTCAGCACCTAAAGACTCCAAAATTCGAGCTTCGACAAAATGCCCAATTCGAGCTTTAGCCATGACTGGAATACTCACAGTCTCCATAATCCGTTGGATAATAGTAGGATCGGCCATACGGGCAACCCCACCTGCGGCCCGAATATCTGAGGGTACCCGTTCTAGCGCCATTACAGCGCAAGCCCCTGCCTCTTCAGCTATTTTAGCTTGTTCAGGTGTTGTTACATCCATAATAACGCCACCTTTAAGCATTTCTGCTAAACCTGTTTTGACTTTCCATGATGCTATTTCCACCATTGTTGTTCCTCCTCAAGTCTTAAATATCTAATGAATGTTAACACCAAGTTTACACTTTGTCAATTTAGGATTCTTGGTCTGAATTTTCTTCATCCTCGGTGGTTTCTTCATTTTCTTCTTCGATTTCTTCTTTAACGACTACCTTGGCAATAGCAACTACCCTGGCCTCTCCAGCAATGCGCATCGCCATTACCCCTTGAGCTGAACGGCCTTGTTTGGAAATTCCGGAAACCTCCTGGCGTATGATAATGCCATCCGCAGTAATGATCATCAGCTGGTCTTCTGGTTGAACCACTTTGATACCTACCAATGGTCCCGTTTTATCATTAATTTTCATTACTTTAATTCCCTTACCGCCACGTCCCTGAACACGATATTGATTCAGATCCGAACGTTTAGCAAACCCGTTCTCACTCATTGTAAGTAATTCGGCATCTTCTCTAATAACTTCCATACCAACTACAACATCTTTACCAAAGAGAGTGATTCCTTTAACTCCCCTAGTGACCCTCCCCATTTGACGTACATCCAATTCGGGAAAACGAATGGCTAACCCACTCTGGGTGACCATCATGACATCATCTTCACCTTTAGTTAAGCGAACACCGATTAACTCGTCGCCTTCATCAATCGTTAAGGCTATTAATCCATCCTTACGTGAAGAATCATATTCTTTCAAATTTGTCTTTTTTACAATCCCTTTAATTGTGGCTGTAAAAAGGAAATAATCCTCACTATATTCCTTAATAGCCATGATTGCCGTAATCTTTTCATCTGCATCTTGATTAAGGTTTAATAGATTAACAATAGCTGTCCCTTTGGCTGTTCGACTGGCCTCTGGAATCTCATGCGCTTTAAGACGTATGACCTTACCTCTAGAAGTAAAAAAGAGAATATAGTGGTGTGTAGTGGTTATAAAAAGGTGTTCGAGAAAATCTTCTTGTTTGGTAGACATACCATGAACACCTTTACCACCACGTCTTTGACTTCTATAGGTGTTTAAAGGCAAGCGTTTAATATAGCCATTATGAGTTACTGTGACAATGACATCTTCAACAGCAATCAAATCTTCTATATTCATAATACTTTCATCGACAGTAATTCTGCTCCGTCTGGCATCTCCAAATTTCTGGTTTATCTCTTGTAATTCAGTTTTGATAATTGTCTGTATCATCTTTTCAGACGCTAAAACTGCCTTCAGGTAAGCAATAGTTTGGAGTAATTCTTGGTACTGGGTCTCTAATTTCTCGCGTTCTAAGCCTGTTAAGCGATGTAATCTCATATCCAAAATCGCCTGGGCTTGTCTCTCACTTAAGCCAAAACGACTCATCAAATTTCCCCTAGCTATTTCAGTAGTTTGAGATGATCGAATTGTTTCGATGACTTCGTCGATATGGTCAAGTGCGATACGTAATCCCTCGATGATGTGTGCTTCTGCCTCCGCTTTATTTAGTTCAAAGCGTGTTCGGCGAACAATAACTTCTTTCTGGTGCTCAATAAAATAGTAAAGCATTTGTTTAAGATTTAAAACCTTAGGAACACCGTCCACTAAAGAAAGAAGGTTAATTCCAAAGGAATCTTCCATTTGGGTATGTTTATAAAGTTGATTTAAAATCACTTGCGGATTAACATCACGCCGTAATTCTACAACAATTCTCATCCCGGTACGATCTGATTCATCACGGAGATCTGTGATACCATCAAGCTTTTTCTCCCGGACGAGATCCGCAATTTTTTCAACTAATTTAGCCTTATTAACTGTATAAGGAATTTCTGTAACTATAATACGACTCTTTCCGGATTTTTCAATGCGTTCTATAGACGCTTTAGCCCTCGTTTTAACGCTTCCTCTGCCTGTTGTATAAGCGCTAATAATTCCTTCTCTACCCATAATTGTTCCACCAGTAGGAAAATCCGGGCCTAAGATATAATTCATCAATTCATAAATATCCAGCTCTGGATTATCAATGAGAGCGATAGTTCCCTGAATGACTTCCGACATATTATGTGGGGGGATATTTGTCGCCATGCCAACAGCAATTCCAGATGAGCCATTAACTAAGAGGTTCGGATACTTCGACGGTAACACCTTCGGTTCATCCTGCTTCTCGTCGTAATTAGGCGTAAAATCTACCGTATCTTTATCTAAATCGGCTAACATATAGGTAGCCAGTTTCGCCATCCGCAGTTCTGTATATCGCATTGCTGCTGCAGAATCCCCGTCAACTGAGCCAAAATTTCCATGTCCGTCTATTAAAGGATAACGACTGGAAAAACTCTGGGCCATTCTTACTACAGCATCATAAATAGAACTATCCCCATGGGGATGGAACTTAGCCATACAGTCCCCAACCAAACGCGCAGATTTACTGTAAGGCTTATTAGGTGTCATTCCTAATTCGTGAAGTGCATAGAGAATTCTTCTATGAACTGGTTTAAGTCCATCTCTAACGTCAGGCAAAGCGCGACTGACGATAACACTCATTGAGTAATCGATGAAAGACTTTTTCATTTCATCAGAGATCTCTACCGGAAGGACTTTACCGCCCTGAAGCTCGATCGACATGAATGAGCATCTCCTTTAAATATCCAGATTACGTACTTCTTTAGCGTGTCGAAGGATAAACTCCTTACGCGGTTCAACTTTATCTCCCATTAGAACAGTGAACATTTCATCCGCCATTATCACGTCATTCATAGTGACTTGGAGGATTGTACGCTTGGCCGGATCCATGGTAGTTTCCCATAATTGATCGGGATTCATTTCACCAAGACCTTTGTAACGCTGAATTTCGGTCTTTTCTCTACCTATCCTCTCAAGTACACTCGCCAGTTCCTGATCTGTATAAGCATAACTAAGTTCTTTACCCTTTTTAATCTTAAAAAGCGGCGGTTGAGCTATAT
>JBAQMG010000062.1:0-7261 GCA_049302575.1 Desulfitobacteriaceae bacterium | reverse complement strand
CGTCGGCGCCGACGAATTTGACCTGCTGCCGTCATCGCCGGAAGTAAACAGTTGATCTCCAAATAGAACCCGGTGCCTGACACCAACTTATCAACTTATTGTTCAAGTTTTTCACAAAGTATTGACTCGGCATAGTTGTAGCGAACCGCGATCCTAGGTGTTACTGACGCCGTTTAAAAGGGACCCCGGTACCCTCGCACAATGGGGAACCAAGGACCCCGGTGCCTGACACCACATGCTCGCCTCGCTCCGCTCGGTAGGGGACTGGTACTTCCCGAATATTGTCGAACTAATTTAGGGGTCACAATGATATCTCTCTTGTCGTAATGTTCATTATCGGACTCAGATAAATTTATTATCTAATTTTAGAAAGTAGCAGGTCTTAGCTTTAGACCTCATTTTAAGCATGCATAAAATGAGATTGAATATGGCTTTTTACTTCTGTAGGAACGAGGTCTACCCTTGGATTGGGGACCGTAATCGCATACGTTTTGCCGCCGGTGGGGGTGAGCCCGGTCTGGTATACGACAACCAGTGTCGAACTTAAAGGCGTCCCAACTACTGCCATCGCCATCCTTTCCTCCGAATTGACAGGCCGCTTGAATTTCGGCATGTCCGTATAGTCTATGCTTTTGCTTGTCCGGAGGTTATTAATTGCGGACCGCTGTTTTTGATTGAATACCTACCCAAGCCTGTCCCGGAAACGAATACGTATTCGTTTCCGGGACAGGCCTTTATAGGAGGTTGTCACGCTTATCAAGCCAATCCCATATGATGTGAATAAAGTACAAGATAGGATTGGTAAATATTCATGAGCGAGCAAAAGGCGCTCCTTTAACGTCAATTAAAGTGAGCGCCCACACTATGCTTCCAAGATGGTGTTTGATGGAAAATATTCTTAATCAAACACCCATCGTTTTTGATAGAAAAGCCGACTTTTCCAAAACGTTAGAAAAGACGGCTTTTGATTTACTGAAATTATTTTAATAAGGATTTTATGTCATTAGGTTAGCTATACCACTATTCCCCTGAGCTAAACCAGAAAAAATCGAACTAGGCTCCATCCTTGATCAGAGACTCTAAGAATATAACAAACGGTTTAAAACATTGGTTACATCTTTCGGCAATCACCTGGTAATCTGCTCTGCCTAGAATGAGTGGTGCTTCGATCTTCTCCCTATATCGCTGTCCATGATCTTTAAACAACTTTTCCACGATATACTTCGGAGGATTAAGTCCATTTTGTTCCTCAACCGGTATTTTCCATACCGGTACTAAGTGTTGAGCATCGAGTCGTTCCTGTAAAGCCTCATGTGCAGCTAAGATTAAAGCCTCCAAGTCATGTTTAAAGCAAAATACTCGAAAGCGTTCATAAACTCTAGCATCATCAAGTCCTACCTTGCGGAGCCATTCTTTCTTAAAAATATTTTCAATCCCGATTGTTAATTCTTCATGCGTGTTATGGGGGAACCCCTTGTTTTTGGGATAAAGATCTGGGATTGCTATAACAATATCCTCAGTACCATTGCGCAAAATGTTTACAGCTCTCGAAGGAACTTTATTGATCATGGATTCCTTTTTATCTCCTGGTGGAGCTTCAAAAAATCCGATATCAATTCCATTTAAACGTTTTTTGATAATCAAATCCCTTAGAAGAACCTCCATCGCGAGTTTGTCTGAGATACCCTCTACGTATATAATCACCCTCATGATAGCCGCTCCAGTTCATCATTCCTGTGCATGATCTCCAACTCTTCTTGTCCAAAATCCTCTAAGTTTGCTCTCAAAATTGCCGAATTGCTCGGTTTTATAAAACGGGCACAACCATTTTCCTTGCGTAAGATTGCTAGTTGGGATAATTCAAATTGTAGAAGAAAGAAAGAAGAATGAGTAGATAAAAATAATTGAGTTCTGTCGGAAACTTTCGCAAAAAGATCAGCTAAAACCGGCAAGGTACGTGGATGAACACCTTGGTCAGGTTCGTCAATACAGATTAGTGTCGGTGGATTTGGCTGCACACAGATTACTGCCCAACAAAGCAAACGTAAAATGCCGTCCGACAGATCCGCCAAACTCAACTCGCTTTCCACTCCTTCTTCCCTCCAAAAGGCAATAACCTCTCCGGGGCCTCCTCTCGCTTTAACCGTCAAACTTTGAAATCCAGGAACGACTAATCGTATAGACTGCACCATTTCATCAAATGCTTTCCTATGTTCGGTCATTAAAAAGTGTAGGACTGAACTAAGGTTACCAGCGTCTTCATGAAGGACAGGATATTGTTCGATCGGCACGGATTTGCGGATTTTTTGATTCGCAATATTGAAAGAACTATAAAAGCGCCATTCCCTGATATACTCTCGCAATTCATATAATGTTTTCATGGCTGGATTTGTCATAATACTCAAGGTTAGTTGGTTTGGACGTTTTAAAGAG
Organism: Desulfitobacteriaceae bacterium; assembly: GCA_049302575.1. GTDB lineage: Bacteria > Bacillota > Desulfitobacteriia > Desulfitobacteriales > Desulfitobacteriaceae > JBAQMG01. The sequence continues at coordinate 4,828 of JBAQMG010000062.1, read as the reverse complement.
ATTTCTTGCTTCAGAAATTTTTTCGACTCGGGATCTTGTATAACTCCATGCATTCCCCTAATGTCCATATAAATAAACTGTTTTTTGTAATCCTCACTAAAAGGCTTTGCTGACAGAACCTTTTCGTATGAAATTTTAGTCTGACCAATTGGACCCATTAATTCCCCCTCATAGAGAAGATCAACTGGTTTTCCGTTATCAATTTCCAAGCTCCATGATAACTTTTCTGGCCCTGGTATATGAAATATTTGTTGACCTATCGAACCAGCAATGATTTCTGGCGGGATTTCCTGATGCACACTATCTCTTAAAAATCTCAAAAACTCAAATAAACTTGATTTTCCTGAACCATTTGCTCCTATCAGTACTTCTAATGCCTCGACATTGGCATTGAAGTTTGAAAATGGGCGGTATCCATTAATTGTTATGTTTTTCAAGCGAAATGGTTCTGACATAGCCGACCTGCCTTTCGTGTCAAAGCATCACATTTTTCATACTAACGGTATTGTAAAAGAAAATAGATTATCATTCATTTTCTCACATTATTGTGACTATCGCAACAGCCTACGTCGTAGACCGTCCTAGATTGACGTGAGATCAACCCATATCATTCTAGACCGTTCCCGCCCGCTCACATAGATCACACTTTTTCTCTGAATTTGGCAAAGAACCGTAATCACCGCATATGCCATATAACCAGTTTTACTACCTATTTTTCCGATCATCGGCTATAATTTGTGCTGTACTGCAAATGAATATGGAGACATTTTTATTGCAAAAGAAACCACTAAAATAGTTGCCAAAAGGTTAGCTGTTTTGTTTTTATGATTTCCATGATTTTTGGAACATTTAACCATTATTGTTCTGGCTACTTCACGTTGCTCAATCTGTAATGGTTCTAATAAGTTTGTTTTATCAAGCTAAACTAGGGGGGGAATAGGTGAGAAAAAGTATGGCTTTGGGCTTTTATGGTCAACTGAAAAAACAGTTATTTTCCTGGCAGGAGGAATGCCTTGATATCTGGTTTAACAACCAAGGTAAAGGTATTATCAATGTTGTCACTGGGGCAGGCAAAACTATCCTAGCCTTGGGAGCCATAGCCAGGCTAGAGTATGTATTGTTAACAAAGCAGGCACCTGCTTTAAAAATCAAGATTGTCGTGCCTAAGGTTTTTCTGGCTAATCAATGGGTTAAGAGTTTACAGGAAGATCTGGCTGTTTCCCCTGATGACATTGGGGTTTATTACGGGATGCACAAAGACCCCCCTACCCGCAAGTATATGGTTTATGTGGTAAACTCGGCCCGCTACACTTTAGCCCGACATGTACTTAACGACTATCATCAAGGGAGTCCTATCTTGCTGATCGCGGATGAATGTCATCACTATAGCAGCGCAGAAAATTCTCGCATCTTTAATTTTATCTCGCAAATTACTATCAAAGGTCAAGCTTTGCATTACTATGCCCTAGGCTTATCCGCCACCCCAGAAACAGCTGCTTTTAACGAAAAACTGGTGCCTGCCTTGGGACCGGAGATCTTCAAATACGGCTTTGTCGAGGCCTTAAATGCCAATATCATAAGTTCTTTTGCCATCTTTAACCTAAAATTAAGCTTTACTCGTGATGAACAATTACTTTATATGGACTTAACTGATAAACTAACTATCGCTCTTGAAAAACTCTTGATATGTAGTCCTTTTTTAAAAGGTTTAAATAGATCACATTTTTTTGCAAGCCTCGAGCAAATGGCTCGAAATTCCTTGGATAACGAAATGGCCTCACTAGCCCGTTCAGTGCTCTACTATTCTCATACGCGCAAAGATCTGGTCTATCGGGCCGAATCCCGGATAAGCTGTGTCAAGAATCTTCTGACCCAGCTTCCACAAAGCTCAAAGATTTTGATTTTTAACGAAAGAATTGAGATGGCGGACACTCTCTATGAAGAGTTAAATTTGCTATTTCCCGGACAGGTGGGGCGTTATCATTCCGAAATGGACGAGCGAATTAGAAAAGATATTCTACGTAAATATCAAGATGGACAAATTCGTATCCTAGTAAGCTGCCGTGCCCTAGATGAAGGTTTGAATGTACCAGCCACCGATATAGGGATAATCGCGTCCTCCACCAGCACCAACCGGCAACGCATTCAGAGACTGGGCAGGATTCTGCGCCAATCTGGTAAAAAAATACAGCTAAACTGTATTACCTATATATCGGATCTTCCAACGAGGAACAAGACTTGCTGGCTGATATTTCTCGCGACCTAACAGGGGTCATCCCCATCCTAGACTTGGAATATGATCAGGATAGCCAGACCTTTCTTCATTCTGCCTACCAGGTCTTAGCTGATCAAGTCCTAGCTCATACTCGGCGTAACAGTTCGCTGCCGCTCACCGTTACGCGCAGGTTCCTGTACGCGCAGGTTCCCGCGCAGGTTCCTAGACCCTCTCTATTCTGACACAGAGGGCAGAGGGAAACCTTTAGGGATTGTTTGATACACCTATTTAGCTTGCTTTTTTGAGATGTAATCTGAAACCATAAACTATTCTGTTTATCGAAAAAAGGAGTCCTTTCGTCGATAAAAACGTCGATAAAAACGTCGATAAAAATAGAAGTGCTCTTTTTACATAAATTTCAAAACGCGCTTGCAGAACGGTTCCAAATTTGGTATCATTATTTTGAGAGGTGATTCGCTCGACCAAGTTTGATAAGCTCTATGCGGAAATCGTAAGAAATCCAAAAGACGTAAAGTTCGAGGAGTTAGAAAAGCTAATTATTCGCTTTGGTTTTGAGCGGCGTAAACACCGAAGCGGAACAAGCCATTTTCAGTACACTCACCCTGATCTTACAGAAATCCTAACTATCCCCTTTGCCCGTCCAATCAAATCTGTCTACGTGAAAGAAGCTCTGGATGCAATCCGAAAACTAGAAGGGAGCGAGGAAGAGTGAAAGAATTAGAGTTTTATATGAGATTAGATTATGAGATTAAGATCCGGAAGCTCGCTGAGGATGAGGGCGGCGGCTGGTTCGCCCAGATCCCTCTGCTTCCGGGTTGTATGTCAGACGGCGAAACCGTAGACGAGTGCCTTGTTAACCTCGAAGATGCAAAAAGAGGATGGATTGAAGCTTGCTTCGAATTAGGTCGAGAAATTCCGGAACCGAGGAAAACCACTGACTTTTCAGGGCAACTTCGTGTCCGTATGCCTAAGTCCTTACACCAGGCGTTATCTGAAAAGGCCAAGGAAGAAAATATTAGCCTAAATCAGTTTATTCTCTATCAATTGTCGAGAGGAATGGGATATAAGGCGTAGTAAGCTTCATCCTTCCCCTAGAGCTCGATCACAATTCCTCCGATACTCTCCGAAATTGTGCCGGTTGTGCCGGGGTCGTACCCTCAAACAATGGGGAACAATTCTGACAATTAAATGTTACACAACGCTATTCAGTTACATTGGAAGGGGAAACTAGCCTTTTTCCATATCTCTGCACTATAGCCTGTGAGAGCATCCCTGCTCGAACTCGGCTTTGCCTCGTTGTCGGGGACTGTCCCCCTTAGGATTCGACAAATGGGGTAAAGTCCTGAAGCTGATAGGATTTCCTGTTCGAAAGTTGACATGTTGGTGATTAAATGGAAATATTGATTTTGAAACTGTGTAATATTTCCATGCATGTGCTATAATTGATATTAGAAGTTTGGAAGTAGGGTGATGGTCAACATGAAGATGTATTTTGATATGAACGTGTATAATCGTGTTTTCGATGACCAGAGTCAGATGAGGATACGCTTTGAGGCAATGGCTATAGATATATTATTTGAGCTTATTGAAAAGGGACAGCATACTCTTGTATGGTCTTTCATTCTTGAATATGAAAATAGCAGGAATCCGTTTATCGACAGAAAAGTTCATATAGAATCGGTATCATCATTATGTAGTGAAGTTGTCGAACCGAATAAAGAAATAAGAGCGACTGCAAAAAGCATCATGGAAAAATCTAGTGCTAAAGAAAGAGATGCTTTACATCTAGCGTGCGCTATTTATAATGAATGTGATTATTTTATTACTTGCGATGACAGATTTATTAGAACGATTAACAATAATGAATACCTATTGAAGAATCTTGTTGGTGATATTAAGTTGTTTAACCCCATTGATTTTCTGAGAAAGGAGATTGATATTGATGTTATTGAATGAGAAATTGAAGTACACTGATAAAGAAATAATTGAAAAAGGGTCTAGAGCATTAATCAAGGAATTGGGGTACTCTGGCTTTATAAGGTTTATTCGTCAAGTTGAAGGTCATAATGGACAGGACTATTTAAAAGAGCAGGAAGAGGTTTATAGAGATATGTCTTTAGATGATATTTTTGAAGAAGCCCAGAAGCATTGGGAATCTCCTGGGGTACGCCCCCCCACACAAAGGGGAACTATTCTGACAACTTAACAAAAGAGTCTTTCGTCTTTAACTAGGCGAAGGGCTCTTTTGCTCGACACAATTCCTCCGTTGTTGATTGTCAATGCTCGCCTCGCGGTTCCCGCTCGGTCGGGGACTGGTACTTCTCGCAATTTGTCGAATCCCTTCAGGGGTCGACTATGTTACTTAATATGCCTCAAGTCCTTGGGCCACAAGGTTTTGAGGCGCTTCTTGTGCCTACGGACTGTCGAATCCGAGAACATGAACATTGCTCCAAAAGACCAAGGATATAGAAAAACATCATTGTCATCACAAAAACTAAAGGAAATCTCTGTTCGTCCAGTGACAATTAAATATGGAAAATCTCTCCCGCTCATCTTCCTGAATCCCCGGAAGGAGAAGGGCCTGGCAGCAGG
>JBAQMG010000061.1:0-46736 GCA_049302575.1 Desulfitobacteriaceae bacterium | reverse complement strand
GGCATAACGCAGTTAGTGGTTGCGAGAATTGCCCCTGGGAATTCTTCGAAAAGTTTACGCTGATCAAACCAAGACTTGCCAACGTTGCCTTTTAAGTGAGCATATTTTTTCAGGGCGGGATAACCATGAGCCGGTAACATTTCGGAATGGGTATAGATATTGACACCTTTACCCTCACTTTGTTTTAAAAGTTGTTCTAGGGCAAACAGGTTATGCCCAGTGATCAGAATACACTTACCCTCGAGTTTATCTTCGGAAACTGTGATCGGTGTCGGTATTCCTAATAAATCAGTATGAGCTTTATCGAGAAGATCCATGACCTTGACTGTGGCTGATCCTACTTTAAGGGCCATACCAACAGTTTCGGCTAGGTTAAAATTGACGTTGGTCAAGGTTGAATATAAGGCTTCCTGAGTTATGGCCTCCACCTCTGGATCGCTATAGCCTAATTGACGAGCATGTGTGGCGTAAGCGGCTACCCCTTTTAAACCAAAGATAATAGTATCTTGTAGGCTAGCGATGTTTTCGTCTTTACCGCAAACTCCGATTTTCGTGCACCCTCCACTTGGTGTTTGTTCACATTGATTACAAAACATTTTATAACCCCCCTTTTCATTAATTATTTTCATTTCTTCTTCCTGTGTCTTGGCTTTACTAAATTTCCCAAATAGTGCTTTTGTAAACATTGTTCACATCTCCTTTATCTTTGTATTATGGCATTATGATACATTAAAAGAAGATCTACAATTGTGACTGAGATATTTTGTTTGATGTGATAAAATTCACACTTTACAACGCTGGCTGTTTGTGTTTAAGTATTTACTTTGCTAACCTCTTAAAGCCGTATTTTACAAAGACTTGCTGAGCATCCGAACTCTGTAAGTACTCTAGAAAATCCTCCGCGGCCTGCTTGTTTTTAGTAGCGAAAATAACCGCTGCAGGGTAGATGATGGGTTTATGACTGCTCTCAGGAACTACTGTTATGACTTGAACCTTTGTCGACCCTAAAGCATCAGATCTGTATACAAGTCCTGCCTCCACATTCCCTGTTTCCACATAATTCAGAACCTGAGTCACATCCTTCGCTAAGACAAACTTCGGCTGCAATGCATCCCAAAGCTTGAGATTCGTTAACGCTTCTTGCGCATATTTTCCAGCGGGGACGGACTCTGGTGTACCAATACTGATCTTATCAACGCCTACTTTAGTCAGATCTTCGAGGGACGTAACCTTGCTATTATTTTTCCCCGTAACAAGCACCAAATCATTTCCCAATAAGTCGATTCTACTCTTTTTAACTAGCAAATTCTTTTGTTCTAGATCATCCATTTGTGCCTTTCCTGCAGAAATAAAAAGGTCTGCCGGGGCACCCTGTTCTATTTGTTGTTGAAGCGTACCTGAACTTCCAAAATTAATGCTAAGCTTTACACTGGGTGTTTTCTGACCGTAAGCTTTTTGAAGTTCCGTCAATGAATCCTTCATACTGGCTGCTGCCGATACCAGGATTTCAGTTGGTTTAACCTTTGCGACGTTTGTTGATGGTTGACTAGTACCTCCTGAACTACAGCCGACCAATGTTAGAATTAATAGAAAACTGAATACTAATAACAATGAAATTTTCTTCACTCATACTCCTCCTCATTATTCGCGTCAGTGTGTATAGTTATGTTGGTTAGAGTTGTACTATGTCCATTGTTATTAGCAGTAATAAGTTATTAATAGTTATGTAAACAAACTACAGCTAACAAAACTGAACTGCATCATATATTATACGATATGCTATAATAAATAAGCAAAATTATTTTGCGTTGTACTATAATTTATAAAGTATAGATTTATAAAAATATTCTAGAAGGACAGGTGCGTTTTCTATGTCCAATGATGTTTCTTATACGCCCGAAGAGGTAGCAGAGATCCTTAAAATCTCAAAGTATACAGTTTATGAGATTATAAAGCGGGGCGAACTATCAGCTTACCATATTGGACGCAAAGTCCGCGTTGAGGGTGCCGATATTGAGAGTTATAAGCAAAAATCTAAAGGAATTAATTCGCTCGCATCCCCATTAGCCCCCCCTACGCAGGACGAGCGTTTAAATCATTTTTCTTCGTCTGATGAAGGCTTAGTCATCTGTGGTCAAGATATTGTGTTGGATATCTTGGCTCGCTATTTGGAAAAACAGTTTCCACAGGTTCACTTTTTACGTCGATATATTGGAAGCATCGATGGGCTTATGTCTCTATATCACGGCCTTGTGAACGTTGTTACTACGCACTTATGGGATAGCGATACTAATGAATATAACCTTCCCTATGTTCGAAGACTGTTACCAGGTCACCCGACTTGTATAATTAACTTGGTTTATCGTATGGAAGGTTTTTATGTTGCCAAAGAAAACCCCAAGAATATCACCACTTGGAGTGACCTAACCCAACCAGACGTACGTTTCATTAACCGCGAAAGAGGCTCTGGTGCAAGAGTGTTGTTAGATGAACAACTGAGAATTTCAGAAATTAAGCGCAACGATATTCTTGGCTATGGAGATGAAGAAATGACCCACCTTGCCATAGCGAGCAAGGTTGCGCGCGGGGAAGCAGACGTAGGTTTAGGAATTGAAAAGGTTGCTATGCAATTTACCAATCTTGATTTTATCCCGTTGCATAAAGAACGCTATGACATTGTAATTCGGCAGGAAGATCTGGAGCGGCCACATTTTCAGGCTTTAATGAGTATCTTGAAATCCCCTTCTTTTCAAAACGAAGTATTGGGAATTGGAGGATATGACATATCCCGCATGGGAGAGATCATCGCAGAGATCTAGCCAGACCTCCTCCTGGTTGACCACCCTATCTAGTCAAGCAAAAAGGGGCCCAAGTTGAGGGCTCCTTTTTCATCTGTTTGCTTCTTAACTGTCCACAAGCGGCATCAATATCTGTCCCATGTTCGAGACGAATACTGCAATTAATACCCTGCTTTTTCAACGTATCATAAAACGCCAGCATCAATTCGTGCTTGCTCCTTTGATATTGAGTATGTTCATACACTGGATTATATGGAATTAAGTTAACATTTATGAGATGTCGCTTATCACCAATCAGATCAGCAAGTTGAAGGGCATGTTCCCTTCGGTCATTCACAGCTTTTAGCAGAATATATTCCAACGTAATCCTACGATTCGTTTTTTTTAAGTAGTAATCAACGGCCAACATTATTTTTTCTATCGGAAAGACACGGTTTATTTTCATTATCCGCGTTCGAAGTTCGTTAGTTGGCGCGTGTAAGGAGATCGCTAAGTTTACCTGCAAATTGATTTCAGCAAATTCATTAATTTTATCGGCAAGACCGCTGGTCGATACTGTAATGTGTTTTGCGCTAATGGCTAAGCCTTTGTAATCTTTAATAACCCGCAAAGAATCTACTACGTTCTTAAAGTTATCAAATGGCTCGCCAATTCCCATTACCACAACGTGACTCACGCGTTCATCTTTTTGCTCTTTATTTAGATGATGTTGAACTTTAATAATCTGTTCCACAATTTCACCACAGGATAAATCACGTTTTTTTCTTAATAACCCACTTGCACAAAAACTACACCCAATGTTACAGCCTACTTGGGTGGTAACACAAACCGATAAACCGAACATAGGTCTCATCAAGACCGTCTCAATTAGATTGTCATCTTTTAGCCTGAACAAAAACTTAATCGTTCCATCCGCTGATTCTTGCTTGCAGTGTTCGGTTAATGATTGGAGCACAAAATGATCTGCTAATAATTCAAGACACTCTTGATTGACATCAATCATATCTGAGAAGTGCGTCACCTGCTTTCTATAAAGCCAATCCCAGACTTGTAATGCTCGAAAATTTTTATGTCCATATTCCATAAGCCATGCTGCCAGTTGATCAAATGTCAGTCCGTAAATAGATTCCTCATTCATCGTATATCCTCTTTTCAAACTATACCTAACGCTTGTTTAGCTAGTTTATCAACATGATCATTATATTTATTGCCACTATGGGCCTGAACCTTTTCGAAGATATAACGGTCTTCATATTGTTTCATAAGCTTTACATAGAGCTCTGTGAATTCATTTTTTGTACGCCATTCACCAGTTACCCAAAATGCAATCCCTGCATAGTCATGATAAATTCTGATTCGAGCCTCCATTTGAGCAGCACGTTTAACAGCATAAAGAACTGCGGCTATTTCTCCAGCGACATTTCTCATGACAGCAGCCTCAGGATTCTTCCCAATAGCATTATCTTCACAGACTATTTGATCATCTTTCACGAAGACATAAGCCCAAGAATAATTACCCTGCGAATAACTTCCGTCAGTATAAACGTCATAATCTATAAACTGGCCTAAATCCTTTGCCTTAATTTGCTGACCTTCTACAACGAAAGTAGTCTCCTCGCCATTTAACCAGTCAAGCGCGACTTGTTCATCAGTAAAGCTTTTATAAACCGCTCCTGAATACCCTATTATAGCCTTCTGGCAAGCTTCCCAGGTTCTTACTATTCCCGTCTTACGCCCAACTCTAATTGCATAATACTTTGGTTTTTTGGTCACTTTACGAAACCCCTATTCATTATTTTTATTCCTTTAAATTTGGAAAGATATATACAAAAAAGGACAGGCAACTAAATATAAATATACCAATCTAAAGTACCCTAATACTCTACTATTCTCCCTCGCTTACTATTATCGCATACCCAAAGGGCGAATTCACTATACAAACTGCATTTTTTCATTTAAATACATTCACATTATTAGGCAAATAACATGAAGGAATTCAAAGCATAGATGTCGAGCTTTAAAGGCAGAAAAATGCTCTATCCTAGGGATTTTGGTACTGTCACAGCCGGTAGCGGCAATACCACTCATGTAGGTGTTTCTTACAATGCTTTAAGGATCCAGGGCTATAATTACGGAGCAAACGGTCTTCCTAATGGGATTTCCAACAGTCAAGATGACTGTATTTTTCCAAATGTTAACCTAGAAGTAGAATTTGGCAACGAAGTAAAGACTAAGAGTAGAATTCCGTTAATGACTGGAGCGCTTGGCTCAACATTTATTGCGGCCAAATACTGGGATTCCTTCGCTATTGGTGCAGCTTTGGTAGGCTTTCCGATAGTTATCGGAGAAAACGTCGTTGGCGTAGACAAGCAATCTATTATGGCAAGTGGTCGGATTGAAAAAGCACCTGAGCTAGAACGTCGAATCGACAATTATCTTAAATATTATGATGGTTACGGAGCAATCATTGTTCAAATGAATGTCGAGGATACCCGTAATGGGGTGGCCGAATACATTATCCGCAAATATGGCGATAAAGCTATTATTGAATTGAAATGGGGGCAAGGTGCCAAAGATATCGGCGGAGAAATCCAAGTCAATGACTTGGCCTACGCTACATTCCTCAAAAACAGAGGGTATATTGTCGATCCAGATCCAACTAAACCAGAGGTTCAAGAGGCCTTTGAGAATGGGGCGATTAAGTCTTTCTCCAGACATAGTCGCTTAGGATATACTGATCTGTCCAATAGTGAGCAGGTACAAGAAGACTTTTTCAAGTCTGTAGACTACCTGAGAAGTTTAGGGTATAAACGAATTACTCTAAAAACTGGATCGTATGGCATGGAAGCTTTAGCCATGGCAATTAAATTAGCTACTGTAGCCAAATTAGACCTTTTAACCATTGATGGCTCCGGTGGGGGCACAGGCATGAGTCCCTGGAACATGATGGAAAGTTGGGGGTTCCTTCTTATTCTCCTCCATTCTAAAGCCTATGAATATGCCAGTATTCTGGCAGCAGAGGGGCACAAAGTTGTAGATATTGCTTTTGCCGGCTACTCCGATGTTCAAAAGAAAGTCGGTGCTAACGCAATGAAGGATATCCCCTATGGTGCCATTGCTGTTTGGAGCTTAGCCGACAAATTAGCCGCAGGTCTACAGCAGCTTATGGCTGAAGCCAGAGAATTCTCCGTCAACAATATTTCCCGTGATGATCTTTATTCTGGTAATAGAGAGACCATGCGGGAAACCGGTATACCGATTATTACTAGTGTGCAAGACGAGTTTACTAAGAAAATCCTCAATCTTTAATCGGAAAAACAAGTATCTGAAAAAACAGTATAATGAAGCGGACCCAGATTGGGTTCGCTTCATTATGTATCAATTAAATTCACGGTTTTAAAGATAATTTTTCACTAGCTTCTGGATTTCGTTCATGTCTTTTCTACTTATTTGTCTTATGTTTCCTTTATGATTGATATTTATCTATCATTTACACCTACACCCTATTAGTTATATAATAGGCACAGGTGAAATACTTAATTGGGGCAAGCAATGCTCCACTCTGAACTGAATAAGTTTGCTGGGGGTGCCCTACGGGGCTGAGAAAAAGGAAACTTTTAACCCTTTGAACCTGAACTGGTTAGTACCAGCGGAGGAAAGCTCAATCGTTTTGCTTATTAGAGTATAAGTGAGAATAGCTGGCCGCTGTTCTCACTTTTTTCATACCACTCTAGCATCCTTAAGTTGGCAAATATACACAACTTAGTCTTCCGCCGCACCATAAGGAATGCTTCAAACAAGACATTCCTTTATACCCCAAACGTTATGTTAGATAATAAGAAACCCACTAGACACGTTTGAAAAACGAACGAAAGGAGGACAAGCCTTTGAGGATTGTTGTGAATGGTGAATTGCAAGAAGAAGTTTCCCCAGAATGTACAGTATTAAAATTGCTCGAAGAGAAAGCTGTGGTCATCAAAACTGCCGTCGTGGAGCTAAACGGGGAAATTCTGGAGCAGGAGCAATGGCAGAGTGTAATTTTGCAAGCAGACGACAATTTGGAAATTTTAGTTTTTATGGGAGGTGGTTGATTCAATGGAAGATATCGTACAGGGTATTGACAAGACAAATGACAGTTTGCTCATTGGCGGTATAAATTTGCTTAGCCGCTTATTCGTGGGAACCGGTAAGTTTTCGTCCCATGAAATTGTACCCAAGGTTCTGGAAGCTAGCGGTGCCCAAGTAGTGACTATGGCTTTACGCAGGGTAGACTGGAAGAATCCCCAAGAGAATATCCTTAACTACTTACCCCAGAATACTATTTTACTACCCAATACCTCTGGTGCACGCACTGCTGAGGAAGCAGTGCGGATCGCCCGCTTGGCTAGGGCGGCAGGCTGCGGTAATTGGGTAAAAATTGAAGTGGTACAGGATCAGCGTTATCTATTACCAGATAATTGGGAGACATTGCGGGCCACAGAACAACTGGTAAAAGAGGGATTTGTGGTTCTCCCTTACATGAGCCCAGATTTGGGAGCGGCTAGGCGCCTGCAGGAGGTCGGCGCAGCGGCGGTAATGCCATTGGGGGCTCCGATCGGCAGCAACAGGGGCTTACAAACCAAAGAACTCATCCGAATTCTCATCGAAGAGATTTCCCTACCGGTGATCGTGGATGCCGGCATCGGTCGGCCGTCCGAAGCAGCAGAAGCCCTGGAAATGGGGGCTGCAGCCGTGCTCGTGAATACAGCAATTGCGACGGCAGGAGATCCTGTGCACATGGCCCAGGCCTTCCGCTTGGCAGTCGCCGCGGGACGGCTGGGTTATTTAGCCGGACTGGGAGAACGACGGCTAGAAGCCGAGGCTTCATCACCCTTAACCGGTTTTCTTCAGGGGGTTTAGCGAATGTTCTACGAGCAACTTACCGAATGGCAACAAAGGCTATCAGATTCAACTTGGGCAAGTTTTAGCGGAGTAGATGTACAGCGGGTGTTAGCTCGGGAAACCCTTCACCCACAAGATTTAGCAGTCTTACTTTCCCCAGCTGCTACCTCCTACCTGGAGTCCATAGCCAAAAAAGCCCAAGCCTTAACAATCCGCCATTTTGGACGCACTATTGGCTTGTTTACTCCCCTGTATCTAGCAAATTTTTGTAGTAACCGCTGCCTCTATTGTAGTTTTAACGCCCAAAACAAGATTGTACGCAGTAAGCTAACTGTTGAACAAGCCCTTAATGAAGGGAAGGTCATTGCCTCTACCGGTCTACAGCATTTGCTGTTATTGACGGGAGAATCTCGCACTCAAAGCGGACCAGCTTACCTGGAACAATGCATTCAGGCTTTGCGACCCATGTTTGCCTCTCTGGGAATCGAAGTGTATCCACTATCCACCGAGGAATACCGACGTTTATACGAGGCTGGAGTTGATGCTCTTACTCTGTTTCAAGAAACCTACGATGAAATTACATATGCCGAGGTACACCCCTTCGGACCAAAACGTGATTTTCACTACCGCTTAGAAGCACCGGATCGTGCTTGTTTAGCTGGAATTCCAGCTGTAAGCATCGGAGCTCTTTTGGGACTTTCGGACTGGCGGCGAGATGCTTTTTTTACAGCTCTTCACGCCGATTACTTACAAAGGAATTATCCAGGGGTCGAACTATCGGTTTCAATACCGCGTCTTAGGCCACATGTCGGCAGTTTTAACTCATCTGCTGCCCCAGTCACGGATGCTGCATTAGTCCAAGTTCTTCTAGCTTATCGGCTATTTCTGCCACGAGTTGGCCTTACCTTATCCACACGGGAAAGTTCGCAAATGCGAGAAAATTTGCTTCCCCTCGGAATCACTCGCTTATCGGCTGGTTCTCTCACTTCCGTCGGTGGTTACAGTGAAACTGCTGACCCAAGCAGTGCCCAATTTGAAATTGCCGACGAACGAACAGTTCTGGAAGTGGTCCAGATGATTCGAGCTAAAGGCTATCTGCCAGCTTTTTGTGACTGGATGAATATGCGGTTCAATGCATAATTCATAATTCATAATTCATAATGCGCAATGCACAGTTATGCATATACCTGCTAACTTATATGTTTTAAGAGGTGAATAACATGATAAACGACATACCCTGGCGGATGATGGATGCCAATCTCAATCGAGTAGCTGAAGGATTGCGAGTTGTAGAAGATATCTGGCGGTTTCAGCGAGCAAAAGGTGAGATTTGTGCTGTTGCACGTTCCTTGCGTCATCGTATCAGAACAACCTTTTCTCCCTATTATCAAGAGCTACTCGCCGCCCGCGACAGTAATAACGACCCCGGGCTCACGATCAGCCGTAATCAGGCCGTAGTGGGGAAAAACTTTACCCTCGATTTAGTGTGGGCAAACTTAAAGCGGGCCGAGGAAGGGTTAAGGGTCTTGGAGGAATGCGCTCATTTACTTGCAAAACAGGAACTAGCTGAACGGGAACTTGCTAAAGAAACTGAATCCCTCCGTTTTGCAGTTTACGACCTAGAAACTAGAATCGGCCAGGAAATTGTTGAATTAGAAGCTAACTCGATAAAAGAAAATCCTAACGGACATTCAGGATCAAAAAGGCGTAACCTGCCCGCTGGCATCTATGCCCTAACCTCTGAAATTCACTCCCTAGGCCGTAGCAATATTGAAGTGGCTGGTGAGATCTTGACCGCTGGCGTACCGTTCCTTCAATATCGGGAGAAGGGCAAAAAAATCAGGGAAATGTATGAGGAGTGCCAAGTGCTGCGAAGCATGACCAAGCAACATGGTGCCTTATTTATTATCAACGACTTCTTAGATCTGGCCCTAGCGGTGGGCGCAGATGGCGTACATATCGGGCAGGATGACTTGCCGTTATCGGAGATGCGTCGTTTAGCCGGACCCAATCTGATCATCGGTGTTTCTACTCATTCGCCAACTCAGGCCTGGGCTGCCATGAGCGGCGGCGCAGATTACATCGGAGTAGGCCCGTTGTTCGCCACGAATACCAAAACCGATGTGTGTGATCCGGTAGGACTAGACTATTTAGATTACGTCGTCAGAAATCTTGATATCCCCTTTGTGGCGATCGGCGGAGTCAAGGAGCACAACCTGGCCGAAGTAGTAAAAACAGGTGCCAGGACAGTCGCCTTGGTCACTGAGATTGTAGGCAACGCAGACATTGCGGGCAAGATTAAGCGTTTGCAGCGTATTATGGAGACTCCGACTTAAGAAATATAAAGAAAGAGTGTGATTAGATGAGTACACAAATGAAACAAGCTAAAAAAGGAGTAATAACGGCGGCGATGCGAACAGTAGCTGCCAAAGAGGGGCTAACCGCAGAGGAAATCAGGCTCCGAGTGGCAGCTGGAAGCGTGGTCATCCCAGCTAACCACAATCACACCTCTTTAAGTCCTGAAGGTATTGGTCTAGGACTTAAGACGAAGATTAACGTCAATTTGGGTATTTCTCCGGAGTGTGCCAATCTTGACAACGAGCTGGCCAAGGTGCAAATGTCCCTAGACATGAAAGCAGAAGCGATTATGGATCTCAGCAACTACGGTCAAACAATAGAATTTCGCCACCGGCTCATCGACATGTCTCCGGCTATGATCGGAACTGTTCCCATGTATGATACTTTGGGATTTTTAGACAAAAAGTTAGAAGACATTACTCCCCAGGAATTCTTAGCCGTGGTAGAACAGCATGCCAAGGATGGTGTGGATTTTATCACCATCCACGCCGGAATCAACAGGGAAACCGCCCGTCACTTCCAACAGACTTCCCGTGTGACCAACATTGTCTCCCGGGGCGGGTCGTTGCTGTATGCCTGGATGGAATTGACCGGGAAGGAAAACCCTTTTTACGAGTATTTTGATGTTCTCTTAGATATCTGCGCGGAATATGACGTGACCTTAAGCTTAGGGGATGCTTGCCGACCGGGAAGCATCGCTGATGCCACAGATGGAGCACAAATTGCAGAATTAATCGTGATGGGAGAACTTACCCAAAGAGCCTGGCAACGCAATGTCCAAGTTATGATTGAAGGACCGGGCCACGTTCCCCTGAATGAAATTACGACCAATGTTCAATTGGCAAAGAAGCTTTGCCATGGAGCACCCTTCTACGTGCTAGGACCGTTGGTCACAGACATTGCCCCTGGTTACGATCACATCACCAGTGCGATCGGCGGAGCTATAGCAGCAGCCGCTGGAGCAGATTTCCTTTGCTATGTGACACCAGGCGAACACCTACGTCTGCCAACTCTAGAGGATGTACGTGAAGGTATTGTTGCAGCCAAAATCGCTGCACATGCCGGAGATATTGCCAAAAAAATACCTGGAGCTGCCCAATGGGACAGGGAGATGAGTCAAGCCAGACAAGACTTGAATTGGGAGAAGATGTTTGACTTAAGCTTGGATCGAGAAAAAGCGGAGCGCTACCGTCGGGAGTCCGCTCCCCAACATCAGGACAGCTGCACTATGTGTGGGGAAATGTGTTCGATGCGCCTTATGAACCGTCTTAAGGAAAAAAAGGCTGCTCCCGGCAACATTAATAGAACAAATTACTGATCCTCATTGTGTTTGAACTACCTACGACCGAACACAAAATGTCCGGCTCCTTGACTTTTCCACCAAACTTTTAAAATAGACTAGAAGCTGGCAAATGTGATATTCTTAATTGGACATCCACTTATAATAGTTCACAGACAATCCTACAGAAGGAGTATTTTTATATGCCACGCTTTAATCTCTCTGAAAAACAGATTCTGGATCTAGCTAGCCGAGACCTCGTCTATAAGAAGGGGATTACCTATTACTTTTCAGGCAGAGTCAGCGATTTCCTTTTCGCACCAACTAAAAGTATGGTGAACGCTACCGTAGCAGGAAGTTTAAACCGCTATGCTGTTCAGATTACTTTTGACCAAAATAGTTCCGTATGCGCCTACCACTGCAGTTGCCAAGCCTATGAAGAATATCCTAAAGCTTGCAAACATATCATTGCCGTATTAAAGGCTGCCCAAGATAAATTGCCTGCAATCTGGCCAGATCCTCTAGTTCAGAAACGCGCAGTTGAAGAACTTCTGACTGTCTTTGCCAACCATCGTTCCGAGCCCTCCGTAGAAGAGCTAACCTTAGAAGTGGAACTACATATTCATACCGGCCACCGACCTTCTGCCCAATTGCAGCTCAAACTCGGACTTCAGCGTCTCTATGTAGTTAAGGATATTAGTCAATTTCTCAGCTCGATTAAAACAGGGCAATCGCTTGAATTCGGCAAACAGTTCACGTTTGAACCTACGCGTCAAATCTTTAAAGAGCAAGATCGTGCTGTAATATCCTTGCTACAGGAAATGCATGAGCAACTTTCCGCCTTTAGTGAAATGCAAAGTTTCTATTTTTCCTCTACCCTTTTGCGTCAAAAGGTTTTACCTATGATCGGCTACTATCTTAATAAGTTGTTGGATGCTTTAGGTGAGAAAGTATTTCATTTGAAATTTGACTCCGCTCCTCTACAACCCAGCCAAATTATTCGAAAAGGTCTACCTATAGAATTCTCCTTACAAGCCCAAGACCTAGATCTTACTTTGGCCCTAGAGAGCAACGAATTACCGCTCCAACTCACCTCGGATAGTAGCTACTACACCTACCAGCAAAAGATTCATATGGCTTCCCCTACCCAAAAAGACCTGTTACCAGCCATGTTAAGGGCACTCAAAAAGGGTTCGATGACCAATATTGTTGTTCCCGCTGGCCAAAAGGAATTTTTCGCCTCGGAGGCTTTACCTTTAATCAATAAACTGGGTCAAGTTTTCATTGATCCCTCTCTTGCCGACAAATTTAATCAAGAGAGTCTTCTCGCTAAAATCTATTTTGATCGAGTTGGAGAGAGCAGTACCGCCCGCTTGGAATTTCACTATGGCGATACAGTCATTAATCCTTTTGCTGCTACCCGGGAAACTCTCAACGCTTCGGGAGCCAACGATCTTATTCTCATCCGTTCAATAGAACAAGAAAGAAAAATTTTGAGCATTCTTGAACAAGCCGATTTTATTGTTAGCCAAGGTAAAATACACCTTGAGGATGATGAGAAAATCCTTGAATTCACAGCAAACTGGCTCCCCCAACTCCAAGAACTAGCGGAAATATACTATTCTGATCAATTCAAACTCAAAATCCGAACCTCAACTACTTTTACTGGTCGGGTTCGCCTAGACGAAAAGCTAGACATCTTGGAAATATCCTTCCAATATAATGATATTGAACAAGAAGAATTGACAGATATTTTCCATTCCCTACATCTGAAGAGAAAATATCATCGGCTTCGGGATGGTTCTTTTCTCGATTTACACCAAACTGAATTAACAGCTATCGCTCAACTTCTTGAAAACCTGGACCTTAAAGCTGAGGATCTAAACAACAAATTGCTTAATTTGCCGAAATACCGAGCAATGTACCTTGACAGTTATTTACGCCAGGCTAACTTACCAGGAGTCCAGCGTAATAAAGCCTTTAAGCAATTAGTTCAAAGCATC
Organism: Desulfitobacteriaceae bacterium; assembly: GCA_049302575.1. Taxonomy (GTDB): domain Bacteria; phylum Bacillota; class Desulfitobacteriia; order Desulfitobacteriales; family Desulfitobacteriaceae; genus JBAQMG01. The sequence goes on along the minus strand of JBAQMG010000061.1, from coordinate 33,417 downwards.
TTAGAACCTCAAGACGGGGAGTTCGAAATCCCGGCGGAATTGGAACATATCTTACGCGATTACCAGAAAACTGGCTTTAAATGGTTAAAAACGCTGGCAACGTTTGGTCTAGGTGGCATTCTGGCCGATGATATGGGTTTAGGCAAGACGCTACAGGTCCTTTCCTTCATCTTATCGGAAAAAGCTTCAGCCCCTGGTCCCGCTTTAGTCATCGCTCCCACTTCATTAATCTATAACTGGCAAGAGGAAGCGAAGAAATTCACCCCCACCTTACAAGTCCTAGTCTTGGAAGGTACTCCCTTAGAAAGACAGGCGCAATTGACCAATCTCGAACCTTGGGACCTCGTGGTCACCTCCTATCCCTTACTAAGACGGGACATCGACAAATTTGCTAAGTTCGATTTTTCTTATTGTTTCCTTGACGAGGCTCAACACACCAAAAACCCGCAAACTCTAAACGCCAAATCCGTCCAACAGATTAAAGCCAAGGGGTATTTTGCCCTGACAGGTACGCCAATCGAAAACTCACTTTCCGAACTTTGGTCCCTGTTTAATTTCATCATGCCTGGCTACCTCCTCTCCCACCAGGAGTTCCGCAAGAAATACGAAATGCCGATTATCAAAGGTGAGGACTCAAAACCATTGATAGAGTTAAGCCGACATGCCAACCCTTTCATTCTACGCCGTCTTAAAAAAGACGTCTTAAAAGAACTCCCAGACAAAATCGAAACCCAACTTAACGCTCAATTGACAGAACAACAGAAAAAAATCTACTTAGCCTATTTACAAGAGGCGAAGGGGGAAATAGCTCGAGAAATTGCCACAGTTGGTTTTAACAAAAGCCACCTCAAGATTCTAGCGGCCCTGACTAGACTTAGGCAAATCTGCTGTCATCCGGCAATGTTCATCGAGGATTACACAGGAGGGAGTGGTAAAATGCTGCTTTTTCAGGAAATTCTTACTGACGCCTTGGATAGCGGCCATCGGATCTTAGTTTTCTCCCAATTCACAACCATGCTGGATATCCTCCAAGATCATCTTAACCAAGAAAAAATCGAGCATTTCTATCTCAGAGGTTCAACCAAAGCGGCAGAGCGCATGCAAATGGCCAATACCTTCAATGAAGGTATTGGCCAGGTTTTCCTGATTTCTTTAAAGGCTGGCGGCACTGGATTAAATCTTATCGGCGCCGATATGGTCATTCACTTTGATCCTTGGTGGAACCCTGCAGTGGAAGATCAAGCAACCGATCGTGCTCACCGCATTGGCCAAAAAAATGCAGTTCAGGTGATCAAACTTATTACCCAAGGAACAGTCGAAGAGAAAATTATTGCTTTACAAGCCAAGAAAAAAGAGCTAATCGACACCGTCATTCAACCTGGAGAAACCCTGCTCTACAAATTATCCGAACAAGAACTGAGAGAACTTTTCGAGATAACTTAACAGAGCAATCTTTGGCCAAAGCCGTTGTTCTCGGTCGGTTAATTCAACCGATAAGTGAACGCCAGCTAACTCTCAATATAAAAATTCTTCTCGAAATTTTATCTCCCTCAGGAAGTAGAACTTGATTTAATGGATAGTCCACCCGCCATCCACGATCAGCTCCTGACCATGAACATAAGCGGAAGCGTTCGAAGCAAGATAGACGACTGCTCCTTTAATGTCATCATCGCTACCAAAACGACCAGCTGGAATATAGTCCATAAATTCATTGCGGTGCAGCTCGATTGACTTTTCGGAAAGGTGCGTCGGAAACCAACCAGGCGAAATAGCGTTAACATTAACTCCAAAAGGAGCCCACTTTGCCGCTAAATCCCTAGTCAGGTTAAGCACTGCTCCTTTACTGGCGTTATAAGCTACCGCATCCATGATATTAGTCTTGGCCCCGACCGAACCCATCATCGACGCGATATTAATGATTTTCCCGCTACCCTGTTTTTTCATGAACTTATAAGCTTCTTTTGCAGCTATAAAACATCCAGTTAGATTAACATTAATTACCTTATTCCATTTATCTATCGGATATTCGTCTGCTGTTGCTCCCCAAGTGATTCCTGCATTATTAACCAAAATATCTAGGTGGTCGAATCTTTCTACAGCTCGGTTGATTAACATAACAATGTCGCTTTCCTTAGCCACGTCACATTGAACAGCAATCGCTTCAACCCCGAATAACTGCCTGATTTCAGCCGCGGCCTCTTCACATCGTTCCAGCTTGCGGGCCGCTAGGACTAAATTGGCGCCAAACTCAGCTAAGCCAAAGGCCATTTGTTTGCCTAGTCCAGTAGAACCACCAGTAACCACGGCCGTTTTCCCAGAGAGATTAAATAAGTCTTTCAAATTCATAGTAATCATCACCTGTACTTTCTAAAAAACATTTTTTCATTTAATTGATCTTATCTATTATTTTGCAAAACTTCTCTAGCGTTTCGTAGCCTAAGAGCCAGTATATTTCGGTAATCTCTTTTCTAAGAAGGCTTTCATCCCCTCCTTTTGATCCTGAGTTGAAAAGCAATGCGCAAAGCAATTAATCTCAAATTCCAGCCCGTCATCGGTATCTGAGCCAAGCGCCCGCTGAATGGATCGTTTAGCCATAGCTAAAGCGATCGGAGCCTTCAGCGCTAATTTTTGCGCTAATTGTACTGCCGCCGACATTAATTGTTCCGCTTCGACCACTTGATAAACCAGACCTATCTGCAATGCTTGTTCGGCTGAAATAGTCTCACCTAGCATCACCAGTTCCTTAGCTTTGCTCATTCCTACTAATCTGGTCAGTCGTTGAGTACCACCACCTCCCGGAATAATGCCCAAATTGATTTCCGGCAAACCAAATTTAGCGGTACGCGAGGCCACGCGAAAGTCACAAGCCAAGGCTAATTCACAACCGCCCCCCAGCGCCAGTCCGTTAACAGCGGCGATAACCGGCTTAGCCATTGCCTCGATCTGCCAGATAGCTTCTTTGGCAGAAGACGCAAATCGGAATGCCTCGTTAGAACTCATTGTGCTGATAGCGACAATGTCTGCTCCAGCAACAAAGGCTTTATTGCCAGCCCCAGTGATAATCACTGCCTTCACTGCTTGATCATAGGACAACATGCCCAAGCCCATTTTTAGTTCATAATAAACTTCGGCACTTAAAGGATTAAGTCGTTCGGGGCGATTGATCGTTATCGTTGCAATGCCATCATTGAAGTCAACAAGGAGATATTCAAAATTCATCCGTAACCACTCCATTTCCTATGTATTAATTGACTATAAATTCCTCTCAAAACTTTGGATTTACACGCTTAGCGCATTTCAGACAACGAAAATATAATAATCCACCCTATCTTTCTAAAAAAAAGACACCGCTTTCTAAAACCACCTACAAAGGCAATTTTGGATTACCGTGTCTTAATTTAACGCAGGTTTACAGACAGCGAACTCGCTTCGCTCGACGATCCAGTTGGGGTCTCTAACCTCCCCCACTGAATTATTCAGCTCCCACTTATAGAAGTGGGAGACTGCTTATGTCACCTAATTAAATAATTCAAGAACGGTGTCATGGTATCATTTATAATGAAATGTGTCAATAGTTTTCTGTTTTCTGTTTTCTATCTACGATAATATATTATTGAATGACTCACGGGAAAATAACTTTTTTTCGTTTGATATCCATTAATCCGAAAGATGTCGACCTTACAAAGGGTAATTCTGATGTCAGAAAATGCAGGGTAAGGATTGGTTCTTCCAAGCTGCAGCCTAAATCACGACAGGCTTTATTAATTAAACTGAACTCCCCAGCCAATTCTCTTACGGAACGGTAGGAGGCTATTCCACCGATCGCCAGTGCGCACTCAGCCCTTACCTGTCCCCCAGCCAGAACAACGATACCTCCGCCAATTTCGTAAAGGCGATTGCCTGCCCTAGCCATATCTTCCTCACACGTGCCCAAGATGGTTAACAGATTACGACCGATGCCAATCGTGGCGGCAATGGCTCCGTTAATCAAGCCAGTGCCCGTTAAAAAGGACGTAATCAAACTATTCCTGTTAACGGAAATAATACTCAGCTTCTGAAATTGTCCCTTCGGAGGTAAAACTAGTTCATCTTTTTCAATTGGAACCTTGGTCCAGACGACATCAGTAATGGTATTTGTTTTTATTCGCAACACTGGCACCTTTAACTGACTGTCTTCTTCTTGGAAACCAGTTTCAGGTTTGCTGATCCTGAATGAATTTTTATCAAACGGTAAATCGGGAAAGAAACCTCGTTTAAGTCCTAAGCCGTTACCACCCCTCATGGTCATCGGCCTTAATGGTTCCAAAATTTCACCTTTGTCTGCCACCGGAATTCCATTGGTCATAACCCACTCTGGTCTGGGGTTTTCCAGATCCTTCAACAGCAAGATATCGGCTATTTTCCCTGGGGCTATGGAACCAATTTCCTCTTCTAATCCCAGATAGATAGCCGCATGTAGCGTACTCATCTGATACGCCTTTACCGCTGGGCAGCCGCACTTAAGCGCTTCTTGAATTAGATAATCCATATAACCCTTGTCGATGATGTCATTCGGGTTCATAAAATCTGGCGTTAACATTACCTTCGACCAATTAAGATATGGATATTTCAATAATTCAGGAAGAAGTTGGGGCAAATCCCTTCTAATGCTGCCATGTCTCAACATCACCGATAAACCCAGACGTAATCTCTTCAGTACTTGCTCAGTATTTAAAGCTTCGTGGCAGGAAGAGACACCCATAGCAGCCAGAGCGTTCAATTCATGGTCTTTAGCCCCGTTAGTATGCCCATCAATCCGTTTATGACCTTGGCGCATTGTTTCTATGTGTTCCAACAGTTGCTTATTGATAATCAAACCCCAGTTTTGATTCTCTGCTAGGGAAATTACTCTTTTATTGGTCAAGAATTTTTTGTAATGCTCTGGAGCTACCAAATAAGGATCAGATCCAGACATATATGTATCAAAAGCCTCAGTTGGCAGCCCAATGTAAAACTTAACCGGCAATTCTTCAGTTAATTCCAAATAGTCGTGGATACCTTCAATACCAAATGCTGTTGCCCAATCCAGAGTCGCCGTCAATACTGTAGTTGTTCCAAGCGCGATAACACTCTCGGCAAAGGCTATCGGATTGGTGTACATATCCGCATGAGCATGAGGGTCAATATAGCCTGGGACGGCAGTCTTTCCCTTTGCTGAGATGATCTTTGTCTCTGAACCAATCATATTCTGACAAGAGCCCACATAGGCGATATACGAACCCTTGACTGCTATGCCAATATTTTCGATCAACTCACCTGAAAAAACATTTAGCAACCTTGCTCCTTCTATATAATAATCGGCAGGTTGCAAACCCATTGCCACATCCATAAGTTCTGCGCGTTTTTGATCAACTTTCAAAAACTTACAACTCCCATAACTTTATTTAAATAGCAGTACAGCAATTATCTGAAGTAGGCAATCTGATCTTCAAGTTAAATTGATCTTTAGTTGAACGAGTTCACTAGAGCTAAATTTCCTTTTTCGTTCTAAAATGGTAGCAAGACCCCTTGAAAAAGGATGAAGCCTCTACTTTAGCCATTACCTCTGCATTAGACATTTCTCCACGCATCAGACTATATTTGGCAGCAACCAAGGTTCTAACGCATTCCATCGCCAATTCGACCATGTGAGTGCAACCATAATCGGAACCAATAGTATTCTGAATTTTTCGTCTTATCCCTTTGGCCATTTTGAGACCTACTAAGTATTTGACCTGTTCCTGCACATGATGGCAATCCGGTAACGGTATACGTCTGCATTCACTATTAGCTGCTACTATAGTAAAATCATCCATGCTAACGATGATATTTAGATATAATTCATGATAACTATCCATAAAAACCCCGTCTACCGAAACCGTTTTCCCATCAGTTGTGCGGACATTCACGGTTAGGACTCGATTAAAAACGCATCTCACTTCGTTTGTCATCAACCCTGCATCCAACATATTTGTTTCCTCCACGTCCGATCAATAATAATAATAGTTCAACACGTTTATTTGTTATCGTTTTCCTCTAGCTTTTATTATATCCGCTTTCACCTGTTATCCTGCCAAGAAACCAGTTGCTCACCTCTGTACTAGCTAGTAGCTCGCGCTCGAATTACGACTAATACTCTGGTGGCAGCTCTTTCATCTGAGCCAGCGTGAACACTGGACCATCTAGGCAAACGAAACAACTGCCAATGTTGCAGCGGCCACATTTACCGACTCCACACTTCATCCGCATCTCCAACGTTGTGATAATATTTTCGTCCTTGAAGCCTAACTTAGCCAGACTCTGCAAACAGAATTTGATCATAATCGGCGGGCCACAGAGGACACAAACCTTGTCTCCTTCGGGAGAAGGAGCCAGTTGCTCGATAAAGGCGGGCACGAAACCAACGTTGCCTTTCCACTCATCATCTCCGCGGTCAACAGTCAGGTCAAGACGCATATCTGGAACCTTGGTCCAGTTTTCAAACAAGTCCTCTTTGAATACTAAGTCACCTGGAGAGCGGGAGCCGTAAATGACCTGGAGTTTGCCGAACTGATCCCTGTTTTGGATGGCATAGGTAATGAGGGAACGCACGGGAGCTAGACCGATCCCACCACCGATAAAAAGAATATCCTTACCTTGGCAGAATTCAATGGGGAAACCGTTGCCATAGGGTCCCCGTACTGTAACTATTTGGCCAACTTCCGCCTCATGCAAGGCGTCGGTTAAAACGCCGGTTTTTTTGATGGAAAATTCCAGGTGGTTAGGTCCTTGGGTCGTAACCGAGAACATACCCTCTCCAACATTAAGGATCGACACCATCCCCAATTGACCTGGAACAGGAGTGAAGGGTTTTTGCCCATCTAGGGTGCTGACATGAAAGGTCTTGACATCCGAAGTCTCGTTCACGATTTTAATAATTTTTCCCACGACAGGTACCAAAGGGGAGACAGGATTTTCCGCCCGTTCAACTTGACTCATGCCAACTCCACCTCCTTCACCTGTTTGATAACGTTTGTAATATCCATATTAACGGGGCACTTGGCCAAGCAACGGCCACAGCCAGTGCACAAAAGGTCACCGTAGCGCTCAGGGAAGTACTGAAGCTTGTGCAAAAAGCGGTTGCGCACCCGTTCCTTTTTACTAGGACGCGGGTTGTGTCCGCCAGCCATCCGGGTATATTCGGAAAACATGCAGGAGTCCCAGCAACGAAAGCGGAAGCCCTGGGTGCCAGCTACCCGTGCGGAGATATCAAAGCAGTGACAGGTGGGGCAAAGATAAGTACAAGCACCGCAACCCAAGCACTTACGAGCCAATTCTTCCCAGATCGGGCTTTCAAACATCTTGGCCAGTTTTTCTGGAACTCCATCGACATCAACGCTTAAGGGGAAATCGGCTACTACAGGTTTTGGTGCGTTGGACTCGCTGAATAAGGAAGCAAATTCATTCAGTAAAGCTTCACCAGCTTGCGACTTTGCTTCTGCTCCATATTCGCTGCCCAAGTCATACAAGTTAACATCGGCATTATCAGCTTCTTGGGGATTTACCTGCATAGAACTGCAGAAACAGGTAGGCTCGGCCGGGCCGTTACAGCCCATAGCGATAATTAAGGAGTTATCCCTTTTCACTTGATAGAACTCATCAACAAATCCTTTACTCAAAAATACATGGTCCAGGCAATGGATACTCTTGGCGTCACAAGGACGAATACCGAACAGGATCTGGGCTTGCACTTTGTTGACGATGCTCTCCACACTACCTCCCATTCCATCGGTAGTGAACTTGTACATTTTCTCTGTTTGGGGAAAGAAAACGTCTTTCGGGGGGAGCAACGTACGTCCGTCGAAACTGGGCTGGGTACCTGGGGTGTAGGGAGCAAATTTGCTGGCTCCGTCACCTGCAACAGGTACTAGTACATTAAACTTTTTGGCAAGCTCATCAAGGAGTGCGCTAATCTTTGTCTTGGCAATCGTTTTCAACTCTCTACACCTCCTTTACATAAATTTCTCTGGATCATGTAATTCATACCGGCTGAGAGGAGGACTGTCCTCCAGTTTTAGACCCGCTTCGTAAGGACCGAAGAGTTCATTGATGTCCTTGATCAGTTTGCGGTTGACTTCCATAATGGGCAGACCCATGGGACAGACCCGTTCACACTCGCCGCACTCAATACAGCGTCCGGCAACGTGCATACCCCGGGTCATGGCGAACATCTGGTTCTCCGGGATGTTATTTTGCTTGCCTAGCCAGTTGAGACCGTTGGCATCAAAACAACACTCCCTGCAGTTGCAGGCGGGACACACGTTGCGACAGGCATAGCAACGGATACACTGGGAATGCATCTTTTCCCAGTACTCATACTTCTCATCAACGCTTTTAGCTTCCAGAACCTCTACCGCAGAAAACCTTGCGGGATTTTCTTTTTCCGGCACTAGGTCACCCAGGAGAACGTCATATACTATCGGGTTAGGTTTAGTGCATTCCCGGCACTTCTTCAGCGCCGGAAGCTCCTTAGGATCCTGCGGCGCGGCTGACTTCGGAAGTTCTTTCATACCTGGACAGGGAAGGCCGATCAGGAAAATATTTTCCCGCTTAATCTGCTGATCTTGTAGCAAACGGTTAACTGCCAGGGCATCACAGCCTTTGACAAAGATAGCCACTTTGCCTTCGGTATGGTTGTAATCCATTAAATACTTTGCTAAGTTGTTGGCACAAAACTCGTCAAATACTAAACGGTCTACCTGTTCTGGTTTGCTGATAAACACGGGGGTGGAGTTGTACCAGAAAGTACCTTTCTCCCAACCAATCACGGTTGCCACGTTCCCATTTTCCAGCAACTCCTTAGCGGTAACCCGCATTTTCTCAGTGATCACTCCACATCCCTCATCTTTCTGTTTGGTCCTAAAGCCTTAATATCCTCAGTCATCTGAGTGACCACTTGCTGAAACTTCGGTCCTTCCGAACCTGAAATCCAACGGGCCTGGAATCGGCGGGGATCCATACCCATGTATTCTAGGAGGCGCTGCATCACGAGAAAGCGTCGCCGAGTGAAGTAGTTTCCAGTCGAGTAGTGGCAGTCTCCTGGATGGCAGCCGGCGACAAGTACCGCATCAGCGCCCCGTTGAAAAGCCCGAACGACAAACTGTGGATTAGTTCGACCGGAGCAAGGTACTCGGATTAATCGAATAGAGGGCGGATACTGTAGACGAGATAAACCGGCCAAATCAGCGCCAGCATAAGTACACCAGTTGCAGGCAAAACCAACGATCCGGGGTTCCCACTCTTTGGGTTCGTAGGAAGGGCTATCTCCGAGAGTTTTAGCTAAAGCTTCGGTATCTAAAGACATACGGCTTCCACCTCCGCTAGAATTTGTTCATTGGTAAAGCCTAAAAGGTTCAGGCAGCCCGCGCGACAAGCTACAGTACAAGCGCCACAGCCATGACACAGTGACTTGTTGACGCTCGCAACCTGGCGCTCAATGAGCTTACCACCTACGCGCTCTTGAATCATTTTGGCGTCAATCGCCTTATAGGGGCAAATGCCTTTACACATCAGACAACCGGAGCAGCGAGACTCGTTGACCTCAGAAACTACAGGTTCGGTTTCCATCTGTGATTTGGATAGGAGGCCGATGGCCTTGGATGCGGCTGCGCCTGCCTGAGCCACTGAATCAGGGATGTCTTTAGGACCCTGACAAGCGCCGGCCAGGAAAACGCCCGCCGTATGAGTTTCAACCGGTTTGAGTTTTGGATGAGCTTCGGTGAAGAAGTGATCTTTGTCGGTGGAAATACCAAGGATCCGACCTAAATCTGCGGCATCCTCCCGTGCTTCCATCGCCACAGCCAATACCACCATGTCGGCTTCTACTTCCACTGGACGACCCAGCAGGGTGTCTTCACCCCGAACAACTAGTTTGTCCCCCCTTTGGTATACCTTGGAGACCCGGCCCCTAATGTAATTGGCCTCGTATTCCTCCGTCGTACGCTTATAGAACTCTTCATAGCCCTTACCTGGAGTTCTTACATCCATATAGAAAATATAGGTCTGGGCGCCAGGTATTTTTTCATGTACGAGGGTAGCGTGTTTAGCGGTATACATACAACAGGTGCGGGAGCAATAGGACTTTCCTTTGGCTTCGTCACGAGAACCCACACATTGGATGAATACCACAGTCTCCGGAATTTTATGATCCGAAGGACGCTTAATTTTGCCTTGGGTCGGACCTGAGGCATTGATTAGGCGCTCTAAGTGTAAGCCAGTAATCACATCAGGATACTTGCCATAACCGTATTCGCCAATCACACTGTGATCATACTGGTTGAAGCCGGTCGAGACGATAATGGTACCAAACTTTTCGCTAATGCTTTCATCTTGTTGCTCGAAGTCCACGGCGCCAACAGGACAAAGCTTTTGGCAGATCCCACATTTACCAGTTTTAAATTTCGTGCAGTTAACACGGTCAATCACGGGTTTATTGGGGACAGCTTGCGGGAAGGGAGTATAGATGGCTTTCCGCTTGCCCAGCTTCATGTCAAATTCAGAATCTACTTTAGTTGGACACTTTTCCTGGCAGAGACCGCAGCCTGTACATTTACTCATATCAATTGAACGAGCTTTTTTGCGGATCGTGACATCGAAGTTACCCACGTACCCTTCCACTTTTTCTACTTGGGCGTAAGATACAATATCAATCAGTGGGTTCTGAGACGTGTCAACTAATTTTGGTCCCAAAATACAAACCGAACAGTCAATAGTCGGAAAGGTTTTATCAATTTGGGACATCCGACCGCCAATTGAGGGTTCCTTCTCAACAATCGTAACGGGATAGCCAGCATCAGCAATGTCCAAAGCAACTTGGATACCGGCGATGCCCCCGCCGATCACCAGTGCTCGCTTAGTAATGGCAATACTCGTTTTTTCCAAGGGCTCATTCTTAACAACCTTGGCAACTGCTTTACGCACCAAGTCGATCGCTTTCCACGTGCCTTTGGCTTTATCCTGATGAACCCAGGAACATTGCTCCCTGATATTGGCCATTTCGAATAAGTACGGATTCAGGCCTGCTCCAGCAATGCAGCGGCGGAAGGTGGGTTCATGCATCCTCGGTGTACAGGAGGCGACCACTACACGATCTAGGTTGTGTTCCTTAATAGCATCTTGAATAACTTTTTGGCCAGGTTCGGAGCAGACATATTTATAGTCCATTGCAAAGGCCACGTTGGGAAATTTTGCTGCTGCTTTGGCGACAGCTTCACAGTCAACGGTCCCGGCGATATTTGTACCACAGTGACAAACAAAAACGCCAACTTTTCTCATGGGGCATCCTCCTTTACTTTAAATTGTACTTAGCCAAAACAGGCTTAGGATCGACGAAATGTTTGTTCACGCCGACTTTAGCGGGCTGTTCACCAAAAGCTATACCCATCAGTTCTGTAAAATAGAAGATTGGCAGATTAAATTTGCTACCAGTAACCTTTTTATTTACATCATTTTGGCGCATGTCTAGGTTAACGAAACACAGGGGACAGGCGCATACGATGGCCTCAGCTCCCACGGATTGAGCCATGTCAAGCAGATCATACACTAGTTTAAGTCCGACCTCAGTGCGGGAAGTTGGAAGAGCTGCGCCACAGCATTCTGTTTTGAACGGCCACTGTACGGCTTCCCCACCAAGGGCAGTTACCAATTCGTCCATTATTGTGGGGTCTTCCTGATCATCGATAGCCACGCTCTTGGGTCTAACTAATAAGCAGCCGTAATATGCGGCCACCTTCATACCGCCAAGTGAATGTGTGACCAACTTCTGGATGGTCTTCAGACCAGTTTCCCGTACCAACACTTCCAAGGAAGATTTAACGCCTATTTTACCCTCATATGGCATTTCGGTTACTTTATTAATCTTCGCCTTAGTCTCTGGCGAGGACTTCACAGCTAATTCGGTGGTTTTCATTCTGTTATAACAACTGGCGCAGGGAGCCATGACATCCAAACCTTCTTTTTCCGCGATAGCCAGATTACGCGCCGGCAAGGCCAAGCCAAGCAGGTGGTTGGTGGTATGGGCTGCAGTGGCACCGCAACAGTTCCAGTCGGGTATCTCCTTTAGTTCAATCCCCAGCTTCTGAGCAACCAATCGCGTCGACAGCTCGTATTCAATCCCCGTAGAATGGAGAGAACACCCAGGATAATAGGCATATTTCATACGTGCTCATCCTCCATTTTTCTAGCATTCTCAAAGATACGGCGCACTGCGTCAATACCCTTTATTTTGGACGGTTGAAGTTTGAGTTTGCCTTTACTGAGCATGCCGGGGGCAGCACTGGCGTCCTTCAAAGGCTGCATAGTTGCCAAGTTAAATCCAATAATAAGTCCAGCTTCAAAAACCCGTCCGTTGTTGGCCACCGACTTGAGAAATTTCTCGTTGAAAGTAGCAATCTCCCCTTCGGCTTTAATACCCGCTTTTTTGGCTTCCATCCGCAAAACTTCCATAACCTTGTCTGGATGAAGACTACGCGGACAGCGTGCAGAACAGGTCTCACATTGGGCGCACAGCCAGATACTCCGCGCTTTTAATAGCTCTTCCTTCAGTCCCAGTTGAAGTAAGCGCATGATCTGCCTAGGTGTATAGTCCATGGCGAAAGCTACTGGGCAGCCAGCAGAACATTTTCCGCACTGGTAACAGCCCTTGACATTCACACCACTTGCATTTTGGACTTTTGCTACAAAGTCCTTACCCGCGGCTAAGGCGAGTGTTAGGTTGATCGGTTGCATGGTTTACCCCCTTTTCTAAATATTAAAACTGGAAGCTCATTAATTTGTTCTTTTTTACACTTTGTGATTACCTAAACTAGCTATAAATAAAACAAAAGAAATTATTGGCTATTCTTCTTAGCTTTTAATCTCTTCGGACTAATTCCCCGCAGCTTGCTGCGGGGAATTTCAGTCAACTCATTCAATTTTTGTTCAACGAGTTCACTTAAATGCGATTTCCCACTTCAGCCCCCTGTTGTACTGCTTCTAAAATCCCTCCAACGCTTAAACAGTCTCCGATTGAATAGACTAAAATCTGTTCAGGGATTTCCAAGTTGTTGAGGGAGTTATTGGGGTTCATACCAATGGCTATAATCACAGCATCGATTTGGAATTCCAGTTTATTTTCAACCTGATCGCACGTTATTAAGCCCTTTTGAATCGTCATATTACTAACCTCTGTATAAATAGGTACATTCTTTTTCACCCTGCGTAGTAACCCCGCTCGTTCAAAGAGACTAGCATCGCCAGCCACTTTTCCCGTTTGTTCCAAGATCAGTGCTTCCTTACCCTTAGAGCTTAGGTATTCTGCAGTTTCCAGACCAACTAAACCACCGCCAATTATAGCCCAACGCTGAAAATTGGGGAGTTCATCGATTTGCAGGATTTCTGAAGCATAGTACACAGGAAACTCACCTATCCCAAGTAAATTAATACTTTTAGGTAAAGCTCCTAGAGCGAGGATCAATACATCGGGACTTTCGGCAGTAATCAGTTTCGAATCTGCGATTATTTCTTTTTGAACTTCCACTCCTGCTTTAAAGAGCTCCTTTTCTAGGTAATCAAGCAAAAGCGCTAATTTTTGTCGGTAAGGTGGTATAGCGGCTAAGCGCAACTGACCCCCTAATTGGCGTTCTTTTTCTAATAATTTTACTTTGTGTCCTTGACGGGCGGCTTCAATGGCTGCCTGCATTCCAGCAGGCCCCGCCCCCACGACAAGAACCTTTTTAGCTACGCGTTTTAGATTACTTATACCTGGATTGACTACATGAACTTCATTTTCTTTACCGCACCAAGGGTTCACGGAACAGGCAATATTTATTCCCTTAAAAACATTTCCAAAGCACCCTGTATTGCAACTAATACACAGTCTAATATCTTGCTCCCTGCCGTTCCGAATCTTAGCAGGAAGTTCAGGGTCTGCGATCACTGGCCGTGCCCATCCAACAAAATCTGCTATTCCAGCCCTGAGTAGTTGGCGTGCTGAAGCAGGCGTATGTAGTCCATAAGATACAATCAGAGGAACTTGCCAGGACTGGCGAACTCTCTGGAAAGTAGAAAGCCACTTACCTTGCGGAACATCCATTGTCATTATCGGCTCTAGTGATTCATGCCAGCCTATCAAAGGGTTCATGATATTTACGCCATGTTCAATTGCTAGCTTACCGATTTGGATCAATTGGTCAATAGTGTTCCCTTCTTCAATAACTTCATCAGCGTTTAAACGGCAAGAAATCGGATAAGTAGCTCCAACACCTTCACGGACTGCATCTATAACCTCCAATAAAAAGCGTGCTCGATTTTCCAAGCTACCCCCGTACTTATCATTGCGTCTATTGGAATAAGGAGAAAGAAATGAGCTCAGCAAGTAACCAGAACCTGCTTGGATTTCTACTCCGTCAAAACCTGCTCTTTGTGCTCTTAAAGCGGCCATTTTATAGGCCTCCACCAGCCCTCCTATTTCAATTTCAGTTAGGGCTCTAGGATGGTCTCTGGGTATCCTCGGCGAAATTGCAGAAGGCGCCACAGGCTGGTCTTTAAGCGCGTTGAAAAACGCGTATCTCCCAGTATGCAGCAGTTGGGCGAATATGGGTACGCCATTGCTGTGGACTGAAACAACAAGGTCTTGCAAACCCAGTAAACATCGATCATTGTCAATCCCAAGTTGTTTCATATATCCCTTACCCGATGAATGCGGGTAAGCGCCTTCGAGGATAATCAAACCTGGCTTGTGAACCGCACGTTCCATGATAAATTGTTTTAACTTATCTGATACTGTACCATCTTCATTAGCGGTACTGCTAACAATGGGTTCCATAACCATTCTATTTCCAATAGTGAGATTACCTACAGAAAATGGGCTTAGCAAGACATCGCTAGTCGACATTTTGTTTCCTCCAAGATAAAGTCTTCTACATGAAGCCTAGGCTCATCCCGCCGTCAATTCTAATCAGTGCGCCATTGATATAGCTAGCCCTATCTGATGCCAAAAAAGCAACTAAGTCTGCTACTTCTGATGGTTTCCCCGTTCTTCCCATAGGAACTGCATTCACTATCTTCTGACGGATTTCCTCTTTAAGGTTAAACAGCATGTCGGTACCAAAGAATCCCGGTGCAACAGCATTGACGTTTATACCTTTAGGGGCTAACTCCAAAGCAATACTTCTGGTAAACCCGACAATTCCAGCTTTTGAAGCAGCATAATTGGCAATCCCTAGGTTTCCGTCGATAACAATTGATGATATATTGACAATTTTCCCATATCCTACCTCTCGCATGTAGTTGGCTACTGCTCGAGTACAGTAAAAAACCGAAGTCAAGTTTGTCTGAATGACCTTTTCCCAGTCGGAATCACTCATTTTTGTAAGAAAATTATCCCTATTTATACCAGCGTTATTGACTAGAATATCAATCTTGCCAAAATTTTCGACTATCTTTTTGACCGCTTCGTTAACTTCATTGGAGTTAGCGACATTAAAAGGCAAGCCTTGTGCTTTGTATCCCAGCTCAGTAAGTTCATTAACCGCTTGGGTAACACGCTCCTCAACCAAGTCTGAAATAACAACCCTAGCCCCTTGATCAGCTAACCGTTTGGCAATTTCCAACCCCAAGCCCTGACCAGAGCCTGTAACCAACGCTACCCTATCTTTTAACTGCAAATCCACTGAAATCACTCCTCATAATTTTTTAATCTTTAAACAGTTCTCGTTCTATAATGATTCTTTGAATTAAAAAAACAGAAGATCATTGAAGTAAAGATCTTGATTTAAGATTTTTTCTGCTCCGTTATTCTGCTCCTTGTTCATAACCTGAAAACCAAGCTATATCTCCTGCAAGTAACTTTGGCTGTCTGAGTTTTAACCCTAGCTACACTCCTGATTCCTGAACTGAAAACGCTACGATTGTTACTTCACATGATAATTTTTCTCGCCCCAAATTATCTTCCATAATTATCATATATAATGCATAATACTTTTGTCAAGTAAACTGAATTACATTTTTTTCAAGGCGTTTTTTTCAAGATTGCAATAGAAACCGTAAAATTCCTTTGCTCTGCATTATCTAGAGCAGTGAAAAATGATTTATCAAGTTTTGATTTCTTGAGGTTTTTCGATAATAACTAAAATCTCTAAGAGGAGGATTTCTAGGAGTATTATTGAGATGAAGACAATGATCGTTATGCTTAGCAATTTAGAAATCCTCTATTTCTCCATGTTTAAGCTACAAACTCATCTCGATCTTCATAAGCAAGTTGTTTTTTACCAGTTAGCTTAATAATTGATATTTTCCGTTCATCACTACGACTTTGACGACAATACCATCGCGACAGGGGCTTTCATGGTATAAAGTCTAAACATAAATATAAGGACTACCGTCTTAAACAGAGGTTTTGCAGACTTTCCGCAGCTTTGGCGGCAAAAATCAGGGCAGTATCCGTGCCAAGTGGTAACAGCTCAGTGACATAAAGCTTGCGCTGCTCTAGTTGTTCTCTCACCCACTCGGCTCCATAGACTTTACCGTTAAAGGTATTAACAAACATGTTTAGATCAAAAAGAGCGGCTTTCTCTTGACAGTGTCCCAGAAAAAAGTCATGGATCAGGATTAGACCTCCTGGCTTTAGACAAGCCACTGCTCTATCTAGTACGTCTACATTCTCAACCTCAGAATAGGCGTGGACGATGTTGGAGAGGATGATAAGGTCAAAATGGGCCTTCTTTAACTCCCAGGGCTCGAGGATATTCGCAGGCTGATAATCGAACCTACCGCCTAGTTCGTTTTTCTCCAGCAATTCCCTAGCATAATCGAGCACTTCCGGAAGATCCATCAGGGTTGCCCTTGCGTCGGGAAAATGTTCTAACAACCCGACGGAAATCGTCCCCGGTCCTGAGCCCACGTCCAAAATATCCCCTGTTAGAGACAAATTGTCCAAAAAAGGTAGTATCTCCGTCACTTTGCTTTTAGCTACACTACCCATAGCCCGCCCATACCTGCGTATGCGCCGGACGATCTGTTCTTGCCCTTCATCCTGCTTGCCAAACCTCACCCTACCGCCCTTTTTTAGACAACGGCGGAGACTTCGCCAGTTAGAAACGAGGTTTTTGCGCCATAAGATAGATTCACCCTGATAATTTTCTCTACCCTTAACCAGAAATTCCCTAGACACCCTCGTATTGAAGTAAATCTCCTCGTGCTTTTCCAGCAAACCCAAGGCACAGAGAGCCTCCAGAAAACGTTGCAACGCAGCTTGATTCAAATACAATCTCTTGGCTAGTTTTTCTAACTCTTTCCCCTCAGGTTCCAGCAGTGTGAAAATCCCCAGTTCCACCGCAGTGAAGAGAGTCTCCGAGTACCAGTAACCCGTAGCTAGATCCTCTAGGTACTGCGGACCGTTTTCCTGGGGTTCATTATTTTGAAAAGGCAAGGGTTTCATCAGGCTACACTTCCTTTACATATCCCGGTCGGTTACACCGGCAGCTTCAAAGGTAAGCATCTTGCCGATGACTTGGGCTGCCGCTTCAATGATATTCATAGCTAGGGCCGCGCCTGTACCTTCACCAAGACGCAGGTTCAAATTAAGCAAGGGCTTCAATCCCAGCTCTTCCAGCAATAAGCTGTGTCCGTATTCCAAGGATCGGTGTGCGGCAATCATGTAGTCTACAGAGTTTGGAGCCAAGGCCTTGGCCACCAGTGCTCCTGCGGAGGAGATAAAACCATCGACGACCACTGGTACCTTGTGGTAAGCCGCCCCCAAGATGATCCCCGCAATCCCACCAATCTCAAAGCCTCCAACTTTGGCCAAGACATCCAACGGATCTTGAGCATCAGGTTCATTTATCGCAATAGCTTTTTCAATAACCCGAATTTTATTTTCTAGAGCGGCATTACTAATGCCAGTCCCCCGCCCTGTAACTTCACAAACAGGTCGACCAGAAAACACTGACAAGATAGCGCTGCTGGAGGTGGTATTGCCGATTCCCATATCACCCGTGGCCAGAAGTTCTACCCCATCCCGTACAAGGTTCCCCACAATCTCGATCCCGCTTTGCAGGGCTTGCTCTGCCTGGGTTCTGGTCATCGCCGGCCCTTTCGCCATGTTGGAGGTTCCACTGCCAATTTTATAAGAAAGTATTTTTTTCTCTCTGACGAGCTTTTCTAAATCGGCAGCAACACCCATGTCCACCACCAACACCTGCGCCCCAACCACTGCTGCCAGCACATTGATGGCAGCCCCGCCCCGAACAAAATTATTAACCATCTGGGGAGTGACCTCTTGGGGGAAAGCGCTTACCCCTTCCTCCACCACCCCATGATCCCCAGCCATCGTAACGATAATTTTCTTCTGCACGGAAGGTTTGAGGGTTTCTTTGATGGCCGCTAGTTGTTCTGCCAAAACCAGGAGTTCCCCCAAGCTTCCCTGCGGCATAGCAAGCTGGTTCAGATAGTCCCTCGCTTTCAACCTCCATTCGCGGCTTACCGGTTTGATACCGTTAATGGTTTCTTGTAATTTAGGATTCATTTGCATTATAGTACCTCCTCCATATTTAATATCAGAATAGCCTGTTCAAGTTAGGTGGGAGATGTTAAAACTCTGTAAAAATAACCAAAAGGACTAGCAGGGATAAAACCTCTATGCCTTCATTGGTAGCTCCTAGGGTGTCTCCAGTTATCCCGCCGATCTTTTTTGAAACATACCAATCCAAGAGTGCTGTTCCAGCCAATACCGCTCCCAGCAGGATAATCCCTTGCAGTTTGAGCAAAAACAAAGATAAGACAAGCACGGTTAACGAGTTAAAGAACAGCTCCCAGTAACCGACATGAACCGTAAAGTTAGCCGCCCCTCCCGTCAAACGGGCATAGGGGAAAAGGGCTGCCCCATAGACTTGGGACCAACGACCCAAGGAGAGAGCAAGGATTAAAGCTATCCCCTGCGTCCCATCCGGCATTTCTCCCAGCAAAACTAATTTAGCCAAAAGCACCAGTATACCTGCCATAACCCCGTGGGATCCCACTCGGCTGTCTCGCATAATTTCGAGCATCCGTTCCCGCGGCCTACCGCTGAAAAAGCCATCCGCTGTATCCATTAGTCCGTCCCCATGCAAGTTCCCGGTTATGAATACTAGAAAGGTCAGGGTCACGAAATTCGACACCGTCGCCGCAAAAACCAGGGAGGTCAAGGCATGTAAGGCTGCCGCAGAAGCCCCCAAAAGCAATCCCACCAGAGAGAAAAACGCCATGGATCTGGCCATCTTCTTGTCATCCATGACCCCCTTAATAGTAATAGGTATTCTCGTGAGAAACTGCACCGCCAGCAATAATTCCAAAGTCAATTACACCCCGACTTTCATAATGCATAATTAATAATTCATAATTAAGCATTGTGCATTTAACAACTCGTTGCGGTAGTGCCTAGGTATTGGCTAACAATTTTCATAGCACAGTGCCCTCCGCACATAGAGCAAGCCTCACTGTCGCTGTCGTTTCTTTCTGCTCTGATCTTGGCTGCTCTTTCAGGATCGATAGAAAGTGCTATCTGTTGTTTCCAATCCAGAGCCTTTCTGGCTTTCGCCATTTTCAAATCCCACTCCCATGCTCCTGGCACCTTCTTTACAATATCCGCAGCATGGCAAGCTAAGCGGGTAGCAATAACCCCTTCGTGAACATCCTCGGCATTCGGTAAACGCAAATGCTCTGCAGGCGTAACATAGCAAATGAAGTCTGCCCCTGCAGCAGCAGCAATATGTGCCCCAATTGCAGCGGTAATATGATCATAGCCCGGAGCAATATCTGTCACTAGGTTGCCTAACATATAATAAGGTACTTTATGGCATAACTGTTTTTGGAGTAGTACAGTGGCAGGAATTTGGTCAGATGGTACATGGCCAGGACCTTCCACCATTACCTGAACTCCAGCTTCCAACGCTCTTTGAACCAATTCCCCGACCAGGATTAATCCCTGCATCTGGGCTCGATCCATCGAATCGGCAAGGCAGCCTGGTCTGATGGCGTCCCCGATACTCAGAACCACATCATATTTTTTGGCTATTTCCAAAATACGGTCGAATTGTTCATAGTAAGGATTTTCCTTCTTGTTGTGAAGCATCCACCCCGTGAGGAAGGAACCACCTCTAGAAACGATATCTGTAACCCTACCTTGTCTTTTTAAGCGCTCAATGACATCCATGTTAAGGGCGGCGTGAACTGCCATAAAATCTACCCCGTCCGCAGCATGTCGTTCGATCAGCTCAAACATATACTCTACATCCATCTCAACTACGCTACCGTATTTCTCGATACTTTCCACTCCTGCTTGATAGATTGTTACCGTACCAACGGGTAATTCGGTAGCAGCCAACGCCTGTCTCCGAAATTCGTCAATCTTAGCTCCTGAACTTAATTCCATAAATGTATGAGCACCTGCTTTTTCAGCAGTCCTTAATTTGATTAGTTCATCTTCAAAACCCCCGCAATCCGGGGAATTACCAATGTTCGCATTAACTTTGGTGCTTAACCCCTTACCCACCCCACAAGGCTTAACATTTTTTCTTGTTTTATTGCCGAGGATCACGATTTGACCTAGAGCCACCATCTCCCTGATATATTCTGGGGAAACGCCTTCTTGTGCGGCTACAACCCCCATGTTTTCTGTAATCTCGCCATTTCTTGCTTTAATTAATTGTGTCATTTAAACACCCTCCATTTATTTTTCAACAGTAAGAAATTGGTTTACCAAAATACTCGGCAAGAACTTTTTTGGCACATTTAGCTCCACACTTAGTACATTGATAAGATCCCTCCATGTTGCTAGAAGTACCAATTTTAGTTGGATCTAAGGCAAGTTGTTTTTGAGTTGCTTCATCCCAGGGATTTCTAGCTTTATCCATCGCCAATTCCCAGTCCCAGGCCCTCTTGTGACCCTTTTCCAAGTCACCAATATGAGCAGCCAACAAGGAAGTAACAACCCCCGTACGTACATCCTCTAGAGATGGGAACCCTACGTGCTCCGCCGGGGTTACATAGCAAATAAAGTCTACCCCAATGCTTGCGGAAATTGCCGCTCCTATAGCTGCGGTGATATGATCATAGCCTGGAGCAATATCACTCACTACAGGCCCGAAAATAAAATAAGGCGCTTCTTTACAAGCCTGTTTCATTAATTTAACAGTCGTTTCCAGGTGTGAGATCGGAGCATGCCCCGGCCCTTTAATCTGAATTTGCACCTCAGCCTCCCGGGCTCGATCCACCAACTCCCCTAAGAAAATCATTTCCTGTACCTGCGCGCGATCTAAGGAATCAAAAATGCATCCCGGTCTTAACCCATCAGCTAAACTAACGGTGATATCATAGCTTTGGGCAATCTCCAGAATTCGATCAAAATTAGTATAGAGAGGGTTTTCCTTACCATGGTATAACATCCAGCCAGCCAAGAGGGATCCGCCCCAACTTACAACATCGTGAAGTCTTCCCTGCTTTTTAGCTACTTCTAAAGTCTTAAGAGTCATCGCACAGTGCAAGCCCATAAAATCAACCCCGTCTCGCGCCTGCTTTTCCATGACCTTAAAAAAATCTTCCTCAGTCATATCCAGAGCATTTGACTTATCCGTGATTTCTGTAAAAGTTTGATAGATAGGTAAAGTACCTAGGGGACGGTTACAGCTGGAAATGATTTCCCTGCGCGTAAAGTCGAGATCCCCACCGATACTTAAATCCATGATAGTATGAGCACCAGCCTGAATAGCACAAGCTAATTTTTCCAACTCAACTTCATACACAGTGCTGCCCCTTGCCGTACCAATACTGGCGCTCACTTTAGTACTCAGACCTTTGCCAATACCGACATTTTTGTGGGGACGCTTTATATTAGCCGGAATCACGATGGTTCCTTGGGCAACTCCATGCAGTATTACTGCTTCGTCGACCCCTTCTTGTTTGGCCACCTCACTCATTTCAGGCGTAACGTTCCCAAGTCTCGCTTGTTTTACTTGAGTCATTTCTCTCCTCCTTTTCCCGAAATAAAAAATCCACGCACCATAATTTGGAGCGTGGATTTTACCTTTATCCTCACTGAAGCCAGCCTTACTCTCGAGGCGGCATGCATAATTTCAGGCAGGTCTCCTGACTCAGGGTCAATACTAGCTGCCCCTTCCCCCATTGCGGAGTGGTATCGACAGTAGCTTACCTTTACAGTGGCGGGTCCGTCCGGGATTTCCACCCAGTTCCCTATTCTCCCTTTCGGGCACCTAAAATTCAGTAATAAATTTAATTGTACTTTTATGATAATATTTACTTCTAAGTTTGTCAAGTAACTATTTAGGGTGTGATGATTTAATCATCTGGCCGCTGGAGCATCAAAAATCTCGGTGATTTTTGTTTTAACCACATAAACAGGTTTAGGCAGGTTCATTTTCATTCCCTCAATTGCCGCAACAACTTTTTCATAAAGCTCACCACTGTCCAACAATTCTGCTTCCCCTTTAAACTGAAAACCGAGCATCTTTTTATGATCCCCGACGAGAATGCATATTTTGTTGTTTTCTTGCAGATTCTTTCTCGTCTTAAGCGAAAAAAGGTCAGCAAAGATCAGGTGCTCATCATCTAAAACTTGCAGAGAACCCTTAAATGATACGTTGGGCATGCCGTTTTTGTCGGTTGTGGCTACAGCACATAATTTAAGTGTTCCAATCAAATCTTTCATAGCCTGTGTTAACTTAGCCATATCGTTCCCCCTCAAAAATAATTTAGTTTTTGTCCACTAATAAATTTATGTTACTTTCTTGAGATTGCTATGATTGTTATAAGAAATCTATCAGACCACAATTGCAAGGATGTATATAATACGATTCAACTACCTTCTCGAACAAATTTCAAGCTCTGCCCTCCTTAACCAAATTTGAGAAGGTCTATTAAGCTAATAATAACCCTACACGTACGTAAGTGTCAATATTAATGTTTAAGTCCCAAGAATAACTCAAAATAATATTGATTTGTGCCCCCCAAACCGAGTAAAAAATACAACGCAAAGAAAATAGATTCACGGTGCTGATACCTTAAATTAAAGCCTCTCGATTGGGACATCCCTTATTGCAGTTTCCCTTCTGACAATCGGAACACTCCTGAAGTAATTTAACAGCCTCTTCAATATCTTTTTTTATAGTTTCAAGCTGTTTCATTTTTTCTTCAACTTGGTCTAACTGCGTTTGCAGCAATGTTAAGCTAGATGAGATTTTTTCCGACTTATTGTGGTCGCCCTCCGATGAACTAAGAAGACAGAATATTTCATCAAGAGGAAAATCAAGGTTTTTAAAACGTTTAATATAATTAAGTTTGCGTAAATCATCCTCAGTATAGAGTCTAAATCCTCCTGGACTTATTTGAGCAGGAGGAAACAAACCCAGTTCTTCATAATATCGAACAGTCCGTACTGTTACCCCCACTCTTTTTGCTAAATCCCCGATTTTAATTAATTTTTGATTTTTATTCCCCACTATAAAAACCTCCTAAGCGACTAAAGGCGAGGTTATCTTCTTTATAGTATAGCATATCAATGTTGATTTCTTTAAATCTCAATTTCTAAGCTCAGTACAGCAATATCGTCAATGGCCTGGATACCCCCCAGGTGATCCGTTACTTTTGAAACTATTAGATTGACAAGCTCCGTGATCGCTAAGCTACTCTCATTCGAGAGTAGCTTTTCAAACCTCTGGTTCAACGCATTGACAGTTTCCGCCGGTTGGAAAAGCCTCTGGTCTTCCTCGGTATAGGCTGCGTTTCCAGTAGGTTTGAGAAAATAGTTAATTGCTATCGTAGTTAAGGCTGCCGACACCCCATGACCTTTAACATCTAAAAATTGTAAACTTTACTCAAATCAATTATAAGATCAGGAAAAATCGAGACCGCTACATCATCAGACTCTGTATACAACTCAGGCCTTCCATATCTGTTGTTATCCTGTAAAATAAATACATTTACAATCTTTGTTTCTGGCGATACTATCCAATATTCCTTAACACCAGCCTTTTCATATGTCCAAAACTTATTGAGCCTATCGATTCTTTCTGTTGAAGGTGATAGTATTTCAATTACAAATTCAGGTGTACCGCAATACCCCGTTCCTTTAAGTTTAGATTTATCATATATTACTAAGATATCAGGCTGTACTACCGTAGTAGCGTGTTCATCATCTTCGTCAATCCTAGGCAATCTTAAGTCAAATGGAGAAATAAACGCTCTACATTCTTTGTCAAATAAATAATTTCTGATCTGAGCTGCTAATTCTAAAAGTATGCTTTGGTGCTGCCAAGTTGGAGCTGATTGCATATGAGGTACTCCGTCAATAATTTCCCATCTTTCATCCTCCGGAAATACCAAATAATCAGCATATGTGTAGTTCTTTTCTTCTTTTGATAATGGCATATTACTCCCCCCTTTTACTCTCATATTATACCAAATATCTGTGTGGATTACTATTTACACCTTATTAAGTCACCGAGGGCGATTGTGCTGCGATAAGCTGTTTTACAAAACGAAAACTATGTAGTTCTCTCAACTGCTTAGTGCTTAAGCTTCCTTTGAAAAACTCTAGAAGGTCGTCCCAAGTATCGATATCTCTAGCTGTCTCCAGCAGCGTGACACTGAGACCAAGGCTCTTGATCTTGGCTAATGTCGCCTCTTTGACTTTGGAAGTTCCCCAGTCAATCTCACTAAACAACTCTAAATAAGCTTGTTTTATACCCAGCAGGTAATAGCCTCCATCCTCCGCAGGTCCAACCACAGTATCGTATAAAGCCAATTGCCTGATCGCCTCATTTAAGGTTGTGAGTGAAAGACTGGGTAAGTCTGCCCCCATAAATATTAAACCATCGTGTAGTGTTAAGACTTCTAAGGCTGCGTTATACAGCCTTTCGCCAAGATCTCGCCCTAATTGGGGTCGTTTAATCAGCTTGCCCATTGCCTCACTGGCAGGAAATTCCCAGGGACTACCACCCGTATAGTAAAGGTAAGCAGTTAGACCTGTCTGTTCTACGGTCCGAGCCAAATCGAGTAAACAGGCCGAATGAAAAGCAGCACAATTCCGTCCCGACAAACGTTCCATCAGACGGGTCTTGGTGTATCCGGCACGTGGCACTTTACTCATCAAAATGATTGCTGGTCGCATATCCTCACTTAAATCCCCTTCTATACATACTTGCTAATTTATCCAGATTAGTTCCTAAATGAAATAAGAGCTGTAAAACCTGCATTCTTAATAATGTCCTCCAGGATCCACCCTGCGTAAAACGTCGAGCACTCGTCACAATCTTCGCGTGAATAACTTTGGCTCGGGATACCTTTCTTAGTTGTTTGGAAAGGTTCAAATCTTCCATTATAGGATATGAAGGGAAACCGCCTACAGCCAAAAATAATTCTGTCGTACAAAAAATGCCCTGATCACCAAAACAAACGCTTAAATACTTAGCCCGCAGATTGGAAATCCAGGCTAAATATTTAAAAAACAGACCCTTAGCGTTAAAAGCTAGAGTACAACAACCCCATGCTCCTCCCTGCTCAACAGCCTGCCTAATCTCGTCAATAACTCTATTTTCAAGTATGGAATCTGCATGTAAAAAATAAAGGATATCACCGGCTGCCATACTCGCGCCGGCATTCTGTTGTGCACCGCGCCCAAGGGAGCTACTGATAAATTTAACTGCCAACCCCTCGCAGATGCTTCGTGTGGCATCTTGACTACCGCCGTCACTCACGATAATCTCTAATGAAGGAATACTTATCAAGGAGGTTAAGAGTTGACCAATTACTTTTTCTTCATTATAAGTAGGAATGATTACGGAAATCATTTTCCCACTCCTCTACCAATAAAGCCGCAGCCTTGGAGGTCAGACGGATACAGCCCTTATTCCCAAGTCGATCTCTAAATGTCTGGTTTTTGCGCAAGACCAAACAACACGAAGACTTAAATTCCTGCTTGAATCGCTGCTGTAACTTAGCGGCCAACTTCTCTTCTTTAGGTAAACCTAGCCTTTCTCGGAGAATTCCAGAAGCCATAACCATACCAACAAGAGCACCGCAAGTACACCCGCTGCCCATACCTTCTTTAAATAAAGACGCCGCTGCAAAAGTATCCTGACTTAAGTTCAGATCCCAAATATTATTGGCTGCTGTCAGGACTGCTTCACAACAATTGAATCCCTGCTGCATTGCCTCTCCGGCAAGCTCGGAAGCCTTCAAGGCTATCATGCCAATCCCTCTCCTCTGAAAACTAATACCCTTAAAACTTAATGCTTTATAAACACCTCTGCCCCTTTGGGGCATAAACCACAATGAAAATCGCTATTTTCTTAGCCACAGCACGTCCCAGTGACAAAACAACTCTGGCAGAAGTCATAGTTTAACTCGAAAGACTGTCCGATTAAACCTGCCTTTGTTTCTAGCACAACCGCTTCGGGAACATCCACCATAATTGGGCAAGGAAACACCCCACCCTTACTTACGGCAACCCCATAAGCGCACTGTACTGTTTCCAATCTTAGGCTTACTTGTTCCCTAGAAGCCTCTGGCTGAACTTGACCAGCAAATCGTCCTTTAGCATAGGCCGCGATAATCTTTAGACCCTTGATTTCTAAGCCAAAGTCCAATTTCAGCCTCTCTCGGAAATCGCCCTCAAGCTTGATCGTCTCTAGTGAACCTAAGTCACCGCCTGATTTATTGACATAAGCGATTAGGGGACGAATCCCACAGTCATTTAAGTTTCTAATACCTTGAAGCACTTTGGCAAAAGAACCTTGCCCGCGAAACTCTTCGTGATTGGTTTGGGTATAACACTCCATACTAATGCGTAAATTCAGTCCCTGAAGAAGATAAGCTCTAAATAGCCTAGCCCGTTCAGAGGATATTTGCGTCCCATTGGTTAAAATAGTCAAAGGTAAAACAGACTCTAAGTCATAGTACCATTTGAGAAAATCGCTTAGCCAAGGCCAAACCAAAGGTTCGCCGCCAGTAAGGTAAAGAGCTTTAACCCCTTGAGCAATAGCCTTTAAAACATAGGTTTGACAGTCCGCTAGGGAAAGCTCACCCAGATTATTTATAGGTGAACAATTAAATAAGCAGTACGTACATTGTAAATTACAGCGGTAAGTTACGTGGAGCCATAATTCTTTGAATTCTTTACGAGTAACTTTTATGGGAAAAACTTTAGCTTGCTGCACTTGACCAACCTCCGACTATTAGACCTAATTCCTCCCTGAGCAACGCAAACGACTTAACCCCCAAGCAGCCACAACTGTCAAAAGAGCAATCCCGACTACCATTAAATCAGCAACCTTCAAAGTGAGGGAAGAGATTAAGATCCCTTCCCGGAACATTGAGCCGAGCAGTATTGGCAGATTCTCTACTCCCCGACCGCTAACTAACCCCGCCAGCAGAAGCGCAACAACCGAGAACCTTCCTCTCAACAGCGGGCGCTTAAGGCTGATAAACAACCCGTAAATAAACCCAAAAAGTAATCCCACCAGGATTAACAAGCCCGCATTAACCCTCAATTCTAGCCAAGTCCATTGGGCCAGCAGCAGAGCTAAACAAAATCCCAGATTCAAACCTATCAAGGCGCTCGCTAATATATTTAAAAGTTTAAGATAACTCGAGTTCATGCTCCCCCCACATCACTTTACTTTACTTTACTTTACTTTACTTTAAAGGTCACAATAACTGGGGTCCCGTCCGCTGGAAGGACAGCTTTATTCCCTCTAAATTCAACTTGCTTACTATCGAAACTTTTTTGTGGATAAGTAGCATCACTGGTAATACCGACCGGACAACTGTCCAAGCATAATATACACCCCGTATTTTTCGTCTTAGCCTGTGCTTGATTCCCCCCAAACCGGAAATCTGCCTTTTTGTTTTGAGAATCAAGGATAGCATCATAAAGAGGAATCGCTTTACCTGCCCCGTTCCAAGTTATCGTCACATCAAGTGGATCTCCTTGGACAGCTGCGACGGTTTCAAGCGTAAGATTATTGCCTGGTTTGGCACCAATATCTATTAAGGCGTTATAAAAATCGTTTTGGTTTCCCCAACCCTTAAGTATGGATTTCTCGCCGTTCGAACCATCCTTGAAAACTATTCCATGACGAGTAGGTTCTACAAAATACTTGCCGTTAACTTCAGTATACATCTTGACCGTTTTGGCTACTTTATCCACAATAATTGGGTTGGTTTTACTTACTTGAGCCGCTTGTTCTGTCGCTGGCGCTACAGCCTTTGCTTGTGAAGGCTGACTTGCCCCACAGCCTGCAAGGCTAACTATTAAGATACTGCCTAATAAAGTGGTTAAAATTCGTTGTCCCATTTCCATTTCTAAATACTCCCCTTCATTTATCTAGATTTTTGCAAACCCTAGTTTAAGACTATTCCGCCTATCTTTTCTTAAGCCAGACCCAACCTCCCCATAAACTGCACACACTAACTAAAAAGGCGAACAGGATTGAAGCGGTAAAAGCTCCGGCCTCGGGTACGTTATATGGTCGAAGAAGAAGAACGTAAGCCCCTTCTCTTATCCCATACCCGTTAATCCCTGCGGGTAGCATGGCTGCCACCGAAGTGGCTGGTACAACATACAAGGACTTAACCCAGCTAATCGACACAAGGTTTAAACTACGAAAAATTGCATAATTCGTTCCCACCACACATAGTTGGAAAACGACTGACCAGAATAATGCGCTGACAATAGCCTTCGGGTGTTTTTTCACTTTTCGCCCATGCTCTGTGATGCCAATAAGGAATTGAGTAAAACGGTTTTTTCGTTTAAGTATAAAATCTGGTAACCTCCCAAGAGTGATTAACAGCAACAGCAAAATTGTAATAAAGATGAGTGTGAGAAACATCATGATGATCTCCCGCCAGGGGTTTAACACAACAAGGCAACCCACTATACCAACCATTGCCAAAGCTGTTGTGGCCAAGATTCGTTCAAGGACTACGGATGCAGTAGCTCCAGGCTGGTCTTGCATTGCTTTCCCCACCCAAAGAATCCGAAGGGCATCCCCGCCAATGCTGGAGGGCAGGAAATTATTGAAAAATAAACCCATCCAATAAATATGCCAAAGCTTTTTAAAACTCAGTTCTAAACCTTGGGCTTGGAGAATGATTTGCCATTTGAGGGTGCTAACAAGCACAGCGGCTATTATCCAGATTAGGGCTATGCTAAGCCATTGTGTTTGTACCTTTTGCAAAATTCCTGAGATTTGTCGCCAATCAAAGGCCACCACAAACCAAGTAATAAGTGCTAGGGAAATCGTTAATCGCAGGTAAAACGTCCATTTTAGCTTATTTCGCATTGATTTCCCGCGCAAGCTTTTGATCAAATTTTTTCTTAATTGCCAGGCTAGCTACCAGTAACACTAAAAAACAGCTAATTGCCCCAAAAGCATATTTAGCTGTCGGAGACATTTTTTCACCAAGCCAAGAATAAATCAAGGTAGCCGGCAATTGACCAATTCCCGTCGCCCAGAAAAACCCCCAAAAACTCATGGTCGTAAGCCCTGCTGCGTAAGAGATAATATCAAAAGGAACGATCGGTAACAGGCGGGCAATCATGATCGAATGCCTCCCATATTGGGCAAAAAATTTATCTGTTGTTGCCAGACTTGTTTTTCCAATGAATTTCTCAACAACTGGGCGACCGTAAGCTTTGGCAATCCAATAGCATAAAGCGGCTCCGATCATCGCTCCAGTCCAAGAATAAACTGCCCCCGTCACCCAACCAAAGATCCAAGCATTAGCGAACGTAATCACAAAGGCTGGTAGTGGCGCTGCGATGGACTGAAAGACCATTAAGGCCATAGAAATCAAAGGTGCCCAGATACCAAAGTCTAGCAAGTAGATCCTCATCCCTTGAATATCTGCTCGAGCAAGAATACTTGCCGCCTTGTTTACCTCCTGTGTGAAAGTGGGTAGTGAAAAGTAACTTATGACTGTCAATCCCAGTAAAACAGTTACAGTTAAGGCATTAAGCTGTTTCTTTTTTAACGACAAACGGATCACCCCAAATACTTATTTGATCACAGTTGGACAAATACATAATGACTTTATAATGCTACTAATAACTATACCATTATTATCTGCAATTTGGAATAATTTTTTTTAAATTAGCTTTGTTGGGCTTTTTTATTTTTTCAAAGCATAAAAAATTAGTACCAAAGGATAATCGTCCCTTGGTACTAAAAATATGCTGATAGCTTAATTGAGGGTTTAGCTATGCGTTTACTACTCTTTCTCTTAATTTCTTGACCATGGAGGGAATATTTATTTTCATCGGACATCTTTCAACACACCGCCCACAGCGTAGACATGTAAAAGCTAGTGGAGCTGCTTTCTCCTCCCCCCCAGCAACAAAGGCTGTCCATACTGCTCCAATACCACTCATATAAACATGACCAAAATGACCTGCTGTAACTTGGAAGACAGGGCATTCATACATGCATCCCCCACAACGCAGACAATTTAAAGCTTCACTGAATTCCTCTTCTTTAGCCATATCACTCCGCCCATTATCTACAAAGATGACATAGAATTCTTTGGGTCCATGAGCACCATAGGTGGTTACCTTTTCAATATCACCAGTTTTACTTGGTCCGCTAATAATATTAACATAGCCCGGCACGCCGTATTGGGCATAACGCCAGGTAACCTCAGTTACTTTCATTGCCTCCTGAAAGGTAGGAACAATCTTTTCTATACCTACTAAAAGAATATGGACGGGTGGCGCCCCAGTCGAAAGCCGGACATTACCCTCGTTTTCAATGATAACCATAGCCCCCGTATCAGCAGCTACAACGTTGGCACCGCTAATTCCGACATCAGCCGTAAAATATTTTTCTCTCAAGAACTCCCTAACTACTGCCACTTCCTGAGCAATATCGGGGGGTACTTCCTTTTTGAAGAATTTGGTAAACAATTCAGCTACTTGCTCCCGTGGGACATGAATCGAAGGAGACAAGATGTGCATAGGTTTCTCGTGATTAAGCTGTAAGATGAACTCACCTAAGTCGGTCTCCCAGACTTCATTCCCTTTTTCTTCGAGATATTCTCTTAGGGCAAGTTCTTCTCCCAACATACTCTTTCCCTTAACGATGGTTTTGCCTGTACCGATGAGTTTTGCCGTAATCTCCAGTGCCTCTTGTTTATCTTTAGCATAAAAGGCTTTTCCTTTATTTCGTTCGACCGAAGCCATCGCTTGTTTAAGCAATTCAGAATTATTGGCCATAGCCTTCGTTTTAATCTCCCGCACCTCAACAGCCATATCTGGAGTGTGAGGAAAGCGCTCCATTGTTTCAGCAGTGGTCTCGCGGTACGATTTAACTGCCCGCGTAATGGCTTTTTTGATATTTCCATCTTTGCTCGCTTTATTCAGATTTTTGGTATAGTCATTAAATTCTTTCTGTAAATCAGCCATTACTCTTTAAACCCCCTATATAAAAATTCGATCAAATCCTCTATTTTAGTTTTGTTTTCTTTTCCTTGTCCACCTTGGAGGGATGCTAGACAATAAGGACATGAGGTTAAAATTATATTTGCTCCTGTCTCCTCAAGTTCTTCTACCCTGCGCGCAGCGACCAAATGAGATACCTCAGGGAAAAGAAACTTGTTTGGACCACCACAACAAGTTGTCCATTTACGATTACACTTGGCCTCTAGGAAAGGAACACCTACACTTTGTAAAATATCTCGCAGTTCTTCATCGATCTCCAATTCACGAGCCAAACGACAAGAATCATGGATAACCACAGTTTCAGCAGAATTGATGGCGGGTAGTAAATCTCTTCTTTCCCAGACTAATTCAACAAAAGTACGAATCTCGTACGAAAAATCCGGAATTAATTTTGGAAATACAAACTTTAATACTTCTGCAGCATGAGGCGATAAACAAACAATAGTCTTCGCGCCACTCTGCTTAATCACATCGACTACCTTAACAGCATAGGTTTTCATATCTTCACAAAAGCCTAGTTCGGAAAGTAAGGCACCACTGTATATTTCTTTCTCTCCAAGGTAACAAAACTCATACCCTAACTTTTGCAAAATTATTGCAGCTTTATATGAAACCGAGTTAAAGCGCTCCCGATCCTTAGCCAAAACTGAGGCATAAAGCTTTTCCGCATTGATCCCTGTCTTATTAATAATATTTCTAGCACCCATCATCAAGGAAAATGCTTTACCACCTGTATCCATAAGTGTCATCGTACCTATTAAGGAATCCATAAACGGAAGAAGTTGGTACTCGCCTCCTGTGTAAAATAATAAATCTCCACGCTCTGGTAAATTTAATCTTTTAGCCCAGGCTGCTACCTCTGTACCCTTCATAGCGAGTGGATTACTGTGCTTCATTATATTACCACGGATAATATTAAGTACTGGAGGTAGTTTTACTTCGACACCCATCTTATCCCCATCCAATCTTTTTGAGAGTTTATTTATCACTATTACCATTAAATTAGAAAATGATCTAAATGTAAATCTTTTTAGGTCATGTATTATGTATTATGTATTTTTTGTTTTATTTACTTCTAAAATATTGCAAAACTAGTTTGTTGTAGGATTTAACCCACAAACAATTTTGTTCAGCAACGTGTCGCTTCACAGTTGTCTTGAATGAGAGCCGTTGCTTCATCTAAATGAGTGACAACGAAAATTCGATTTATTATCCGACTAAGCGCATCCAAGTCAGTTATCAGGCAAACTCTCCCCTGAATGACTTGAGACTCTGCACCAAAACGAACTTCGAGATATTGGCATATGGTTTCTGCTTTCCCTTCTACTCTGCCTTTATTCTCTGCAGTCTCCATCCTCGTTAGTTGGTCCCGTAGTTCTGCTTGCCTAGCCTCGTAGTGCAGCCTTGCCTTTTCATCCTTACTAATGATCTGTAATAGGTTATAGGCTTTCTTAATGTCCTGGTTCTTTGCCGCTAACATCTCGAGCACTCCTTTCGATTTGGCATCCAAGAATTCCATCCATTCCACCACGGCGTCATTCTCATCTCTTGGTATTTCTAGATCGGCTAGTTTGGACATTTCCAAGAAATGAACCTCTAAGACATCCGTCAAACGGTAGCCGGTTTCGTCTTCGGTCAAATGATAGCTGGAGTGCAGTTTTTGAAGTGGAGTACATTTGAAATCAACAATGTTGATGGTGATGCATTTCTTGAGCGTTTTATAAGTATCTCCTGGCTTGACTTGACTGGTATACATCTTAGACCAGTAGAACAGGGTGCGTTCCGGCATGAATTCTGTGGGCAGTATTTGGATTTCTATATCAATCTGTTTCCCTTGTTTTGTCTTGACTCTTACATCAAGTATTCCTCTTTTATCTTCTGCAAACTCTCTTAGC
>JBAQMG010000060.1:0-42361 GCA_049302575.1 Desulfitobacteriaceae bacterium | reverse complement strand
TTCGGAGCCTTCCTGCAGCGTCGTGATTGACACATTTAGTGATAAAGAAATTTTGCTCAAATGCGACAACTATCTTGACAACCACCGGTTACGCGATCCGCTTTTGTTATTCCCTTGGCATGATACTCTTTCTTCAGCATGAGATGATGGCTTTTACAGAGCTTAAGGATTAGATAATAACTGCCGGCATAGTTCTCTGGTAGAGTTGTAAATGCAGATAAATTCTATACGCCCCGTAGTCTGGATTGTCTGCACGTATTTGAAGGATCTTCGCCAAAAGCTCATCATATTTATTGGGCATAGACTGATGCCTTAACCATTTGTAATAGCCAGTTTCACTGACTTGTAATACCATGCACATTATTTTTATACTGTGCTTGGTGTTTTCCTTAGTCTTGGATGTCCATATCCATTGAAAAAGTTCACGTGCATCTACTTCTTTTGGCTCCCTGCGAAAAAAACCAAAGCTCTTTTTAGGATATCGTTAGCTACTTCAAGTTC
This sequence comes from Desulfitobacteriaceae bacterium, assembly GCA_049302575.1. GTDB lineage: Bacteria > Bacillota > Desulfitobacteriia > Desulfitobacteriales > Desulfitobacteriaceae > JBAQMG01. The sequence continues at coordinate 41,860 of JBAQMG010000060.1, read as the reverse complement.
TTTAATTTTCTTCTCCATGACTCTGACTTCTGCGGTTTTGGGATCAATTCGTTTATTTCCACTCCCTACAAAAGCGATTGCTCCATACTGTTTGGTTCGGTTTCTCCATATGTATAACGTAGTTTCTGGGACCCCTAATTATTCTGTAGCTGCTCTAATCTCTAGTTCATAAGACAATTTGATGGCCTCTTTTTTGAATTCTTTGTCATAGACTCGCATCTAGATTACCTTCTTTCTTTTGGTTATTATTACCAAAATTACGAGTTTTCTGACTGTACTAGAATGATACTACTCCAGTAAGATCCATTTAAAACGCGTCGAAAGATGAATCGATAAAGAGGAACCCGTTCCAAAAACAAAGTAGAGCAGGTATAATGGAGGTGTACGCGTATGTTAGTGTCACTGCAAAATGAACAAGTGAAACAGGTTGTTAGTTTGCAACGTCGTAAGGGACGAGAAGCTGCCCGACAATTTGTGGTGGAAGGGCGTCGTTTTGTTGAAGAGGCACTACAGCGAGGTGCGAAGATTTTGAGGGTTTTTATCTGTCCTCAACGTGAACAGCCGGAGTGGAGCCCTTTAATAGAGCAATTAAGAAAGCAACAGGTTCCAATTGAAGAGATCGATGAGCGGCTCTTACATAAAATGAGTTCGACTGTTGAACCCCAGGGTATTCTTGCGGTAGTTAGTCAACCCCGTTTTACGTGGAAAGATTTAGAAGTGGATCCTCAGACTGTACTTTTGATCATTGACGGAGTCCAGGATCCTGGTAATTTGGGGACAATCTTACGGACGGCTTTGGCCGCGGGAGTACGCCAAGTTTGTCTGACTCAAGGTACGGTCGATCTATATAATGCCAAGGTTCTGCGTAGTACTATGGGAGCAATCTTTTCCTTAATAATTTTATTAGACCTTACCGTTCAAGAAATTATCGATTATTGTAGTACCAGAGACTTAAGGCTAGTTACGGCTGATCTTGAGGGTGAAGTAATGTATGGGTCTGAGAGGCTTAAACTCCCGTTGGCTTTAGTGGTAGGAAATGAAGGCAACGGTCCGTCGACACCCTTTTGTGATTTGTCACAAAAACGCTTAAAGATTCCGATGGGTTACGGTGTAGAATCATTGAATGTAGCTATGGCTACCGGTATATTACTTTATGAAATAGTCCGCCAACGGGATTTCTTGTAAAAAACGTTGGAGATATGCTATAATCTCTATGAACCGTTAAAGAAATCCATACCGAGAAAGGTGGGCGTTTCCATGTCACCTGCGGAGTGGTTTTGGAAGATTTTCGAGGTAACCGGTTCTCCCAATGCATACTTGCTCTATCGCCAGTATGTCAAGCATTAATAGCTGAATAACGCGATGATCAAGTAAAAGGAATAAATTCTTTCTTTCCACCGTTAAGGGAATTTAAAGTGGGGCCTTTTTTGGCTAAAACTGGGTGGTGCAGCGGGAGTGAATTCTCGTCCCTTTATATAGGGATGAAGGATTCTTTTTTTATACAGTTTTCTTATATTAATTTGCATTTAATTTGTGGATGAGATTTCACGAAATAATCTCTATCGTCATAATTTAACGCTTTATTATTTCCATTTTTCATACGCTGAGTAGTATTAGTTGAATTTTCGATAAGATTTGATGGGGAAGGTTGATTGAGTTGAAGGATGAAGTTCGCCGTATTGAAGAAGAGACACTGAATAATTTGAAAGTCCTAACCTCTCTGGAAGAGCTTCAAGAGCTAAAGGTGAAGGTCTTAGGTAAGAAGGGTACTTTTACCGCCCTTTTACGTCAAATGGGAGGGTTGAGTTCTGAGGAACGACCGATTCTGGGGCAGATCGTTAATGAGGTGCGAGATCGGTTAGAGAAAGCTTGGCTTGAGCAGAGTAATCAGCTAGATGAAAGGGCGCTCAAGAGACAACTGGATTCCGAGCGCCTAGATATTTCCTTGCCGGGGCTTAGTTTGCCCCATGGCCATCAGCATCCTCTCACTAAAGTGATCGAAGAGCTTGAAACGATTTTTTTAGGAATGGGTTTTCAGATTGCTGAGGGGCCGGAGATTGAAACGGATTACTATAACTTTGAAGCCCTTAATCTTCCTAAGGAGCACCCTGCTCGGGAAATGCAGGATTCATTTTATATTACTGAAGAGATTCTGTTGCGGACACAAACTTCCCCAGTACAAATCCGAACTATGGAGAAACTCTGTCCTCAATTGCCTGTGAAAATTATAGCACCTGGGAAGGTTTACCGGAAAGACGATGATGCAACTCATTCACCGATGTTTCATCAAGTGGAGGGTTTAGTGGTCGATCGTGGCATACGCATGTCCGATCTCAAGGGAATTCTCTTGAATTTCTCGCGCCAAATGTTTGGCCCAGCTCGAGAGATTCGTTTGCGTCCGAGCTTCTTTCCCTTTACCGAACCCAGTGCAGAAGTCGATGTTTCCTGTATGCTCTGTGGTGGAGCAGGCTGTCGAGTTTGTAAGAATACCGGTTGGATTGAAATATTGGGTGCTGGTATGGTTCATCCGCGAGTTTTGGAGGCGGGCGGGTATGATCCAAAGGAAGTCACTGGCTTTGCCTTCGGGATGGGCGTAGAGCGGATTGCTATGCTCAAATATGGTCTTGACGATATGCGTCTTTTATTTGAAAATGATTTGCGCTTTTTGCAGCAGTTTTAGGGGGGAAACCAATGAAAGTCAGCCTAGAGTGGTTGGGGCAACTAGTTGACCTAAAGGAAAGTGCCGAAGATCTTGCAGAAACCTTAACGCGTGGTGGGATTGAGGTTGGAAGCGTTGAGAGTTTAGGCAAGTGCTTCGAGCAGGTATTTGTTGGCGAAATCCAGGAATTAACCAGACATCCTAAGGCCGATAAACTTTGGATTTGCCAAGTTAATCTCGGTACAGCGGTATTAGCAATCGTGACTGGTGCTCAGAATTTAATGATTGGAGACAGGGTTCCGGTGGCCAGAGATGGTGCTCATTTACCAAACAGCCTGGCTATTAAGACGTCGGAATTAAGGGGTGTTGTTTCTGAGGGAATGCTTTGTTCTGCTGAGGAGCTGTTAATTGATAGCTCAGTAGGAGTTGAGCGGAGTAACGGTGGAATTCTGATTTTAGCTCCTGACGCTCCAATTGGCCAAAACCTAGCAAGTCTCTTAGGCCTGGAGGATAGTGTCTTAGACTTGGAGCTTTATCCTAATCGTCCGGATTGTCTAGCAATGGTTAATGTTGCCCGTGAGGTTTCTTTTTTAACTGGAGAAAAGTTACACTTGCCTGATTGGGTAAACTACGAGAAAAAACCAAATGTGCCGCTAGCTCAAAGTCCAAAAGTGATCATCGAAGAACCGGAGCTTTGTTGGCGTTATGCGGGCTTAATCGTTGAGGATGTTAAAATTGCACCGTCACCAGAGTGGCTGAAGCGTAGGCTGCGTGCCGCAGGGGTTCGACCGATCAGTAATATTGTGGATATTACTAACTATTGTATGCTTGAACTGGGGCAGCCCTTGCATGCCTTTGATCATGATAAAATTTCTGGGGCTGTCCATGTGCGCAGAGCTCACAGCGGCGAGAAGTTAATTACCTTAGATGGTGCAAAACGTGAGCTTGAGACGGAGATGCTCTTGATTGCCGATGATCATCAGGCGCTAGGGCTTGCTGGGGTAATGGGCGGGTTAGACAGTGAGATCACTGCTACAACTCAACGTATATTTATCGAGTCAGCCCATTTTTCAGGGGTTAGTATTCGCCGTACAAGCCGGAAACTTGGTTTAAGGTCGGAAGCGTCAAACCGTTTTGAAAAAGGGGTTAATCCATATGGAGTTATTGCTACCCTAAGTAGGGTTAGTGACCTTTTGGTTGAACTGGGTGCTGGTAGACCTGTGGCGTTTGTGGATCAAACCCAACATCTCCCACAACTCCGAACACTCAATTTATCTGTCGAACATACTTCTAAATTGTTAGGAGTGGAGGTAACGAAAAGTGAAGTTTGCCGGGTAATCGATCAGCTAGCCTTTCAATATCAGGTGAAGGAAGAAGAGCTGCAAGTCGAGATTCCTTCTTTTCGACCTGATTTACAAATTGAAGAGGATTTAATTGAAGAAGTTGCCAGGTCAATAGGCTATGAGAGAATTCCTACCACTTTACCCCGTGGGGATCAAACTCAGGGGATTAGAACTCCCGACCAGGAATTTTGTAGTCAATTACGCCGGGTTTTAATCAGGGTGGGCATGGATGAAGTGTTGACTTACGCTTTTACACATCCTGAAACCGATGCAGAATGGGGGAGCCTGAATCAATCAATCACTCTTTTAAATCCTCTGCGCGAGGAATTAAGTGTCATGCGCACTTCTTTAATCTCTGGATTATTGGACGTGGCTGCTCGAAACATTGCTCGGCGTAACACGGATTTGAATATCTTTGAGATTGGGAATGTTTATTTGGCAGCTGAACAACCCCTTGTTAATTTACCCAAGGAGCCTCTTCGAGTAGCAGGCGTAGCCATTGGTAAAAGTAAACGACACTGGCTAAACCCTGTTATAAACTATGATTTTTATTATGTAAAAGGAATCGTTGAAGAAATCGCTCGAGAATTTGGCTTGGTTTTCAGTTACGAAGTTCCACATCAACAAAACTTGCTTCATCCTGGAAGAGCTGCGGAAATCTATCTTGGACAAGTATGGGTAGGGTATATTGGTGAGCTTCATCCCTCGAAAGGAAAGGACCGAGACTTAGAGCGAGCGGTGGTTTTTGAATTAGATTTGGCTCAAATCATGAATAAGCTTAATATTACCCTCCTAGTCCAATCTATCCCTAGGTTCCCTGCAGTACAAAGAGACTTAGCGGTGGTAGTAGCTCTAAATATTCCAGCGGCTGCGGTGATGGAGAAAATCCGTATATTAGGTGGGGAACTCTTGCAACAAGTAGATATTTTTGATGTATATACAGGGAAACCAATTCCTGAGAACCGCCAGAGCTTGGCCTTTACGTTGCGTTATCAATCGTTAGAGAGGACTTTAACAGATGACGAGGTTAATTCCCTTAATTCGCTTATTTTAACGGGGATTCAGCAGGAATTTGCTGCTGAATGGCGAAAGTAATGGGCAGGAGAGTGAGGGGTTACCTTTGTCACAAGAAAATCAAAAGGTTACAGTGGATATCTTTGGAGAGCGGCAAGTTGTACGTGGTGAGGGAACAGTTGAATATATTCAAGGTTTAGCTTATGAGGTAGATAAGAAAATGCGCCTTATTAGTGCGCGGTTACCCCGCTTATCACTTCACCAAGTAGCGGTTCTCGCTGCTTTGAACCTTGCCGATGAGCTTGCCAAGTTACGTGAGGAACATGAAACGCTGATGCAACTTTTAGGTGAAAAGTCAGAGTAAATTAGTAGTTGATCAAGTATAAGTAGTCTGAATTTCAGCGCCCAACTTTGGGGTGCTGAAATTTTCTATGGACGGTCTGCTGTCTAACTTAGAATTGACGAATCCCCTAAGGATTAATTTAACCCATTAACATATTATAACAATAAATTGATAAATAATTAGTAGTGATAGAAGTTATTCACTTATGGTGGAATTATTAATTAGGGGGATTAAAGAGAGTTATGAACAACGAGCAGAAAGATGGTCTTAAGAGACTTCTAGATACCGACCTAATTAGGTTTAATTTGTCAGCCCCTAGGTTGGTTGAAATTGCCATTTCACGTAATGAGGGGGTTCTTACTGCCACAGGTGCTTTTTGCGGCTCAACTGGCAAATATACCGGACGTTCACCCGATGACAGATTCATTGTCGACGAGCCGTCAATTCATGATAAAATTGCCTGGGGGTCAGTCAATAAACCTATTTCTTCGGAACACTTTAACCAGTTATACGATCGCGTGCTTGCCCATTTAGGCAACAAAGAAGTTTTTGTTTTTGATGGTTTTGCCGGTGCAGACCCAAACTATCGTTTTCCCATCAGGGTAGTTAACGAATTTGCTTGGCATAACTTGTTTGTGCAACAGTTATTAATACGTCCCGAAGGGAAGGAGCTAGCTACTCATGTACCCGAATTTACAGTGATCGGTGCTCCAGGTTTGAAAGCAGACCCCTCTATTGATGGAACAAATTCTGAAGCCTTCGTCATTCTCTCTTTCGAAAAAAGAGTGGTGATTATTGGAGGGACAGAATACGCTGGGGAAATGAAAAAATCGATCTTTAGCGTGCTTAATTTCTTGATGCCGATGTACGATGTTTTTCCAATGCATTGCTCTGCCAACGTTGGAGTAGGTGGGGACGTGGCCCTTTTCTTCGGTTTATCCGGTACAGGCAAAACGACACTTTCGGCTGACCCAAACCGTCGTTTGATCGGGGATGACGAACATGGTTGGTCTAAAGAAGGCGTATTTAACTTCGAAGGAGGGTGCTATGCTAAGTGCATTAATCTGACTTTGGAAAGGGAACCTGAGATTTGGCGAGCCATTAAATTTGGTACAGTACTGGAAAACGTAGTACTGGATAAGGAAACCAGAACTCCTAATTATGATGATAAGTCTCTCACTGAAAACACAAGAGCAGGATATCCGATCGAATATATTGATAATGCAAGGATTCCAGGAATGGATGGCCATCCACAGGTTGTGGTATTTCTAACAGCGGACGCTTTTGGCGTATTGCCTCCGATTGCTAAATTGACAAAGGCACAAGCGATGTATCACTTCTTGTCAGGTTACACTTCTAAATTGGCGGGTACGGAGCGAGGCATAACGGAACCTCAAACAACGTTTTCCACTTGCTTCAGTGAACCTTTCTTACCGTTAAACCCTGGTGTTTATGCCGATATGTTAGGTCAACGAATTGATGAGCATAAAGTACGGGTCTACTTAGTCAACACTGGCTGGTCGGGGGGACCTTATGGTATAGGAAAACGTATGAACCTTACTTACACTAGAGCCATGGTTGCTGCAGCGCTTACAGGAACGATTGAAAAGGCTAACTTTCAAGCTGATCCTGTGTTCGGTATTCTTGTACCGGATCAAGTGGAGGGTGTGCCAGCTAAGGTGCTTAATCCCCGTGAAACTTGGTCAGATAAAGAGGCTTATGATAAATCCGCCAAAGAGCTCGGTACTCGTTTCGTGAAGAATTTTGAAAAGTTTAAGGATTTGTCGAAAGAAATTTATTCGGCTGCTCCTAAGAGTTGATTGACTGAGTGAAAATGTAGTAAAATTTATCGTAGAGTATAGAAAACATACACAAGTAAATTGATGCCTTTTTCCTCCAACAGAGATTTATTTAGCTCTGTTGGAGGGTAGGAGGTGTTTTTTTGTTTAGTTCTGGGTTTAGGATCAAATACCAAATGGCACAAAAAGAAATACTGCGAGCTTGTTTATGTGGATCTAAAAGAATTGCATTTTGCTCAAGGGAAAACCAAAGGAACTACGAGGCTTACCCTGCAAGCACCCTTGCTTTCCTTTTTCAGCGCCTATCAAATGTTCGAAGGTGCGTTGATTATGAATCGGAAGATAAAACTGAACAGCAGACCTGCCCTTTAACAATTACATCCCGCATATGCATTGTAAAGTAACAAAGATCTGACGTAGACTAGCGTTTTCACTCGGTTTTGGATACACTAGATAGGAAATCGTATAATAGTGCTTCGAGCTAATCAAGTTAACTACAAGGAGAGAAAAGATTAATGGGTTTGGAACAAAGAGCAAATTATCTGGAATTATTAGCACCTGCGGGGAGTTACGAGGCTTTTAAAGCAGCGGTAGAAAATGGGGCAGATGCCATCTATTTAGGTGGGAAGAGTTTTAGTGCCCGAGCTAATGCCGCGAATTTTGATTTGGAGGAATTACGCCAAGCGGTAAGCTATGCTCACGAGAGAAGGGTTAAGGTTTATGTGACTGTTAACATATTAATTGCCGATAGTGAATTCAAGGGGTTAATCACTTATGTGTATTCCTTGTATGAACTAGGGGTTGATGCCTTGATTTTGCAAGATCTTGGTGTAGCTCATTTTTTGAAGAACGTTTTACCGGAATTTGAGCTTCATGCTAGTACGCAAATGACTGTAAATACGAGTTGGGGAGTGAAACACTTAGAGGGGTTAGGTTTTAAAAGAGTTGTTTTGGCTCGAGAAACTTCAGCCGAGGAAATGCGTTCCATTGCCGATCTAGTCACTGCAGAATTGGAAGTTTTTATTCACGGTGCCTTATGCATTGCTTATTCAGGCCAATGTTTGATGTCCAGTTTCATTGGAGGACGTAGTGGAAATAGGGGTATGTGTGCTCAACCTTGCCGCCTAAAGTATCAGTTAGTTGATGAACATAGCCAGAATGTTTTAGCCAAGGCTAATCTAGGGGAACATTTGCTCAGCGCGCGTGATCTGAATCTGGTAGAGAAGCTAGCGGAACTCCGAGAAGCTGGAGTTAGCTCATTAAAAATTGAAGGGCGAATGAAGCGATCGGAATATGTAGCAACGGTAACTAGGATTTATAGAAAGGCTTTAGATCGTGGGCGAGAATTCCTCGACACGGAAAATAAGAGCTCTGAGATCATCACTCTAGCAGAAAAAGCAGACTTAACCCAGATCTTTAATCGTGATTTTACGACGGGGTACTTGACAGGAAACCAAGGTCAGGAACTGATGAGTTATAGCCGACCGAATAATAGGGGGACGCGTTTGGGTCGCGTGCTTAAAATCGAAAATTACCTGCTGACGCTAAAGTTGGAAACTGCCTTAAGGCCTAATGATGGGATAGAAATTTGGACAGGGCAAGGGCGGGAAGGCTTTACCATCTCAGCAATTTATACTGATCAAGGCGAAATATTGGCAGGTCGGAGTGGGGAAACTGTCCAAATTCCGTTTGACGGACAGGCGGGAGTGGGTGACCGGGTTTTCAAAACCAGTGATGCTAGCCTTCTGGAAAGGGCCAGATTGAGCTTCCAAGAAGGTAAGGAACAGCGTAAACGTGCTTTGAGAATGAAGTTATCAGGCGCTGAAGGGGAAAAGCTTTGTTTAGAGGTCTGGGAGGAACAACGCTCTGTTAGAATATTTTCGACCAATCTAGCGCAAAAGGCCTTGAAGAAACCTTTAACTCAGGAATATGCTTGGCAACAATTAAGTCGTTTAGGTACAACTCCTTTTAATTTAACAGAATTAGAGCTTAACTTAGTGGACGAGATTATGATCCCGGTAAGTGATCTCAACGAGCTGAGGAGGAAGGCTATTGAAGGCTTGCTTGAAGAAATTAGCAGTGAACCTGTAATCGAACGCTCCCAATATTATTCAAGAGTTGGCCAATGGAATCAAGACTTGGCACAATTGCGCAACTATTTATATGCTTATAATAAGCCACAACTTTCTGTGGCAGTCAGTGATCGAGAGTCTATGCAGGTCGCCTTACGTGAGGGTGCTCAAAAAGTACTCTTCGGTGGAGAGACCTGGCGCTCAAAAAAGAGTATAGTTGGGGAAGATATTGCCAAGGCCTACGAAATCTGCCAAAGGCAGGGAGTAGAAGGGGTTTGGCGCTTGCCGCGAATTGTCAATCAAGCTCAAAGTAAAGCGTTGTTTAAACAATTGGAAGGGTTAGGAGATAGAGCAGTTAGGCCAACCGTAATGGTTGCTAACCTAGGGCAATTAGAACTACTTCAAGCCTTGGATAAGCAGTGGCCCTTTGAGGTTGATTACTCTTTGAATGTCTTTAACCAAGCGAGCCTTTCCTACTTTATTAGTCAAGGTGCCAAGAAAGTGACCCTATCACCTGAACTTAATCACGAGCAAATAAGGGTTTTGGCAGCCTGGAAACCCCTTGAATTAATGGTTTTTGGTGATTTAGAGATGATGGTCAGTGAATACTGCCCAGTGGGAGCAACCTTAGGTGGTAAAAAGGATAATCATTGTTCCCAGCCCTGTTTAAAGAATTCGTTTTTTCTCAAAGATCGCTTGAATTATAATTTTCCCATTGAGACAGACAAAGAATGTAGGATGCATTTATTTAACGTCAAACGATTAAATCTTTTTCAGGAGCTTAGTCAAATCAAGGGAATGGGAATAACAACGATACGCTTGCAACTTACTCGGCATACCCCACAACAGGTGGGGCAAGTCGTAGCCTTGTTCAACCAAGCCTGGCAGCAGAACTGGTTGACTTCAAAATTGGACGTGCCTGATTATGAAGAAGGCAGGAAAACTTTAGACGCTTTATTTCAGGGAGGCTATACTAAAGGACATTTTTTCAGAGGTGTTATTTAATAAGACGGAGTTTTCTTTGAAGATGGGTAGGGTAACGTAAGGGGAGAGGCTAGGGATTATGGCAATTGAAGATAAAGTACTGATAAAATTAGGTTTTGATAAAATAAGATTGTTTTTGATGGACTATTGTATTTTACCGCGAGCTGGAGAAATAGCTGAAACTCTTGTTCCGTTTACTGATCGGGAGAAAATTACGGTTGCATTGAGAGAGACGGATGAGGGAAAAGAGCTATTGCGAGGAAATCCGTTGTTTTCTGTACGCGGTGCCAAGGAGATTCGAAATTATCTTGAGCGTTGTCAGCGGGGTGGAGCCCTTAATCCGCTCGAACTTTTAGAGTTGCGTGACACCTTACGCACGGGGAGACGGGTACGGCAAAATATTATCGAGGGAAAAGGGGAATTTTCACGTCTCCGTGAGCTAGCGACTGCTATTGAACCACAGAAACAGCTTGAAGATGAAATCTGTCATTGTATAAACGAAGATGGAGCGGTGGCTGATAACGCTACTGTAGAGCTTGCTGAATACCGACGTTCTAGAAATCGGTTGCAACAACGCATCAGAGATAGTCTAGAGGGGATTCTGAAAAATAGCGCTTATCAGAAGATGCTTCAGGACGCTTTGATTACCCAACGTTCTGAACGCTATGTTGTACCTATTAAGCAGGAATACCGTTCCTCCTTCCCTGGTATTGTGCATGACCAATCTGGGAGCGGTGCAACTCTGTTTATCGAGCCTCTGCCTGTTGTTCATTTAGGCAATGAATTGCGTGAGATAATTTTTAAGGAACAACGAGAAATCCAAAAAATCCTAGCTAAACTTGCTGAATATGTGCAAGCTTCAGCGTCGGAAATCGGAACGCTGTATGAGGTTTTGGCAAGCATAGATTTCATTTTGGCCAAAGTTCGTCTGAGTGAGCAAATGAATGCTGGAACACCCCTCTTGGTTGCAGCTCAAGAGGTGAAACTGGTACAGGCTAGGCATCCCTTAATCCAAGGAACGGTGATTCCACTGACGGTAGAGCTTGGTAAGGATTTTGCTATGCTGGTGGTAACTGGTCCTAACACTGGAGGGAAGACTGTTGCTTTAAAAACTATCGGTTTACTTGTGGCCATGACTCAGGCCGGACTCCATATACCAGCTGAAGGAAATTCGCGGATCGGTATTTTTACGCAGATTTTCGTCGATGTTGGAGATGAGCAAAGTCTGGAACAATCTTTAAGTACCTTTTCAGGGCATATGAAAAATATCGTTCATATTGTTAATCTGGCTGATCAGAAGTCGTTAGTCTTGTTGGATGAGATTGGGGCTGGAACCGATCCCACTGAGGGAGCGGCACTCGCCATGGCTATTTTAGCAAGGTTACATGAACAAGGTTGTCGGGTAGTGGCTACCACGCATTATGGATCACTTAAAACATTTGCCTTTCAGACGCCCGGGGTGCAAAATGCTTCAGTAGAATTTGATGCTGTGTCTTTGAGTCCAACCTATCGCTTGCTGGTAGGAATACCTGGTAAAAGTAACGCCTTTAGCATTGCTGCCGGATTAGGTTTAAACGACAAAGTACTAGAAAAGGCTAAGACTTTTTTAACCGAACGGGAATTACAAGTGGCTGATTTATTGGAGAATCTTAAGGAAACCCAGCGTGAAATAGAAGTGGAAAAAAGGACCGCTGAGGAAAGATTATTGGCAGTAGAGCAAAAGAGTAAGGCTATTGAACAGCGATCCTTACGTCAGGATGAGGACTATCATAAGTTGTTGGACAAGGCTAGGGAGGAGGCAGGGGAGATAGCTCAAATGGCTAGGCGTGAGGCGGAAGTCATTATCCAGGAACTTAAAGAAGCCTTAAAGAAAGATAAGCGAGAACAAGCTAGTATCGAAAAGGCTCGATCTGGTCTAAAACAGCTCAATGATAAATTGGAAGCTACTAGTGGAAACGCTCGTAAAAAGACGGGACTACTTCCCGAACAATTTAAGTTGGGTATGACTGTCTATATGTCTAAACTACGTCAGACGGGGCAGATCATCAAGCTTCCGTCAGATAGTGGAGAACTTCAAGTTCAAGCTGGAGTTCTAAAGGTTACAGTTCCACTATCAGAGGTACGATTAGTTCAAGCTGAGCCGATTAAGATGCCTAGAGTTTCTGGTGAAGGCAGACTAAGTATGAGTAAAGCCAATACCTTGAGAAATGAAATTAATCTGCGGGGGATGCTTGTCGAGGAAGCTACCTATGCACTAGATAAGTATCTTGATGATGCAATACTATCAGGCATAAATCAAATTTATGTTATCCATGGTAAAGGTACCGGAGCGTTGAGAGCAGGTGTCCAAGAATTCCTTAGCGGACACCCTCATGTTCGAACCTTTCGTATAGGTCAGCACGGCGAGGGAGATTTAGGGGTAACTGTTGTCGAATTAAATTGATTTTCTAAGCGTAAGGAAATGCAAATAGCAAAGCCACAGCTTAATTAGCAAAGCTGCGGCTTTTGATACTCTTTAGCAATATATTTTGGATCATATAAGTATAATGTGGGCCTTTATTCGGTTAAGGTTAGTTAAAGCTTTAGTCGAACCATGTTGGAGGTTGATCCAAGGGTGGGAGTGGAAGGATCTTGGAGGGCAGCCGTAAAATCATAGTCCCCTGTAGGTGGTTGCTTTACGTTGTTACTGAGCGGAATGGAAATAAATGTAGATTTGACCGTTATGTCCTTGTAGGTATAGGTTACTGTAGTTTTGTCTGGTCGTTTAATATAGAAGATAATTGAGTATTTATCGCTATCAGAAACGGGGCAAGTCAGTGGTATCGTAGCTAAATAGGAGGAAGTATCATAGATTACCGGTCCAAGAGCTAGAATTGGGATGGTAGAGTTTTTGTCTGGGGGAGGTGTAATAGCTGAAATCGTCGTAGGAGTATTAATAGAGGCTGCATTGGTATTGACATCGGGGTTGAAAAACTCGGTAGGCATTCTATAAGGAGCTTCACTGGAAATCCATGGAGTGAAGGAATCACGTCCTGTTGCGTGTAAAAACACTTTGGTAATTGTATTTTTAGTGTCTGACCCAGCCAAAAAGGTGGGGTGATCAGCATCAATATCTTTTTGAATCCAGACATTGCTTACTTTAGTTGGAAAATCTCCCTTGGCCGCAATATCACTGGAAATAAATTGAGGTGGGGTTAGACTACTAGGTAGCAGTCCGGATTTTGTATCATAGGAACCACCGACAATTCCCTCTGGCTTGGTAAAATTAGATATTACCGGAATGTCAGCTAAAGCGACCGTCATTACCTTTTGCCAAAGTTTAGCTGGGTAGGTTCCACCATAAACATTAGGCAAATAGTGTTTTCCGTCTGGGTCAGAATCGTAACCCATCCAAACCACTCCAGTATAATTAGGCGTGTAGCCTGCAAACCAGGCATCTGGGTTCCCGGATTTTTTACCGTATTTCTCAGGATCCAAGGATGTAGTGCCAGTCTTGCCACACACTGCCCAGTTCCCTATTTGGGCATTAGTTCCAGTACCCCACTGCACAACCCCGCGCAACATATCGCTAATAAGGTAGGCAGTTGTTTCTTTAACCTGTCGCTCTTTAGTGATTTTTGGGGTAATTGCGGCATTCCCTTTGGAGTCTAATACTTTTTCAATAGCATGAGAAGTAACGCGAATTCCGTTATTGGCATAGACGCTATAAGCAGAGGCCATGTCTAGCGTAGAAACTTGAGCAGTACCTAAGGCTAAACTTAATACTTTGTCATTATCAGTAAGGGGAAGTCCCAGGCGTTCTTTAGCGAATTTCCAGCCATAATCAACACCTATTTGCTTCAGAAGTTTAACTGCATAGACATTTCGAGAAAGTGCTAAAGCATAACGCATAGGGATAAGTCCTTCCCAAGCACCATCATCATCTTTAGGGGCCCAGGTTTTACCGTTTCCACCATCATATTTGACAGGCATATCGTCTAAGACTGTTCCTGGGAAATAGCCGCCTTTTTCTATTGCTGGGCCGTAAACAGCTAGTGGCTTTATTGAAGACCCAGGTTGACGTTTCGAATACCAAGCACGGTTTAACCCTCTAGTCGTATAACTACGCCCGCCTACCATAGCACGGATGGAACCACTCGAGGGATCCATAAGGGTCATAGCACCTTCGACTTGCATATCAGGCATACCTTCTGGAAAATTAGTTGAGTCTGCAAAGATAGTCTCGGCAGCGGTTTGGATTTTGGGATCGACAGTAGTATAGATCTTGAGACCACCGCTGAAAATTTGGTCTGGAGTAAGATTATAAGTTGATTCAAGTTCCTCAATGACATAGTCTACAAAATAGGGAAATTTGTAATTAGTAGCGGCAATAGTAGTTTTCTGAGCTCCACCTCGGGTTTTTTTCATTTCATCAACATAAGTAAAGGGTGAGTCTTTATATTTACTATATTCTGCAGGTGTAATTATGTCGTTATCTTTCATTAAGCTAAGGACAATATTGCGTCTGTTTTTTGAACTTTCTGGGTGTAGATAAGGATCATATTGCGTAGGGGCCTGTGGTAAACCAGCTAACATAGCAACTTCACCAGGATTAAGATCTTTCAATTCTTTTCCGAAATAGGTTTTGGCTGCAACACGAATCCCGTAAGAAGATTCTCCAAAAAAAATCTTATTTAAATAAAAGGTTAAGATTTCGTCTTTAGTATATTCGTGCTCAAGCTGAATCGCTAAAGTAGCTTCTTGGATTTTTCGGCTCAGTTTTTTGGCAGTGGGATCTTCAATGAAAGCATTGCGAGCAAGTTGAATTGTGATTGTACTAGCCCCTTCTCGGGCACTTCGAGAAAGAATATCGTGTACGGCAGAGCCCATAATTCGGATCGGATCAACACCAAAATGGCTGTAGAAACGTTTATCTTCCACTGCGACAAAGGTTTTGAGAAGTTGAGGAGGGATATCTTGGAATTTGACAGTTTGGCGGTTTTCGTCGGAGTGCAGTAGGACAATCTGATTGCCGTCTTTATCCAGAACGATAGAAGACTGTTTTTGATCGGATAAGGACGCTGGATCCCAAGCTGGAGTTTGAGCAGCGGCCACCATGATGAAAATTGTTACTGAAGTAAAAGTTAGAACAATCAGGCTTAATACTATTAGCAGGGTTAAGCGCCATTTTGATAAACGCCTAATGCGTTTTGAAATAGGCGACTTTGAGCGGGTTGTCATGTTTATTACCTCCTGTAAATTATCTGAGGCTTTATGTTAACAATACTCCTTCACATACACTTATAAATTATAGCATACTTTTACAAGTCGCAAAGGATTTCACTCTAATATTCGCTTTTTTATTGATAGATACTATTGTCTTTTAGAAACAAAAAAAGTATAATTACTTACTTATAAAGGAAGGAGAAGTTCAGCTTGAATATCTTAGATGATTTACAAAATAGAGGTCTTCTTTATCAAAATACCGATAAAGAAGCCTTGCACAACAGAACGACTAAAGATCCGATTACTCTTTATTGTGGCTTTGATCCCACTGCCGATAGCTTACATATAGGAAGCCTTCTTCCGATCTTGGTGCTTAGACGGTTTCAACAGGCCGGGCATATTCCGATTGCTTTAGTTGGTGGTGGTACAGGTCTGATCGGAGATCCGAGTGGCAAGGTTTCAGAGCGGACGCTTAACCCCAAAGAAACGGTCGATCAGTGGTCATTGAAAATCCGAAAACAATTAGAACGATTTTTGGATTTTGAAACTGAGATAAATCCAGCAATTATGGCAAATAACTTCGACTGGCTGGGTTCCCTGCAAGTTATCGAATTTCTTAGAGATATCGGTAAGAATTTCCCCTTAAGCACGATGCTCGCTAAAGACGCTGTAGAATCGAGATTAAGTAAAGGGATATCATTTACGGAATTTAGTTATATGATTTTACAGTCCTACGATTTTATGAAACTCAATGAAATGTTTAACTGTGAACTACAGATCGGTGGAAGTGACCAATGGGGCAATATAACCGCCGGTATCGATTTGATTCGTAGGGTCACTCTGAATGAAGATAAAGTGATACATGGTCTAACCATACCTTTAGTAACAAAAAGCGACGGTACAAAGTTTGGCAAAACCGAATCGGGGACAATCTGGTTGGACGCTAACAAGACCTCTCCCTATGCGTTTTACCAATTTTGGCTCAATACAGACGATCGTGATGTAATACGGTATTTAAACTATTTCACGTTCCTTTCTTTAGAAGAAATAAGTGAATTAGCAGAACAAATGGCGACAGAACCAGAAAAAAGAAATCCTCAGCGTACTTTGGCCAAACAAGTCACTGCCTTGGTTCACGGTCAAACAGCTATGCAACGGGCAGAAAAAATTTCGCAGGCCTTATTTACTGACGAACTCACAAATTTGTCTGCTGAAGAAATTGAAGAGGGGCTTAGCGATGTGCCTTCGACTAATGTTGAAGATGATCAAATAAGCTTGGTTGAATTATTGGTACAAATCGGAGCAGCTTCTTCAAAGCGGCAATCTCGAGAGTCAATTCAGAGTGGGGCTATTTATATTAATGATATTCGGTGCACAAATATTGAGGCTATGGTTCCCCAATTGGAACGCTTAGCAGGCAAATATCTTGTAATTCGTCGTGGCAAAAAAAATTATTATCTAATAAAGTTTGCTCTTTAAGTTTCGATTTACAATGTACATAAGATTCTGGTGCAGAGTGCTCCAGACGATGTTGTGTGATTTAGGGGGTGGAAAACCTCCCCGAAAAGGATTAGCCATTCACTGGTAGCGAGTTTTGGGCTGGAAGGAGTAATTCTTTCGGTTAAGCGTAAATAGGTAGGCAACAGGCCTGCAGTGTGATTGAGCCCCGTTATGAATCTTAAACTGGAGAGGCCGAATGTTTTTCAACTAAGGTTTCCAATGACATGGTGTAAATGATATTTTGAGGAGCTGTATACCTAAATTGGGTACGTACGTAGAGGGGCAGCAGGGGTCGTGAGGCTCAGTCTACTCAACATATCAATCGATAAAATCTGGGTATTTCTTAAGCCAAGAGGCGATTTCACAGGTATAGACATCTAATTTCTACAAAATGATTCATATGCATTCGTAGACTAGGAGTGATCTGGGTGTTTAATGATGAACTTTGGGTTGGTACAATGCTTAAGGGCGAAATTCGTTGGGTGTTAGCCAGTACCACCAATACAGTTGAAGAAGCAAGCTGTCGCCATCAAACTTCTCCAGTGGCATCAGCGGCTTTGGGGCGTTCAATGACTGGTAACTTATTGTTAGCTAGCTCTATTAAAGGGCCAGAAAATTTGACACTAAGGATCCTTGGTGATGGTCCTTTAGGTGGGATTGTAACTATAGGAAATGCTCTTGGGGAGATAAGAGGGTATGTCAGAGAACCCTTAGTTGACCTCCCCTTACGTTCACCAGGCAAACTGGATGTGGCCGGTGCAGTTGGTAAGGGAGAACTTGTCGTAAGCCGCACTCTGGAAAACGGTGAAATATATAATGGTATGGTTCAGCTTATCAGCGGTGAGATTGCGGAGGATTTAGTGCACTACTTGAGGACCTCTGAACAAATTCCTTCGGCGATGTTGCTAGGTGTACTAGTGGAAAAGGATTACCATGTTGCTGGAGCAGGTGGTTTGTTGTTTCAGCCTCTTCCGCATGTCTCGGAAGAAGCAATTCAAATATTGGAGGATCATTTAGAAACACTTCAAGCAGGTATTAGTAGCATCGCTAGTCAAAGCAAGGACATGGCAGAAATGCTGGGACAACTCATGGGGGGGCTTCCTCATCACGTTTTAGAAAAGCGTCCGGTTAAGTTCTCGTGTACTTGTTCTAAAACTAAGCTGGGTGAAACTTTATTGCTTTTAGGCAAACGAGAAATAGCAGACCTTATCTCCGCTGAAGGCATAGAGATGGTCTGCCATTTCTGTAATGAACATTATTTTTTCAATACGGAAGAACTTTTAAATTTAATGCATGATGCATAATGCATAATGCGCAATTAAGCATTGTAAATTATACATTATGAATTGTGAAGAGCTACTTTTAGAGGCACGAGGCAAAATGCGAGGTTCGAAGTGCAAAGATCGAGGTTTTAAGTTTTAGTTTCGAAGCCGTAAATAACAAAAGATCAGAAACAATAGTTTCTGATCTCGTCATAGTTCGCGTCTCGAGCACCTTGCCTCGATTCACACTGCACGTTGGACTTTGCCAGAACGTAAGCATCTGGTGCAAACGTTAATTCGAGTAGGTGTACCTTTTACAAGGGCACGTACCCGTTGCAGGTTAGGTTTCCAAGTCCTCTTAGTCCGAATATGAGAGTGGCTGACCTGCATACCAGTACTAACCCCTTTGCCACATACAGCACAAATATTAGCCATATTTTAAACCTCCTTTGCACGCAAAATGACACTTATTAATTTTAACAAAAGTTTTGATGCTTGGCAAGTTAGAATTTAGGAAATGCCAAAAACCTTTTATAGAGAACTTGGCTTTCGACAAGCCTTCAGGCGTAATCGAAAACCTTAGTTGCACTGATGACCTATAATTTACTGAAGAGGAAAAACATCATGCTCAAAAGTTTTTTTGAACATTGTTGATTTAATTGGTAGAATAGAAGCGATATAGCCAATGCCAGAAGGGAGCATTTTTGATGGGAAAAGAAATTAGTAATAGTTTAGGGAAAATTGATATCTCGGAAGAAGTTATTGCGACTATTGCAGGTGGCGCAGCCCTGGAATGCTATGGCTTAGTGGGTATGGCTTCGCGCAAAATTACGGATGGATTTGCAGATTTACTCGGTCGAGAGAATTTAGCTCGGGGGGTTGTTGTTTCTGTTCAAGAAAATGAGGTAATCATTGACCTCTATATTATTGTAGGTTATGGTGTGAAAATTTCTGAGGTAGCAGCTAACATAATAGACCGCGTTCGTTTTACGACGGAAAATTTTACAGGATTAACTGTAGCTAAGGTTAACATCAATGTCCAAGGCGTGCGGGTTCTAGCTTAAGGGCGAACTCGCTGCGCACGATAATTTAGTGGGGGTACTGGAAGGTTCAATCGTAACGAATGGTAAGGATTATTAATGTACAATTCAAAATGTACAAGTATGAATTGGTTTAAATAAAATAAAAATTCAGATGCACAATGCTTAATTATGAATTAATCGTGCTTAATAATGCATTATGCATTATTAAGAGGGTTGTTTTTATGGGTCATAAGCAACAGCAGGTTGTTTTAAATAATCTAAAACGGGCCTTATTGACTGAAGAAAAACAAGGCTATACAAACACGGGGGTCTTTGGGGGATTTCAGGCTTTGCTGTTGGGGATGCTGCCGAGATTAGAACAGCTTTTTCCTGAAGTTAATTTTAGTTCTATAGACTTAATTGCTAGACAATATCAGGTTTGGGGGTTAATAAAAAAACAACAGGGACTCCTTGAGTTGACTGGTTTTGTTGATAAACTTCTTTTTTCCTTGGAACAAGAGAGCTCTGGCTCTACTTTGATAGGTATCTTAAGTTCAGAAGACTCTCTGAAAAAACAGGCAAGGCCAGAATTGGTAGATGAAGTGATCATTCCGAAGCAGATTACCAAGCAAATTGTTGTTCCAAAGCTAGCTAGAGAGACAGAGTTACAATATATCAAAGGGATTGGTCCTCTAAGGTTTAAGCAGTTACAGAAAGCTGGAATTAATACCATTGAGGATCTACTTGTGTATTATCCCCGTCGTTATGAAGATCGTTGTCATGTTCGGCTAGCCCAATTGAAGGATGGCGATTATGTAACAGTCGTGGCTAAAGTTATCGCCCATCAGATTTCAAACGGAAGAATTAAAGTAATTAAACTCACACTTGAGCAGGATGAACATTTAGCTTATGCAGTGTGGTTTAACCAACAATATATTGTTAAACAATTTCCAACAGGAACCGTAGTAACAGTAACGGGAAAAGTACGAGGTCTACAGCGGGTTCCGGAAATAGTAGTGAGTGATATTGAGAAGCTTGCCATGGGTGAAGCTGTAACGTTAATGTCTATAACGGAAATCGTCCCAGTATATTCTGAAACTGTGAATTTGTCTTCTAAGGTATTGCGTAATTTTATCAAAAGTGTAATTAACCATACTGAACAGTATTTCCCGGAAATATTGATGGGAGATGATCAATGGGAGTGGATGAATCGAGTAACGGCCCATAGAGAAATTCATTTCCCTAATTCTAAGGAAAGTCTTCACAAAGCACGGGAACGTTTAGTCTGGGAAGAAGTCCTTTTTCTTCAATTGGCTGTAGCACGGATGCGCCTTGGTATAGAACGACAGGAAAGTCCTCCTCTTTCAGGGGGGGGAGACCTAGTGGAACAATTCTTTCAAACGTTGCCTTTTAAGTTAACTTCGGCTCAAGCTAGGGTCATACAGGAGATTTTCCGTGATATGAAGGGCAACAAGGGCATGGCTCGATTGGTTCAAGGCGATGTCGGTTCGGGGAAGACTGCTGTGGCTATGGCAGCCTTACTGCAAGCGGTAGGGTCAGGCTACCAAGGAGCAATGATGGTTCCAACTGAGATTTTAGCGTGGCAGCATTACCAATCCTTAGTAAAGATGTTTGAACCCCTTGGTGTAACTGTTGCCATGTTATTAGGCAGTCAAAAACGTGCTGATCGGGAGGAAAATCTGCTTAAAATTGCTGATGGCCGTGCTCAAGTAATCATAGGTACACATGCTTTAATACAAGAAAATATCAAATTTAAGGCTTTAGGACTGGCAATTACGGATGAACAACACCGTTTTGGTGTACGACAACGTACTATGCTTCAAAATAAAGGGGAAAATCCCCATGTATTAGTGCTTACGGCGACGCCTATTCCTCGTACTCTGGCGCTTACTTTGTATGGGGATTTACAAATTTCCGTCTTAGACGAACTACCTGTTGGTCGCCAACCTGTTTTAACGCGGAAATTATCTCCAAGGGGACGACCCAACCTCGAAAAGTTTCTAGGAGAACAGATGGCTTTAGGGCGCCAGATCTTCGTCGTTTGTCCTCTAGTAGAAGAATCTGAAGTTCTAGATGTTACTTCGGCGACTGAGCATGCCATCTATTTGCAAGAACGCTATTCAGAACGTCGAGTGACTTTAATCCATGGGAAAATGAAAGGGAATGAAAAAGAAAGTATTATGCGTGACTTTTTGACTCGTGAGATAGATATTCTTGTAGCAACGACTGTTGTAGAGGTTGGGGTAAACGTCCCTAATGCGACGGTCATGGTTGTGGAGGGAGCCGAACGCTTTGGGTTAGCTCAACTTCATCAACTTCGCGGACGTGTAGGGCGGGGAAGTGAGCAGTCTTATTGTATTCTGATGACTGAAGTGCAAAACAGTCCCCGTTTAAATATTCTCTGCCAGACTAATGATGGCTTTAAAATCGCAGAGGAGGATTTACGGTTGCGTGGAGCCGGAGAACTTTTGGGAACTCGACAACATGGTCTTCCCGAGTTGCGTCTGGCAGATCCTGTGCGAGACGTTGACCTGATTGAGAAAGCGTACTTGATGACGCAGAAGGTATTACAAAATCCTCAAGAATACCCGAAATTGTTACAAGAAGTTGAACAATGCTTTTCAGCGAAAAAGCTTGGCTTACATTGAAAAACGGCGTCATAATGTAAGTTTAAATTTTCTTTACTCTCTAAGGAAATGATGGGATGATTTGTCGGGTATGTTAAGTATCTTTCTATCAAATAATATGCTTTAGATAAGAGGTTTAAATGGAGCGGTAACGAAAGAGGTTTACCGTTTAAAAAGTTGGAGCGAAAGGGAGGTTAATGCTAATGCCTAAACAGGACAAACCCAAGATTGTACTGACTCCAGAAATGGAAAAGTTTAAGTATGAAGTAGCTCAAGAAATTGGGATTGCTAATCGTAAACACAAGAAGTAAAAAATAGTTAGGATAAAGGAGCGGGCAAAACCCGCTCCTTTATCAATGTAAATAACGTTCAAAATCCGCACGGTCAATCCCTGGGTGTAAGCTTATTCCTAAGGCACCAGCAATTATTTTAGCGGCTGTTTGAATTAAATTATCTATTTCTTTTGGAGTAACCATTAAGTTTCCATTAAAAGGGGAAAGAACCTTATCGATGATTTGGGTTGTAAATTGAGGGCTAATACCTTTAGATAATTGATAAAGTGTCGGGCTACTTTGTAACTGTTCTAATAGAGTATCTAAACAATTGTTGGCAATGACAGCGGCATTAACGACGGTAGGCAAACCTATGGCGATAACTTTACAACCCATAGTTTCTTCGTCGATGCCTGTTCGTCGATTTCCTACACCTGAGCCTGGATGAATACCCGTATCAGATAATTGGATACTTGTCCCAATTCGTTCTAAAGAACCAGCGGCTAAAGCATCTATGGCTATAATAAGATCGGGTTTTACATGCTCTACAATGCCCCGGATAATCTCGGCAGTTTCAATGCCCGTTAAACCTAAAACTCCAGGAGCAATGGCACTTACCTTTCTTAATTTTCCGTTAAGTTCGGTAGGCGAATAATGAAAAAGGTGCCGTGTGACTAAACTTTTATTGACAACTTGTGGTCCGAGAGCATCTGGAGTTGCATTCCAGTTGCCTAAGCCAACTAACAAAACACTGGCATTTTCGCTTAGGTTCATAAATTTAAGTAGTTTTTGGGCTAGTATTTCGGTAATTTCCTTGTGGATGAGATAATCGTTTTGACGTATATCAGGAGCGTCAATCGTTATATATTGTCCCAGCGGTTTACCCATTTCTTGAACACCTTGAGCTGTTTCGATTGTGATCGTAGTTACTGTAGCATGATCGAATCGTTCCTCTTCTAGACGAACACCGGGAATTTCTTGATCGGTTTCACCTCGAACAATTTCATGAGCTTCAAGTGCTAAGTCCAGATTAACCTTATAGTGTTGAAATAATTTTGATCTTTGCATTGTATACTCTCCTTTATGTCGTAACTTTAAAAAGGTCACTGGCCTGTTGACCAATGACTAAAGAGGAGAAATTAAAGGAAGAATTGGATGGGGGAAGGCGATTGTTTTACGCCTTTAGGTAGTATAAACTATTACAGAGGAATTTATTCGAGGCTAAAAAATTTTGTCAAGATTAGGCTAGTTTTCCTACGTATTAAATTGTTATAATATAAGGAGGGTTTTAATGCGGATTATTGCTGGAACTATGCGTGGACGGAGACTTAAAACTGTTGAAGGTCTGTTAACGCGTCCCACTTCAGACAAAGTTAAAGGTGCAATATTTAATGTCCTTAGGGATAAGGTTGTGGATATTAAAGTATTAGACCTTTTTGCAGGAACGGGTAACTTAGCAATTGAGGCTCTGTCGCGTGGTGCTAAAGAGGCAGTTTTAGTTGAGGAAAGTTCCGCAGCGTTAAAGGTAATCAGGGAAAATCTTGAGTTAGCTGGGGTGCTGGATCGCACTAAGCTTATACCGCAGGAAGCTTTACGGTATTTGGAATCTAGCCAAGAGGTCTTTGATCTTATTTTTCTCGATCCACCCTATCGAAAGGGATTAGTGGCACGTGTTTTGGCTATACTCGCCAACCCTTGCCGTTTAAGCCCAAATGGTGTGATTGTGGTAGAGACAAGTAAAGCTGAAGAAATGATTAATGAATTATATCCTTTTGAAGTACGTAAAGTAGGCAAATACGGAGACACCAAAATGTGGTATATTCAACGAATGGATTTATAATAGGGGGAGGCTGGACTTTGGAAAGTGATGTTTTAAGTTTGCTAGATGAATTAGAGGAAATAGTTGATCGAGGGACTAAAATTCCACTGACAGGGAAGGTTTTGGTGGATGATTCAGTTATTTTTGAGTTGTTGGATCGAATACGTTCCGTTATGCCTGAGGAGGTACGTAATGCTAAGTGGGTGTTAAATGAACGGCAAAGAATTATCGATGAAGCTCAAACGGAAGCTCAAAAATTAATGGATCGTGGAAAAAGTTATGTGGAAAAAATAGCGGAGGACAATGAAATAGTCAAACAGGCTCAAGGGTATGCTGAAGATGTAGTTCGTCAGGCTCAAATCTATGCGCGTGAGGTTAAATTTGGAGCAGTACAATATGCTGATGAATTATTAGAAGGCATTGAGGCCAAGGTTCATGAGACTGTACAATCGATACGGCGTAACCGTGAGGAGCTTAAGACAACTGTTAATCAAGAAAAGACTAATGAAACTGTTGAAAAGGGTGAGTAATAAACTCACTCTTTTTTTGGGTAACATCTAATGGCTTAGGTACCTAGACCCAAAACGGTACAATAGAGCAAGAACAAGCAAAAATCCAATGCTCCCGGCAAACATTAGAAAACTTTGCCGCCAGGTGGTTAACCAAAGTTCGGTCGTAGTGTACGAACGAGGAAAGACTGGAGTGCTGGCCGGGACTTTGGCAATCAATAGAAAGAGTTGGCTTAAGCCTAAAGCTAGGAAGGCATGGAGAATACGGGCAATAACAAAGGGACCCAGGCGAAGATCGGTTTCTCCGGTAAAGCTGGCAACTTGAGCAAAAACAGATAATCCCCCCCAGCCCATTAAGAATGAAAGTATTCCTACTTGTTGTGAAAGCATAGAAAAGGCTTGAATTGTTCCTTGGCAACCAAGGGTCATTTCGAAGAGGCCATTGATAATACTTTCTAGTCCTCGAAGTGGTAATAAAACACCTAGTAAAGGGTGTAATAGTGTTGCTATGAAGGAAGTAACATGCCAAGTTGTTAATAGGCGGATAACTACAGAAAAGAAGACTAAAAAGCCGCCAACGGATATTACGGTTGTGGCACTATTACGGATGGAATCACCTAATATTTGTCCAAAGGGTCTTCCGTCAAGGGTTTGGGCCTGTCGCATTTCCTGAAGGGCACGCTTTAAAGTGGGAGCAGTTTTTTTTTGTTTAGAAATTGTGCTTGGGCGATAAAACCGGTATAAGAGGCCGACTCCTAAATTAGCTAAATAAACTGAACAAGCCAGGATGATGCCAAGATTAGGTTTGCCTAACATACCTGAGGCTACGGCCCCAAACATGAAACCCGGGCTAGGGTTATTGGTAAAAGCTAATAACCGTTCTCCTTCCTCACGAGTTAGTTCTCCTTTTTGGCGTAGACGAGCAGTTAGAACTGCGCCTAGGGGAAAGCCTGAAGTATAGCCCATGACAACAACAAAGGAAGCTCTTCCTGGTAGATGGAAAAGGGGACGCATTAAAGGTTCCAAGACAACCCCGAGAAAATGAACAAATCCCTGACCTATTAGGAGTTCTGATAGTATAAAAAAAGGTAATAAGGCAGGGAGCACAAAACGCCACCAGAGCGTAAGTCCAGCTGTGGCAGAAGAAAGAACATCTTGGGGATAGATAAACATACCTAGTGCAAGTAAAACAAGTGGAATTAGTCGAAGTGTTGAACTCATCTTTATATCACCTACCTGAATAATATGGTTGGCTAAAAGATTCTAGAAGCATCAAGGTTAGAACGGCACAATCTGCTGTAATTCGACGAAAGTGAAGTAAGTAAAATAGCAAAATTACGCAATGCTTTTTTATAGTAATTATAATGGATATAGTGGTATAAACTGGCACTTAGGAAAAAGCTAGAATTATTCGGTCAGGGAACACTAATGGCAATTGACAATGAGCTATTTTAAAAATAAGTTAAAATTAGATGCGTTAAGGTGGTAAGCTAAGGGAGCTGTAGAACGTGAATATTCTTGTAATTAACTGTGGGAGTTCTTCATTAAAATATCAATTATTAGATATGAATACAAAAAATCCATTAGCTAAAGGGCTTGTTGAGCGGATTGGTTTACCGGGTTCGTTATTAACGCATAGACTGAAGGGTGGGGAAAAGGAAGTATTTACTTCCGATACTTCTAATCATACAGTTGCGATTCAATTAGTACTTGAGACACTTGTTCATAACGATTATGGAGCACTAAAAAGCTTAAAGAATATTGCCGCTGTTGGACATCGAGTCATTCACGGGGGGATGAAATTCTCTGAATCCGTGATTATTGACGATCAGGTAATGCAGGCCATTAAGGAATGTATAGAACTGGCCCCACTTCATAATCCAGCTAATATTGCGGGGATAGAAGCTTGTCAACGACTGATGCCAGGCGTGCCTCAAGTAGCTGTTTTTGATACAGCTTTTCACCAAACCATGCCCCCCTATGCCTATATTTATGGACTGCCCTATGAAATGTATCAAAAATATAAGATAAGAAAATATGGTTTCCATGGAACCTCACATAAATATGTCAGCCAACGGGCTGCTGCTTTGTTAAAGAAACCTCTCGACGAGTTAAAGCTCATAAGTTGTCATCTAGGAAACGGATCTTCAATCACAGCTATTAAATATGGGAAATCAGTCGATACTTCCATGGGCTTTACCCCTTTAGAAGGTTTAATGATGGGAACGCGCTCGGGAGATCTCGATCCAGCGATAGTATCTTTCATCATGATCAAAGAACATTGGAATTCGCGGGAAACTAATGATTTTTTAAATAATAAGTGTGGGGTCTTAGGCGTCTCTGGTGTTAGTAGTGATTTTCGGGATATTGAAGAGGCGGCTTCCAGAGGAAACTATCGAGCTCAACTTGCTTTGGATATCTTTGCATATGATGTTAAAAAATATATTGGAGCGTATGTTGCATTTTTAAATGGAGTAGATGCAATTATTTTTACGGGCGGTTTGGGTGAGAATTCTCGACCTATGCGTGAATCTATCTGTAACAACATGGAGTACTACGGAATTACCTTGGATCCAGAGAAAAATAAAATCAGAGGCGAAGAGGTAGATATCACGATCTATGATGCAGCCTGTAGGGTGTTGGTAATTCCAACGAACGAGGAATTAATGATTGCCTTGGATACTTTACATTTAATTAGGTAAATTAGGGGGCCAAAGTCCTTGCTTGACAAAGAAAATTGTGCCAACTATAATAGTCTATGTGCATTGAGGTGTTAAATATGAAAATGGATATAGCTCAAGTTCAACGAGATCTAGGATCCACAGTTCTTTTTGACGTAACTGAGGAATTTCCTGGATTCTTATTTGGGACTGATAAATTATCCTTTAATTCACCACTACACGTTCAACTTAAGGTACACAACACTGGAAAGTTTTTGCTGGTTCAAGGAACGATCCAAACAGAACTTCTGACAATCTGCGGTCGGTGCTTAGAAGAATTTATTTATTCTTTGAACTTAGTATATGAGGATGAATGGGTTTTGCGGGGTCTTGCATCCGAAGATCAGAAAGAAACAGCATTCCTTTATGATAAGGATGAGATTGAGATTGGGGATCGGATTTTAGAACAAATTGTGTTGGCTTTACCGATGAAGTTTATCTGTTCTGTAGAGTGCCAAGGGCTTTGTCCATCTTGTGGGGTTAACTTTAATTTAGTCAAGTGTCAATGTCTAGACAAAGAGGTGGATCAGCGCTTTACAGGGTTAACTAGGTGGAACTCAGAGGATTAAAATTGTTATACATTTAAAGGGGGTGTAATCTATGGGTGTTGCTCAACATCGACAATCCAAATCCAGAGTACGTAAGCGTCGGGCTATGTGGAAATTAACCGCTCCTAACCACATCGAATGCCCCCAATGCCATCAACCAAAACTGCAGCATTTTATTTGCCCATCTTGCGGGTATTATAAGGCCAAGCAAGTTATTGCTATCAGTGAATAACTGCAATTTTGTTAAAACGGAATCCTTTTGCGAGGATTCTTTTTTATTAGAGATGTATAATTTTAGGATGATTTGCTTTGTTTGCCTTTTTAAACCGCCTCTATTAACAGTCTTGTTTGGATGATGAAGTTGTACATTATAAATCAGAACTTATATAGTTCGGTTGAAATTTCTTGATAAAAAAAGACGATTGCTTTATAATTGTGACCAGGTCACAAGAAAGATTTGGAAATTTGGTGATGATATTGTCTCGTTTTCAAAGACAAGAGCGCCAAGACGCCTTACAGGAAATTGTATTGCTTGATCCATTTTATACCGATGAGGAATTGGCTATGCGGTTTCGAGTCAGTATTTCGACAATAAGACATGACCGTGGGATATTAGGTATTCCTGAATTGCGAGAGCGGACAAGGGTAGTTGCTCACGAAGCCTACGGTACGCTCAAGTCCTTAGGTGAACAAGAAGTTATTGGCGAGTTACAGGAATTAGTCGTTGGAGAACAGGCGCGTTCGCAACTTAAGGTTGACCATACTATGGTTCTTTTTAAGGCACAAGTTGCTAGAGGTCATCATTTGTTTGCCCAAGCTAATTCCTTAGCAATTACCTTGGTAGATGCTGATGTAGCACTTACTGGGAGCGTAAACCTGAAATTTCTCCGACCAGTACATTTGGGTGAAAGTGTTGTAGCTTGTGGTAAAGTGCAGAAGCGTAAGGGCAACAAATATTGGGTGGAGGTTATTTTAACCGTAGGTCAGGAAGAGGTATTACGGGGCGATTGGGTCTTATTTGCCATAGATACCCCAATTGGGCGCACAGGGGAGGTAAATTAAGTATAATGAGAATTGCGGTAGATACCATGGGAGGAGATTATGCTCCTGCCGAGATTATCAAAGGAGCGTTAAAGGCAGCTGCTCTTTATCCCCAACTAGAATTAGTTTTGGTTGGGAAAAAGGAACTGCTGCAACCCTATCTACCAAGTGTTGGGATTCCTGCGACAATTTCTTTTCAAGAGGCCAGTGAAATTATAACTATGGATGAATATCCTGCTAAGGCAGTGCGCAACAAAAAAGATTCCTCAATTGTTGTTGCGACTCGTTTAGTAAAAGAGGGCTTAGCTGATGCAGTGGTAAGTGCGGGTAGTACAGGGGCGCAGATGGCTGCTGCCTTATTAGTCTTAGGTCGGATTAGGGGGGTTGAACGGCCTGCAGTAGCGACAGTAATGCCCACTTTAAAGGGTGGAAAACTTGTCTTGGACGTAGGGGCTAATCCAGATGCTAAACCAGAACATTTATTGCAATATGCTCTTATGGGGAGTGTCTATGCAGAAAAAATTTTGGGTATTATTCATCCTCGAGTAGGACTTTTGAATATTGGTAGCGAAGAAGGAAAAGGAAATGAACTTACCCAGGCAGCTTTTCAACTTTTAAAAAGTGCACCGATAAATTTTTTTGGAAATATCGAAGGTCGTGATGTTCCTTATGGTCGTGCTGATGTTATCGTTTGTGATGGATTTGTCGGTAATGTTTTATTGAAAACGGCTGAAGGCCTAGCAAGTGCCTTGTTTGAATTAATTAAAGAGAAAATAACAGCCACAAATTTACGTAAATTTGGAGCTTTATTAGTTAAACCAGGCCTAAGAGAGATTGCTCAAACAATAGATCCTGATGAATACGGGGGGGCACCTTTGCTGGGAGTGAAGGGTATTAGTATTATTTGTCATGGTAGTTCCAAAGAAAAAGCGATCTATAATGCGATACGTGTTGCTCAAGAGTGCGTTAATGTCAAACTTACAGAACTACTTAAACCAGAGGTAGGGGGTCAGAAGCCATAACAGAGGTCAGAGATTGGAAACCAAGGGTCAGATCGAGAATAGATGCCTAGAAGCATGTTAAACGTTAGAAGATGAATGGTAGAGTGTTAGGAGTTAGAGGTCAGAATCCTATTGTCAAACATTGTACATCCAATTCTGAGCTCTGACCTCCGATCTCTGATATCTGAATGTGGAGGTTTTGTGGATTATGCGTCAAGTTGGGATTGTGGGTACCGGCTCTTTTGTTCCAGAAGATGTCTTAACCAATGCAGACCTAGAGAAGATTGTTGATACAAACGAAGAATGGATAGTAAGTCGTACGGGAATTAAGGAACGCCATATAGCAAAGCCTGATATGCCTGTCTCTGAGCTCTGTTATCAAGCTGCCTTACGGGCCTTGGAGGATGCGCAGGTAACTCCTGAAGAACTGGATTTGGTGATTGTAACGACTTCTACACCAGACTATATTTTCCCTGCCACTGCGTGTATTGTAGCTGATCGTTTAGGAGCTAAAAAGGCTGCTGCGTTTGATCAGGGAGCTGCGTGTAGTGGGTTTTTGTATGGGGTAACTACCGCCAGTCAATTTATTGCTACAGGTATGTACCACACTGTCTTAGTTATTGGCGCAGATACTCTAAGTAAATTGCTCAACTGGGGAGATCGTAGTACTTGTATTTTATTTGGGGACGGTGCTGGGGCTGCAGTTCTACAACCAGTTGAGGAAGGCTATGGCTTTTTGGGCTTTGAATTAGGTT
The DNA here is from genome assembly GCA_049302575.1 of Desulfitobacteriaceae bacterium. GTDB lineage: Bacteria > Bacillota > Desulfitobacteriia > Desulfitobacteriales > Desulfitobacteriaceae > JBAQMG01. The sequence continues at coordinate 11,344 of JBAQMG010000060.1, read as the reverse complement.
CTGATGGTTCAGGATCTAAATTATTGTTTGTACCAGCGGGTGGTTCGAAAAGTCCAACTACTGCTGAGACCCTTTCGCAAAAACTAAATACCATTCATATGGCTGGGAGAGAGACCTTCAAATTTGCTGTAAAAATTATGGGGGAGGCATCAATTAGGGCTTTAGAACGAGCGGGCTTAACTAAAGAAGACGTTGATTTATTGGTTCCCCACCAGGCCAATATTCGGATCGTGGATGCCGCGGTAAAACGTCTGGGAATATCTCCAGATAAGGTTGTCGTCAATTTGGATCGTTATGGTAATATGTCAGCAGCTTCTATCCCTGTGGCTCTGGATGAAGCGGTTAAGTCGGGAAGACTTAACTACGGAGATGTGCTGGTTATGGTAGGTTTCGGGGCTGGTTTAACTTGGGGTGCGGCCGTCTTGAAATGGTCGAAAAAGGAGCGATGGAATGATTAAAACTAAGATTTGTGATCTCCTAGGGATTGAATACCCAATTTTCCAAGGCGGAATGGCTTGGGTAGCTACTGGTGAATTGGCTGCAGCAGTATCTGATGGTGGAGGATTGGGAATTATAGCTGCTGGTCAAGCACCAGCAGACTGGTTGCAACACGAAATACAAAAGCTTAAAAAAGTAACGCAGAAGCCTTTCGGCGTTAACGTGATGTTGTTGTCGCCCTATGTTGAGGAAATCATGGAAGTGATCATCAAGGAACGGGTTCCAGTGATCACAACTGGGGCTGGAAACCCGGGCAAGTACGTACCGAAGTTAAAGGAAATTGGCACAAAAGTGATTCCAGTTGTAGCTTCAGTTGCTTTAGCTAAGCGCTTGGAAAGAGCTGGCGTTGATGCTCTAATAGCTGAGGGGATGGAGTCAGGAGGACATGTTGGTGAAATTGGAACCTTACCTTTAGTACCTCAAGTTGTTGATGCTGTTAAAATACCTGTCATCGCTGCTGGGGGAATTGTCGATGGGCGCGGTCTCATCGCTGCTCTTTCCCTTGGCGCAGCAGGTGTACAAATGGGTACACGTTTTATGTGTGCTTCAGAATGTACAATTCCCTTAATAGTAAAACAGGCTATTCTTAAGGCTAAGGATCGCGACACTGTGGTTACTGGTTATACTACGGGGCACCCAGTTCGCTGTTTGGATAACCGTTTTACACGTGAGCTTTCCCGACTTGAACGAGAGGGAGCAGCGGTAGCTGAATTGGAAAAGCTAGGTGAAGGAAAATTGCGGTTAGCCATGGTGGACGGTGATATAGCCTATGGATCTGTAATGGCAGGTCAGATTGCTGGAGCAGTTCAACGCATAGAGCCAGCAGCGGAGATTTTGAGAGATGTGATGGATTCAGCAGAAGCAGAGTGGCTCAAATTATCGGCCTATTTTCAGAGTAAATGATCTAAGGACAAAGGGGAAAATTAAATCCTACTAGAGGATTTTAATGAGTTCCTTCGTGGGAGGAATAACCAAATGGGTAAATTAGCCTTTGTATTTCCTGGTCAGGGTTCCCAATATGTTGGCATGGGGAAGGAACTTTTTGAGACGAACTCAGGACAAGAAGTTTATGCTGTAGCGCATAAAGTATTAGGGAAAGATTTTCTGAGAATTTTGGAAACTGGCCCTGAAGAAGAACTTCAACTTACCTATAATACTCAACCTGCTATTTTACTGGTAAGTATTGCAGCTTGGCGTCAATTGCAGGCAGCTGGGATTGAGGCGGATTATCATGCGGGACATAGTTTAGGTGAGTATTCGGCGCATGTCGCAGCGGGTAGCCTTAGTCTTGAGGACGCACTAAGGATAGTACGTCGTCGAGGAGAACTAATGCAGGTGGCAGTACCAGAGGGTCAGGGGAGTATGGCGGCAATTTTAGGTTTGGTTTCAGATAAGGTAGAAGAAGCGTGTGAACGTGCCTCTGAGGGTGGACCGGTGGGACCGGCAAACTATAACTGTCCAGGTCAAATTGTAATCTCTGGCGAAACACAGGCTGTTTTCAAAGCTATGGAATGGGCCAAAATACTAGGTGCCAAGCGTGTTATCCCTTTGCCTGTCAGTGGACCATTTCACTCAGTTTTAATGAGAGGGGTTGCCCAAGAGTTACAGCAGGTTTTACAAGAAGTGGAATGGAGTAGCCCACGTTGTCCGGTCATTGCCAATATTGATGCTCGAGAAGTAAAAGATTCACAGCGGATGATCGAGTCTTTAGTGCAACAAGTGAGTGGGGCAGTACTATGGGAACAATCGATTCGTTATTTAATAGCCCATGGTGTTGATACCTTTGTTGAATGTGGTCCTGGTAAGGTGTTAACTGGGTTGATTAAGAAAATAGCCCCAGAGGCGGGGTTACAGCAGGTTGGGGATTTAGTCTCTCTGGAAAAGTCACTTGCATATTTAAAGGGGAGTCGATAAAATGATGCTTGACGGAAGCGTGGCTATTGTCACGGGTGCTGGGCGCGGGATTGGAAGAGCTATTGCTTTGGAATTAGCAACTGCTGGTGCTATAGTAGTTGTTAATTATGCCAGCAATTCAGTTAAAGCAGAAGAAATAGTTAAACAGATTACGGCCACTGGTGGTAAGGGAATGTCTATTCAGGCGGATGTTAGTCAAGCGTCAGAGGTTGAGCGACTCGTTCGGACAACGATAGAGGAATATGGGAAAATTGATATTTTGGTGAATAATGCCGGTGTTGCCCGGGATAATTTGCTTTTGCGTATGAAGGAAGCAGATTGGGACACGGTTCTGGATATTAATCTTAAAAGTGTTTTTTTATGTACAAAGGCGGTCTGTAAAGGAATGTTAAAACAACGTTCTGGAGTGATCATTAATATCTCTTCAGTGGTTGGTATTTCTGGAAATGCAGGACAAGCCAATTATGCTGCTGCAAAAGCAGGAATTTTTGGGTTTACTAAATCAATGGCTAAGGAGTTAGCGCCTAGAGGAATTCGGGTTAATGCTGTAGCACCAGGGTATATTTCTACCGATATGACGGCAATATTACCAGAAGGAGTAAAAAATGAAATAATCAAGGGAATTCCACTTGGGCATATTGGTTCTGCTGAAGAAGTTGCTAAAGCGGTTCTTTTTCTGGTCTCTCCAGCGGCAGCCTATATAACCGGACAGACGTTGTCTGTTGATGGAGGCATAGCGATGTAATTTTACAAAATTACTATTAGTGAGAGGAGGTGAAGTTAGAGCATGGCAGTGTTTGAAAAAGTAAAGTCCATCGTCGTCGATCAACTTGGGGTGGATGAAGCAGATGTAACCTTAGAGACATCTTTTGAAGAGTTAAATGCCGATTCATTGGATATCGTCGAACTAATTATGGCTTTAGAAGAGGAATTCGACTTGGATATTCCGGATGAGGAAGCTGAAAAAATCCGGACTGTTGGTGATGCAGTAAACTATATTAAAGAAAACAAGTAGTCTTCATTAATTTGCGTAAGGTCCCGTAGTGTGCTGCGGGGCTTTCTTTTAAAAACATAACTAGTTCTCGTTCCAGTAAAAAGCGAGCGCGTGAATATATAATGCATAATTATGAATTTGAATTTCTAATCAGTATTCCCATACTATGGACTAATTAAAGTGAATTATGAATTGGTTAACCCGTTAGGAGGAAAAACAGTGAAAATACCCGAACTCCACATTGCGGACTTAGTGGCTAGAATCCCCATAATCCAAGGTGGGATGGCTGTAAAAGTATCAATGGCTCCCTTAGCAGCGGCAGTAGCTGAAGAGGGGGGAATTGGAATTATTGCAGGGAGCGGAATGACCGTCGAAGAATTGAGAGCGGAGATTCGTGAAGCACGCCTGCGTACCACAGGTATCATTGGGGTTAATATTATGTTTGCAGTTAGAGAATTTGCGCAATTAGTTCGAGCTGCCTTTGAAGAGAAAATCGATCTTTTGGTCTCGGGGGCTGGATTTTCGAGGGATATGTTTTCTTGGGGTAAGGAAACGAATACGCCGATTGTACCTATGGTTTCTACAGCTAAATTAGCTAAAATTTCAGAGAAACTTGGTGCCGCAGCAGTTATTGTCGAGGGAAGTGATGCTGGTGGGCATATAGGCACAACCCGACCTATGCGGGAGATTTTGCCTGAGGTTAAAGAGGCTGTGAAAATCCCCGTGATTGGGGCTGGAGGAGTCATTGATGGCCAAGATGTGGCGGAGCTTTTAAAATTGGGGGCTGATGGAGTTCAAATGGGAACTCGGTTTGCTCTGAGTGAAGAATGTAGCGCTGCACCGGCTTTTAAACAGTATTTATTGAATGCTAAGGAAGAGGACATGGTGCTTGTACATAGTCCGGTAGGGCTACCGGGTCGGGCAATTATCAATGACTTCACTCGCCTTTTGGAAAATAACGGGGATGTCAGACGGGCGCATTGCATTAACTGTTTAAAACAGTGTGAAGGGAACTTTTGTATCATCTCGCGGTTACTCTTGGCCCAACAAGGCGATGTGCATAATGGTTTGATCTTTTCAGGAGCTAAGTTTTTTAAGGTGAAGGAAATTCTTTCCGTTCATCAGATTTTTGAAAATATTAAGATGGAGATACTCCAGGCTTAAGAGGGGGAGAGGGTCATTCATGAAAAAGCGTGCAGTAATAACAGGTATGGGAGTTGTTTCTCCCGTGGGAAATAACTTAAGTGAGTTTTGGAATAATCTTATTGAGGGAAAACCTGGAATTGATTTCGTTTCTCGCTTTGATGTAAGTTCGTTACCAACAAAAGTTGCTGGTGAGATTAAGAACTTTGAACCCTCTGAATGGATAGAGAAAAAAGAAATTCGCCGCATGGATCGGTTCGTTCAATTGGCTATCGCTGCAGGTAAGCTGGCAGTCAAGGATGCCGGCCTTGATCTGGAACAAATAGATAAAGAGCGTGCAGGTGTTGTTCTAGGGTGTGGAATTGGTGGGATAATTACTTTAGAGGAACAAAAAGAGGTTTTAATGACTAAAGGGCCTGGAAGGATTAGCCCATTCTTTGTGACCAACTTAATTAGCAATATGGCTGCGGGTTATTTATCAATTACCTTTGGTCTTAAAGGACCAAGTTTAACCGTAGTTACCGCATGCGCTTCGTCGACTAATGCTATCGGTGAAGCTTTGCGTTTAATCCAGAGAGGCGAAGTTGATCTTGTGCTATGTGGGGGTACAGAAGCACCGCTAACTGAGTTAGCTTTTGCAGGTTTCTGTTCATTGAGAGCGATGTCAACTGAAAAGGAAAATCCCTCCCAAGCTTGTCGTCCGTTTGACCAACGTCGGAGTGGTTTCGTTATGAGCGAAGGGGCAGCGATTTTAGTTTTGGAGTCTCTAGAACATGCGACAGCCCGTGGGGCACATATTCGTGCAGAAATTGTCGGTTATGGTAGTTCCGCGGATGCTTATCATATTACTACGCCTGCACCTGAGGGAGCAGTTAGTTCAATGCGTAAGGCCTTGGCAGACGCCGGTATCAGCCCGGAAGATGTTAGCTATATTAATGCCCATGGGACAGGAACTGATGCTAATGATGCTAATGAAACAACTGCGATTAAAACTGTCTTTGGTGAAGCAGCCTCAAAGGTGCCCATAAGTTCAACTAAATCTATGACAGGACACCTCATGGGTGCAGCTGGAGCGATCGAAGCCATCATTTGTACTTTAGCCATTGAACGGGGTGTTATACCACCTACGATTAATTATGGCGAACCTGATCCCGAGTGTGATTTGGATTATGTGCCTAACGTAGCTCGTGAGCAAGAAGTAAACGTAGCCTTATCGAATACTTTCGGTTTTGGCGGACATAATGCTACAATAATTATTCGAAAATTCGCTTAAGGATAAGGGAGTAGAAACAGTAGTGATGAAACACCGACGTAGGAGTACAGTAAATTTGAATAAAGGATACTCAGAGGATAAGAATAATGTAAGTTCATCTTCTGCCAAGAAAAGAGAAGTAGGCTCCCGTCTTGCTGAACGCTTAGAACTAGGTGGAACACCCAATAAACTGTTGACGATTGCCTTGACTCATCCCTCTTACCTCTTCGAAAACCCTCAACCTGGACGAGAGAATAATCAGCGTTTGGAGTTTCTTGGAGATGCCATCCTTGATTTTATCGTGGCTGAGTATTTATATTTGAACTACCCTGATCGTCCTGAAGGGGAACTTACTAAGATGCGAGCGTCAGTGGTTAATGAAACGACCTTGGCGCGCAAAGCTCAAGAAATAGAGTTAGGGTCTGAACTTTTACTCGGGCGAGGGGAACAGGTATCAGGCGGAAGGGAGAGACCTTCAATTCTTGCTGATGCTTGGGAAGCAGTCCTTGGTGCCATCTACCTTCAATACGGCTTGGAAGTAGCTAGACGGGTTGTTTTAGAGATGTTAAGGCCCGCTATTGAAGAAGTGGCTCAAGGGAACTACGGTGATTATAAAACGATGTTACAGGAGAAGGCTCAACGTCGGGAGAGCGAAGTGAATTACCGTATCCTTTCGGAAGAGGGACCAGACCATAGTAAGTTCTTTACAGCAGGAGTTTTTCTGAACGGGAACCTGATGGCCAAGGGCAGTGGACGTACGAAAAAGGAAGCGGAACAACTGGCGGCCAAGGAAGTCTTAGATGGATGGGGGACGGAGAACGATGACTAGGTCTGCGGATCTCCCTGTTTTTTTAAAAGCCATAACCATTCAAGGGTTTAAGTCGTTTGCGGATCGTGTCAAGTTAGAATTAGGGGCAGGCTTAAGTGTGATAGTCGGACCGAATGGGAGCGGTAAAAGCAACGTGGCTGATGCAGTTCGCTGGGTGTTGGGAGAACAGAGTGTCAAGAGTTTGCGTGGAAACAAAATGGAAGACTTTATTTTCATAGGCACCACGCAGCGACGATCAGTTGGTATGGCCGAGGTCACCCTAGTCTTCGATAATTCAACGGGGATTTTTCCTTTAGAATTTCAGGAAGTGACCATTACACGTCGAATGTATCGCAATGGTGAAGGGCAATTTTACATTAATCGAGCAGCCTGTCGACTTAAGGATATTCAAGAGCTGTTTATGGACACTGGCGCTGGTAAAGAGGGTTTTTCGATTATCGGACAGGGACGTGTAGAAGAGATCCTGAACTCAAAGTCAGAAGAAAGACGGTTCATTATTGAAGAAGCTGCTGGAATCACCAAATTCAGGGCTCGTAAGCGAGAAACTATTAAGCGTTTAGAGGATACTGAACAAAATTTATTACGTGTTGAAGATATTTTGCAAGAAATTGAGACCCAACTTGAGCCTTTAGCTACCCAAACTTTGCTTGCCGAACAAAGTCTTGAACTTGGAGCACAAAGACAGCGTTTAGAAGTACAACTGGTGGTTCGGGACTTAGCCGAAGTGAAAGAGAAACTCTCCAGTGCAGAGCAAGATTCAAGTGAATTGAAAACTGGCTTAGTTACTGCTATGGCAGAATTAGCTAACAAAGAACGAAAATACCTCCAAGACAAGCTCGAATTAAACCAATTTGAGCAGAAACTTCAGCAGCAACAAAATGAAGTCTATACTTCCGAACAAACTATTAATTCCTTAGCTCATGAGCTTAAGCTTCGTGAAGAGCGTCACAAACATCTTAACGAGAGAATTAAGGGGTTGGGGCAGGAGATTAACGACGAAAACCAGAGGCTGATCGGTTTAACCGAGCGGATAAAAGCCCTTGAAGATAAACAAGTTATCCTTAAACTTACCCTTGATGCAGCCAGGAATAAGTTAGTTGAAGATGAGCAGCAGCTAAAGCTCGCTCGCGAAGCTAAGGGTACGGAACATTTAGAAGGCCTTAAAGTGGAGCTTTTCGAGATACTCTCTGAAAAAGCCAATTATTCTAATGAAGTCAAGAGTATTCAGCAGACGATCGCCAATTTAGACTACCAAATGAATCTAATTAAGCGGGAAAGCAACCAAATAGAGCTCAGCCTTGAGACGAACATTAAGCTGCTTGATACCCAGACTAAAGAACAAATTGACTTGGAAAAGCAAGTAAAAACTAGGCGAGCAGAGGAAGCCAAGCTTCAAAGTGAGCTTAATAAACTAGAAGAACTGTTACAGAAAAACACGCTTGAGTTAGCCAGCTTCTCCAGAAAAGCTGATATGTTAGGCGCAAGGTGGCAAGCCTTGCGAACTTTGGAAGATTCCTTGGAAGGGTATCAACGAGGGGTACGGGAAATAATGCTGGCCAAGAAGCAGGGGGTTCCAGCGTGTGGCGGACTTTGTGGTACAGTGGCAGAACTGATTGAAGTTGATGAAAAGCTGGAATTGGCTATTGAGACTTCTTTGGGCGGAGGGTTGCAGAATATCCTGGCGGAAACTGTCAAGGATGCCAACAAGGGGATTGCCTTTCTGAAAACTCATCAGTTGGGCAGAGCAACTTTTTTGCCGCTGGATGTGATTCAAGCCAATCCGCTTAATTTGAGTGAAGAGGTTAGGAAGGACCCAGGGTTTGTGGGAATAGCCCTAGAGCTTGTCAAATTCGCGAACGAGTTTCGACCAGCCTTAGGATTTTTATTAGGTAGAATTATCATTGTGAGAGATATGCCAGCAGCGACTAGGGTGGCGAGTACGACCAACTATAAGGTTCGGATTGTCACCTTAGAGGGTGATCAAGTTCATCCTGGTGGTTCTTTGACAGGGGGAAGTGTGCAACGCAAAGGCGGGAATCTCTTGGCGCGTGCTCGAGAAATTACTGAATTGAGTGAGGAGTTAGACCGTCTGGAGCTAAAATTAAAGGCCCAAACGGTGATCTGCCAGGAGCTTGAAGCAGATAAACTTGAACTTAAGGATAGAATTGAAAACCTGGCTAAAGCAAGCAAAGAATTAAGCGAAAAGCTGATGATACTTAAAGTCAGCAATGAGAGCTTGGCAAAGCAAACTAAACGTGGGGAAGAAGAAGTGAATTTAGCTAATCTGCGACGTAACGAGCTAGGGCGAGAACAAGCAGAATTTGCAGAACAAGCTAAAACTATTTCCGCTCGTTTAGAACTAACTGAGCAAAAAGCTTGTGAAGTTCGTGCGGAACTTACTAAGCAGGAACAAGAGGTTCGGGAAAGTACTGAAGGAATTGAAGTGCAAAGTGAGAGCTTGACCGAGAGCAAAATCAGGTGTGCCAAATGGGAACAAGAATTTGAACAATCGGCAGCTTTGTTAGTTCAAGAAAAGCTTACCTGTCGGGAAAACGAAAAATTACTCAACCAGAAAAAAATCGAACAAAATACGTTGGAGTTAGACAGCAACAACCTTGAACAGGAAATACAGTCACGAACAACAGGCCTCAAGGAAAAGACAATAGTTCAAGAGGAAAACTTATTGGCTCTCAGCTTATTGCGACAGGAACGGGAAAGTCTGATAGTTCGTTTAAATGCTTCCGAGCAGGTTCTGCAAACTAACAGACAGGCAGTACAGTCGTTGGAACAGAAAATACATGCGATTGAATTACGTCTAGCCCGCTGGGAAGCGGAATGGGAGACTGGCACTAAACGTTTGGCAGAAGAGTTTTCTTTAGCTTGGCAGGAAGCGCAGGATTACCTGACCGAGCTAGAACGTCAAATCCTTTGGCAGAGAATTCAGGAAATCAAACAACAGCTGGAAGAGCTGGGACCGATCAATCAAGCCGCCATCGAGGAATATCCCAAAATGTTGCAGAGACGTAATTTTTTAAGTTCACAACACCAAGATCTGATCGACGCTAATCAGTCTCTTAGGCAGCTGATTGCAGAGTTGGATAAGACAATGAGCCAGCGTTTTCAAGCAGGCTTTGAAGCAGTTAATGAAGCTTTTAAAGAGGTCTTTAAGGAATTATTCGAAGGCGGCAGGGCTGAACTCAGGCTGGTTGAACCGAAGGATCTTTTGAACTCAGGCGTTGAGATCATCGCCCAACCCCCTGGGAAAAAGCCTCAGACTTTATCCCTTCTTTCTGGGGGGGAACGGGCACTCACGGCGATTGCTTTACTCTTTGCCTTACTCCGGGTGAAGCCAAGTCCCTTTTGTATACTCGATGAAATCGAGGCTTCCTTAGATGATGCTAATGTAGCACGCTTTGCCCAATACCTAAAACGTCTCTGTGGTTTAACACAGTTTGTGGTCATCTCTCATCGGAAGGGAACGATGGAGGTTGCCGATGTGCTGTATGGGATAACTATGGAGGAGTCTGGGGTTTCTAAGTTGTTGTCTGTGCGGTTGGAGGAGCGGGGGGATGAGGTAGTTAATGCTTAGAGTAATGCATAATGCATAAAATAATCCTTTATGGTATAGCTTATCAGGTAAATCAATATGGGCACCTTCGGCGTTAGTCTCCACTGGAGACTAATGTCACTGGAGACTAATGTCACTGGAGACTATCGTCACTGGAGACTAATGTGCCAAAACTTCTGAGCTTTACATTAATGAACGCCGTTTTTTTGCCATCCTTGACAAAAACGGCATCAGTCCATCCGCCACTAATCACCATCCGCCACCTTGCCATCCATAGTGGTGTTCTAACCTCGAACATCCTTGTTCGAGTCATCCATGTTCAAGCCATGGACTAGTCCCTTGGCGTTCTTAACGCCTTATCGTCTGCACTCGCTCATGTAAATTCTGCTAAATGACTCTCTTAGCAATAGGGATTTACGGGCTGGAAACGGGAACCAAATTGAGATTATTTTGTAGGGAGAACGGGGATTTTCTGTTCACCTAACGATAAGGCTATATCTTGTAACTCATATTCCTGAAAACTCCGATGTCAATTTCGCTTGTTTAAATTTGGAATTTTACAATGCGTGGTTATGAACCGTTCTAAGCAATCTCCTTACCGTTTTACCATTATCGGTATAACATTGGTATAAAATACTGTAGAATATCCGGAGTATTATCAATTGTGTCGGCTGTTTTTTGAGTATCTTTCCGGCTTATCGAGAAATAGTGAATTAACAAAATGAGGATTTTTAAATTGCTGAAACCGTTTTTCCACATTACTTTGAGTTATATATTCCAATAGTATGGCTTCCACCGCTAGTTACCCCACATCACGAACGAGGTGGTAGCATAATTGATCGACTTAATTTTTATCCCATAGGTTAGCAAAGCGTTGGTGCAGATTTCCGAGAAGATCCTGCGACATCCGGCCTGATAGAAAGCATCCAGAAAATAGGCAAAACGATCATCTTGGATTTGATCCAATTCCACGGGAACGTGAAAAATACCCTCCAGATTCTTGGGATGATAGTAATCATTCAATTGATATAAAGGTTTGTAGCCTTCTTCCGCCATCGGGGCCATTAAAATCATGGCTTCAACACCAGGAGGAATGTCCATGGGGCGTCCGGTTGCTTTTTGCATATGCTTATTGATGATTTGCGG